>PXQR01000152.1 GCA_003021235.1 Halobacteriales archaeon QH_6_64_20 | reverse complement strand
ATATACGGCACGAGCGTATTCACATATTGCTTCTGAGACGAGACGGATCGGTCGGTTCTCCGGCACGGCGGCTTCATCAATGACGTGCCAATTGATCCCATTATGGCTTTGTTCAATCCTGAGGTGACCTCTTACATTAGTGAACACACCCGCCAGCAGGTACTTCTCCCCAGAGAGATGACGAGCTTTCCCAGTGGCCATACCTCCGGGCGGTTGAGGATTTGCTAACTCGGTATGGTAGCTTGGCATCGTACCTCGTACTTCGAAGCGCTATGAGCGCCTGAGTTAAGTAGTTTGTGTCCCACCTCGGTGGTGGTGCAGTAACAATTGGTGAAACTCACGCTCTCACTGTATCTGGCCGCTTCGAGACGTTATGCTGCAGTCTTCACCTGATAGTTCGTGAGGACCGGGTCGACGAACTCGCCATCGAGTTCGTCTTCATTCCGCCGTACTCGCCGACGCTGAATGCGATCGAACCGCTCTGGGAAGCTATCAAACGAGAGACTTCACCGACGATCTTCGAGACCAAAGACTACTTCCGTGAGTTTCTCACCGAGGCGTTCCTCCGCTTGAGCCATCAGCTGAGCTTCGCAGTTGACTGGACCGAGACGTTCCTTCCAGATGTTCAAAAGTTACGCTGACCACCCGCGCGGTCTTTTGAGCGACAATGAGCCCCCGAGTCCAGCGCCCGGGGGCTTCCTAAACGGTTTCAGCAGTTCGTTTTCGGGAAAACTGTCGAACTGGACACCGTTCGCTTTTCGAGTCGATTCTCACTCGATGTAGCCGAGCGCGTCCTCGATCCGCCCGAGTTCCGGGCCCGTCGTGTCCTCGCCGGCGACGTAGCCGTGTTCGTTGGCGAGAAGCCCCGATCCGACCAGCGGCGCGCCGTAGTTGATCGTCCCGATGTCGGCGGGCACTCCCAGGACTTCCTCGGCGAAATCCAGATCGGCGTCGCTCGTTTTCGGGTGACAGAGCACGCCCCTGTTGGTCGCCACCGCCGCCGTTCCCACAGTACCGACGTCCGCGAGCGACCCGCTTTCGACCGACACGCCGAGGCCCGCTTCGATCGCTTCCGTGGCTTCCTCGGGGACGTCGGGATGGACGAGCGCGCCGTAATCGTTCGCGAGCACGACGTTCCCGGCGGCGTTGATCGTTCCGGGAAGCGCCGTGACCGGTATCGACGTCTCCGTTTCGAGGTATGCGCGCTCGTCGTCGGTGAGCCGACCGCTCACGATTAGCCCCTTCCCGTTACCGGCGACGAGCGCGCCGATAGTGCCGGACCCGCCGATCGTCGTCTCGATCGCGGGAACCGACAGTTCCTCGCCGAGCGCCTCGACCAGGTCGGCGTCGGTGTTGGGCCTGGTAAGCAGGAACTCGTCGGTCGCTCGCGCGAACACCCCGACGTACGCCGATCCGGCGAAAACCGTACGGAGCACCGCTACCCGGCGCGTTCCGCTTCGACGAACCGCTCGCCCTCTTCCTCGAAGCGCGCCGCCCGAACCCGGAGTTTTCGGGGTGGGTTCGATCGGCCGCGCGCCCAGATCGCCTCGTTGATCGACGCATCGAGGCGTACCTCCTCGAGCTCGACCCTGAACTGTTTCGCGAGGTGCTGGCGAACGATCTTCACCGCGCGATCGGCGCGCTCGTGGCTCGCCCGATCGTTCGCCCCGCGTAGGGGCACGGTGACGACGCGCTCTTCGAAGTCGCTCGCGCTCATTATTCGTCCGTGTCGCTCCGCCGCCAGTTACGCCGCTTGGGGTTGCGCTGCACTTCCAGGTCGGTCTTCATCATGACCCACGCCGGGATGCGGGAGTTCTGCCGTTCGAGCTTCGCGAGTCGTTTCTTCTTCGCCTTCGATTTCTTTCCCATACTGGCTTGGTATCGCTCCTGCGGGCTTAAACTTGTGTTTCCGTCGTGCCCTCGTCCGCGCGCTCGCCGCACCGTCCCCTTCCCGAACACTACCTAAGTATCTTCGCGGGCGCGAAGCTCGTCATCGGCGGCGAGGGAAGCCGGTACGAGGTCGAGACGAAAGCCCGGGCCGATCGTTCGTTGCCCTCTATGTTCGCGGCGGCACTGATCGACCGGGAGATGACTAACGACGACTACGACCCGAACGCATCCAGCGAGACGACGTGCAGGAACTCCTCCGGATAGTCGAGGTTGAGGAACACGAGGGGTTCACCGAACTGAAGAGGTCGAGTTCCGTACCGTCGATACCGAGTCGGCTTTCGAGCGGCGAACGTGGGCAGTAGCCGAGTCGATCAGTTGGCGTCCGCGCTCTGGACCCACACCGTTTTCCGGTTCACGAACTCGCGGATGCCGGGACGCGCGAGTTCGCGCCCGTAGCCGGAATCTTTGACACCGCCGAAGGGAAGGCGCGGATCGGACTTCACTAACTGGTTGACGTAGGTCATGCCCGCCTCGATCTCGCGGGCGACGCGCTCACCCTGTTCCAAATCCTCGGTCCAGACCGATGCTCCTAGTCCGTAGTCGATGTCGTTCGCGAGTTCGATGGCTTCCGCCTCGTTGGCGACCGAAAAGACCGCCGCGGAGGGACCGAAGACCTCCTCGCAGGCCGACGCCGAGTCGTGTGGAACGTCGGTAAGCACCGTCGGCGGATAATAGAAGCCCTCGCGATCGAGGGGCTCGCCGCCGAGTTCGCAGGTCGCGCCCTCCTCGATCGTGCGTTCGACCTGATCGTGGAGGTCTTCGACGAGGTCCGCTCTGGCTTGGGGACCGATGTCGGTGTCTTCCTCGGTCGGATCGCCCACCGAGAGGGCGTCCATTTCCTCGACGAACCCCGCTAAGAACTCGTCGTAAACGTCCTCGTGGACGATGAAGCGTTTCGAGGCGATACAGGACTGGCCGGAGTTGAGCGTCCGAGCCTGTGCGCCGACCCGGGCGGCGGCCTCTATGTCGGCGTCGGGAAGCACGACGAAGGGGTCGTTCCCGCCGAGTTCGAGCACCGATTTCTTGATCTCGCTGCCGGCGGTTTCGGCGACCGCGCGGCCCGCACCCTCGCTTCCGGTAAGCGTCGCGGCCGTTACCCGGTCGTCGCGGATGACGCCCTCGATCGGGTCCGACCCGACGATGAGCGACTGGAAGGCCCCTTCGGGATAGCCCGCCTCCAGGAGAATGTCCTCGATCGCCTGCGCGCAGCCGGGAACGTTAGAAGCGTGTTTGAGGAGGCCCACGTTACCGGCGGTCAGGTGCGGAGCGATGAAGCGAAAGACCTGCCAGAACGGGAAGTTCCAGGGCATGATCACCATCACCGGGCCGAGCGGTTCGTAGGAGACGAACGTCCGAGTCTCGGGGTCGCTCCCGAACACCTCGTCGGCGAGGAACTCGTCGGCGCGCTCGGCGTAGTACTCACAGACCCACGCGCACTTCTCGACCTCCGAGCGAGCGCCCGAGATCGGCTTTCCCATCTCTCGGGTCATCAACTCGGCGTACTCCTCGGTGTTCTCGCGGAGCACGTCGGCGGCCGCGGCGAGCAACCGCTGGCGTTCGCCGATCGGCCGCTCACGCCAGGTCTCGAAGGTCTCGGCCGCGCGATCGAGCGCGGCGTCGATCTCCTCCTCGGAAGTGTCGGGAATCGGTTCGAGCGCGTCGCCGGTAGCAGGATCGATCCGCTCCATACCGGATTCACTCGGGTGGAGCGAATGTACTTTTGGCCTGCATCGAAAGGTCTCCTACAGGGCACCGAGGAAGGACGCACGACCAGCGGGACGGACCGGGTCGTATCACTAACATCAATCTTCCGACATCCAGCTCACGTACACATACGCTACCGGTACGTGAACCTCAAAATCATTTATAACTCACATGGGCCACAAGAATTTTATGCCGGTGTACAAACAGTGTCCGTTCTGCGACGAGGTGTTCGAGATCGGTCCGGCAGACGACGCGCCGTTGCGTCGTCACCTTCGACATACACACACCGAGTGGAGCGGGCGCGTCACGGCAGGGTAAGCGGGGGAAGAGGGCAACGGAACACCAGCGGCCCGGTTTTTCGAGCGTTGTCGAACGGACAGCGACGAGCGAGTGCTCGGCCGGTAGACGTACTGACGGACGAAGGGAAACAAGACGTGGACGTGACGACAGCGGTGAGGGAGACCGAAGGGAACCGACGGGAAGGGCAATTCGCGCTACTCGGCCATCAGACCGCCGTTTTCGACGCGCATGACGGCCTCTCCATCGGGGAGGTTCGGCGCGTCGACGAGACGAACGATCCGTTTCGTCCCCTTCGATTTCCGCAGGTACAGACGAAACGTCGATTTGTGCCCCAAGATGTTGCCGCCGATCGGTTTGGTGGGGTCGCCGAAAAACGAATCCGGGTTCGATTGGACCTGATTGGTCACCACGACCGCGGCGTTGTGCAGGTTCGCGACCCGCGCGAGGTCGTGGAGGTGTTTGTTGAGTTTCTGCTGGCGCGGAGCGAGTTCACCCCGACCGACGTATTCCGCGCGGAAGTGCGCGGTTAGCGAGTCCACACAGACCATCCGCACCGGCCAGTCGGTGTCGTCGTACTCGCTCGCGATGTCGCTTGCCTTCTCGGCGAGGAGGATCTGGTGGTTCGAGTTGAAGGCCTTGGCGACGTGGATCTTATCCAGGAAGGCCTCGACGAGCGCCTCCATGGCCTCCTCGTCGTCGGGCGTACCCTCGATCTCGCGCTGGTCCATCGCGGCCTGAATCCGTTCGTCGGACAGTCCGCGGACCATGTCGTCGATGCGCTCGGGCCGGAAGGTGTCCTCCGAATCGACGAAGACCGCCCGACCTTCGAGGCCGCCGTGTTCCTCGGGCAACTGGACGGTCACGGCGAGTTCGTGGGTTACCTGGGACTTGCCGGCACCGAACTCGCCGTAGACTTCGGTGATCGATTGGGTTTCGACCCCACCTCCCAGGAGGTCGTCGACCGCTTCGACCCCCCAGGTGAGTTTGCCGATCTCCTCGCGGCGACGAAGCACGTCCGCGCCGCTCTCGAACCCGCCGACGTCCGCGGCGTCCCGAGCGGCACTGATGACGTCCGCCGCCGTCGATTCGCCGACGTCCGCCGTATTCGACAACTCGCCCGGGCTCGCTACCGCGATGCTCTGAAAGGACTCGAAGCCTGCGTCACGGAGCTTGTCGGCCGTCGCCGGACCCACGCCCGGCAGGGTCTCTAAGTCTGCGGTCGTCGCCATACGTCCTATCTATCTCCCCCTGTCATATAAAGCCTCGTTCACAGCCTGGTGGAAGTGAAAACCGATCGAGAGCAAGGCGATATGAACGAGTCGACGAGAGGAACACGGACGGCGAGGCGACGAGAGAGCCGACGGAGCAGGACGAACGTCGATGCTACGGGGCCGAAAGTGATATTCTCGAAGCACCGACTTGAGGACTGGCCCACCGATTCGCTACTGCCAGGGGTGGCCGCCCGGACGGTCCGGCCAGAGCGGGTACCAGTACTCCTTGTCCGATTCGACGCCGAGTTCGCCGTCGAGCACGCTGTCGAGCTTGAACTCGGTGCCCGAGTCGCGATCGTGGCTCCCCGTCGGCGCGAAGGGGTAGTACGCCCCGCGGCGGAACGAATAGACCCAATAAACCGTCTGGCCGTCCTGCTCGAAGGCAAAGAGGGCGGCGAGCAGGCGCGAACCGTAGCCGCGCTCGATAAGCGTATCGGCGGCGAAATGGACGCTAGTGACGAGGTCCTCGAAGTCCGGGTCCTCCAGGACGACCCAGTCGTACCCATGCGAATCGTCGACGAAGCGAGCCCGAGTGCCGGTCTCGACTTCGCCGGCTTCGAGGATCTCCTCGACTTCCTCGACCGCGCTCCGGAAGTCGGTGCTGTCGACCGACGCGAAACACAGGGCGGCGGTCTCGCCCGAGTCGTAGCCCAGGTCGGCTTCCATCGTGAGGTGTGCGGTGCTCATGCCGAACAGGTCCTCGGGGTCGGCGTCGCGGGTCGAATCGGCCTCCGCGCGTAGTCCGAGCGCCGACCGGATTCCGTCGAGCAGTCCCATGCTTGTTATTGAATTCGGTGAGATAAAAAGTCCCGTCGGCTATGGGCTACGTCCGCTCGGTGAGGAGATCGCGATCGCGGTCCGATTTCACTACGTCTCGGCCCGCCAGTTCGTCCGCATTGAGTACCGTCGTCAGCCGCTGTTCGAACTCCTCCTCGGAGATCTCGCCCCGAGCGTAGCGTTCCTGAAGCACTTTGAGGGGGTCGCGGTCTTCGACTTGCTCCGCTTGGCCGTCGGTATCGAACACGTCCAGGCGTGTTCCCGCCCACGCGAGGAACACCAACGTTCCGAGACCGAGCAGGACGAGCGGGGCTTCGCTCGCGAGCGAGATGAGGAGACCGAACCCGAAGATCACGGCCAGGATACCGCCGGCACTGTTCGGGTCGAACCTTCGAGTTCGCGCTGCATCTCCCGGAGGCGTTCGATGCGGTTCTCGGTGGAGGGATGGGTGCTGAACAGGCGGCCGACGACGCCGCTCTTGATCGGAATGATGAAGAACGCGTTCATCTCTGACTGTTCGCGCAGGTCGTCGTCGGGTACCTTGTCCATCCGGCCGTCGATCTTCATCAGCGCGGAGGCGAGCGCCGATGGCTGGCCCGTGATGATCGCCCCGCCCCGGTCGGCGGCGTACTCGCGGTAGCGCGAGAGCGCCCGGATGAGGAAAAACGAAATGATCCAGACGACTAGCGAGGCGACGATCGCGGCGATCACGCCACCGCCGCCGCCCTCGCGGTTCCGGCCGCCGCCGAACAGCCAGCCCCACCGGACGATCATGAAGGCGATCGTCGAGAGGAAGGAAGCGATGGTCATGACCATGACGTCACGGTTCTTGACGTGGGCGAGTTCGTGGGCGAGCACACCCTCTAATTCCTCGCGGGTGAGCGTGTTCATGATGCCTTCGGTGACGGCGACGGTCGCGTTGCTCGGCGACCGGCCGGTCGCGAAGGCGTTCGGCACGCGCGAGTCGGCGACTGCTACCTTCGGCTTCGGGAGGTCGGCCTGCTGGGCGAGCCGGCCGATCGTCGCGTGGAGTTCGGGGTACTCCTGCTCGCTGACCTCGCTCGCCCCCATGCTATAGAGCGCGAGCCGATCGCTGAAGAAGTACTGTGCGGCCATGAAGCCGCCCATGACGAGCACGATGAACAGGATGTTCGTCGTATAGAGGCTCAACGCGGCGATGAAGACGATGTACAGCCCGAACAGTAGGAACATCGTCAGGCCCATCCGCCCGCGCAGACCCCAGTCGGTCTTCCATTCCATATATGAACCAAGGGTCTCCGGCAATATAGCCTAATCGCCCCGATCGTGATCGATCGGTCACGGTGCTCGACGATTCCGATCGGCACCTTCGCTCCCGACGACGGGCACGCCGATAGCCGGGGGTTCTTGACGGCGAGGGGCGTCGCGCCTGTATGGCGGACACCCTACTGGTGACCGGCGGCTCAGGGC
>PXQR01000151.1 GCA_003021235.1 Halobacteriales archaeon QH_6_64_20 | reverse complement strand
CGAGGTCCGAAGCGATCTGTTTGTCAGCACGATCGACCCCAGTATTCTCGTTGATAACGCCGATATCGAGCTCAACTACCGAAGTATGATCATTCTGGGAATACGAGTTCGGCTCTCCGAGCGGCCCTTTCCCTCGCATGTAAGTTGGGGTTATTTTCCCAATGATTACGAGTTTACAAGGGTCACCGATTATGATTTCGTCGATCAATCGCTGGACGACGACGAATACATCCTGACGATCGAGTTCCCCTGTTTCACTGACGAGGAACTCTGGTCAAACGAGCAAGGATGGTTCGAGGAGTACATGCGGTCCTTCTTTGATGAGCAAGGAATCAACGGAGAGATCGAAGAGTCCGAGATACGAAGGGCTCCTCGGGCGTACCCACTACCAGTAACGGAGGAAATCGAGAAGTTCGAGACGCTCAACAGCGAATTGAGCGAGTACGAGAGTATGTTCAATCTCGGTCGAGTGAGCACATACGAGTACATATGGATCAAGGACATTGTTAGACAGGCATATGAAACTGCTGACGAGATTCAGGAATCAGCACTAACTCCGTGAGACTCTACTGAAATCCCTACCACCTAAAGAAAGCTGGAGAGTGCAAAGGTCGGCACTATCCGACGGTTCGAAGATCGCTTCCAGCAGTACGAGACAGAACTCAACGACGATGTCGATCAGGTGGCCTACCTGTAACCGGGGTCGAGAAGATTCCACTCGAGAGAAATTATTGCTCCTTGTGGTCATCTGCGTCAGTAAACAGGTCGAGAAACTCGTTGTACTCGATCTCCTTTCCCTCCGGAATTTCGAGTTCAACCAGCTTTTCGGGGTCGATGACTTTGATTTCGGAGAACGGCTTCTCGGTAGCGGTCATCTTGCTATTAAACGGACCGCCTTTACTTATTGATGCTCCGATGATCTCCCTACTCGGCACTATTAGCGCAGTCGTTGTTCTCCATGAGGTATGGCGATACGGAGTCGAAACGGAAAGTATCATACCGGCAATGCCTCGTAGTGGAGGGACTCAGCACAGCGAGGGAGTCGACACACTCCCAGCACACACGGAGGTCTCGGACCGTCTCTTCTGTCGCTGAGAGCGACTCAGAGCTGCTCATCGATATCTACGGTATTCGCCGGATTGTACGAGAACTGCAGAACACAATCGTCTGGCTCAGTTGTGAGAAAGCGATCGACTCCAGTGGTCGGATCGCCCGACTTCGCCAGCGTTTAGACCGTGATGGCCTTCCGGAGAGCTATGACCGTTGCGACGATCACCGAACGACTCGACGATCCCGACGAGGCCCGGGAGAGCGGGCGGACGAAGATCGAGTGGGCGCGCGAACACATGCCGATCCTCGCCGCGTTGCGCGACGACCTCGATCTCTCCGACCAGCGGGTCGGCATGGCGATGCACGTCGAGGCCAAGACCGCCGTGCTCGCAGAAACCCTCGCCGAAGCCGGCGCGGACGTGGCGATCACCGGCTGTAACCCGCTGTCGACTCACGACGACGTGAGCGCCGCGCTCGATGCCCATGACCGGATTTCATCGTATGCGAAGCACGACGTCGACGACGAGACGTACTACGAAGCGATCGACGCCGTGATCGACCACGAGCCGACGATCACCGTGGACGACGGCGGCGATCTCGTCTTTCGCATTCACGAGGAGTACCCACACCTCATCGAGGGCATCGTCGGCGGCTGTGAGGAGACGACGACGGGCGTCACCCGGCTCCAGGCGATGGCCGACGACGACGCACTACAGTACCCGATGTTCGCTGTCAACGACACGCCGATGAAGCGGCTGTTCGACAACGTCCACGGCACTGGGGAATCGGCGCTCGCGAACATCGCGATGACGACGAATCTCTCGTTCGCGGGGAAGACGGTCGTCGTCTCGGGCTACGGCGATGTCGGCCGGGGCGTCGCAAAGAAGGCCGCCGGACAGAACGCGGACGTCGTCGTCACGGAAGTCGATCCGCGCCGCGCGCTCGAAGCCCACATGGAAGGCTACGACGTACTGGCGATGGCCGAAGCCGCTACCCGCGGGGACGTTTTCATCACCACTACCGGCAATCGCGACGTGATCACCGCCGAGCACTTCGAGGAGATGAAAGACGGCGTACTGCTCGCGAACGCCGGCCATTTCGACATCGAGATCGACCTCGACGCACTGTCGGACCTCGCGGTCGGCACGCGTGAAGTTCGGCCGGGCGTACAGGAGTACGAACTACCCGACGGCCCCCGGTTGAACGTGCTCGCCTCCGGTCGATTGGTAAACCTCGCAGGCCCGCTCTCGCTCGGTCACCCCGCAGAAGTCATGGATCAATCCTTCGCTATTCAGGCGGTCTGTGTCCGTGAATTAATCGAAGGCGAAGGATACGACCCGGGCGTCCACGACGTTCCCGACGAACTGGATCGGGAGGTCGCCGAGATCAAACTCGCCACCGAAGGGATCGACATCGACTCGCTTTCGGACGCCCAAACCGAATACCTCGACTCCTGGGATCACGGCACGTAGACGTCCTGTTCGACTCGCTCGCCTGCCGACTACATTCACTGTGCTTCCCGCTCGTTTAAGTGCTGGGAAGGGACAGTACGCTTCATGCTCGGATCGCTGTGGGTGACTCGTGATGCCCGGTAATCCAAAGGGCGACCGCAGGGAACGCGAGTTGGTGAACGAACTGGACGAGGCGGGCTTTGCAGTCATGCGCGCCCCGGCGAGCGGGAGCGCTACCGATCGCGAACTGCCCGACGTGCTCGCGGGCCGTGCGGATCGGTCGGCTCGCGCAGGCAAGGGAGACAACGACGAGAACAGCGAGAACGGCGACAACAGCGACACCAGCGACGAGGACGGCAACGCTGATGACGAACCGCTCTTTTATGCCATCGAGGCCAAATCGAGTTCGGGAAACCCGATCTACCTCTCGGGAGAAGAGGTAGAAGCGCTCGTCTACTTCGCGCGGAACTTCGGGGCCAAACCGCGTATTGCCGTGCGCTTCGACCGCGAGCCGTGGTACTTCTTCCATCCGGCCGATTGTTATACGACTGACGGCGGCAACTACCGGGTGAAACGCGAGACGGCCGTCGCCGAGGGCATCGATTTCGAGGAGCTGATCGGGCGCTCGACACAGGTCCGCCTCGGTGACGCAGAGCCGTCCTGAAAACAGGCGACCGGCAAGAGGGAGGGGAAAGGAACGGACACGGCTTTAGCTACCGGCGGCGTACGCAGGCTATGAGTTCGGATACGTCCGACACCCTGTCCGCATCGGCACACCCCGGTCGGGTCGCGCTTCGCGTAGGGTCGCTCGATCGCGTCGTGCCCTTCTATCGGGAAGTCACCGGTCTCGAAGCGACCCGCGAGGGAAATCAGGTCCAGTTAGGGATCGATGGCTCGGCGCTCCTCGAACTACAGGAAGTACCCGACGCCCCCGAACGTGCCCCCGAGGAAGCCGGACTCTTTCACGTCGCATTCTTGTACCCCAACCGGGCGGCACTCGCCGATCGCTTGGCACGGGTCGAGGCCTCCGAGTACGAACTCTCGGGAGCCTCGGATCACAACGTCAGCGAGGCGTTGTACCTCCGCGATCCGGAGGGAAACGGCGTCGAACTGTACTGCGACCGTCCGCGCGAGCAGTGGCCACAGGCCGAAGACGGGACCGTCGATATCGACACCCTCCCGCTCGACCTCAGTGATCTCTCACGCGCGGACGGGGAACGGCCGACGAACTCTCACAAAGGCGACGACAGCGGCGACATCACCGAGGGTACTGACGCGGACGCCGATAGCGAGACCCGCGCGCCCGCCGGGACGACGATCGGTCACGTCCACCTCGAATCGATCGACCTCGCCCGTGTGGAGGGGTTCTACGTCGACGGTCTCGGTCTCCGAGTGCGAGCGCGTTACGGCGAGGGAGGAACCTTCCTCGCCGCCGGCGAGTACCACCACCACCTCGGGCTCAACTCCTGGAACGCCCGGAGCGAACCCGCGAGCGACGGGCGCGGCCTCGCGTGGTTCGAGTTCGTCCTCCCCGGCGGGGAGACGCTCGATCGGGTCGCAGAACGCCTCGCCGAGCGCGGGCACACGGTCGACCGCGGGGGTGAACGGACGGTCGTGACCGATCCCGACGGCATCGAACTCCGGCTGGGAACGGCCTAATTCGGAGACCGTGGCGTCGCGTCCTGCCCGTCGTGAATCGACGCCCCGATGTGGGACGGAGGCGGATTACCCGCTATGACCGGGACCGATGAGTCGGACGACGACGGGCGCGACGACAGTACCGGACCCGACGGTGGTACTGACGGTACGGATCTCGAATCGGCGGTGGGGAACTTCCTCCGGAACGCACGGCGGGTCTACGAGGAGTACGACGAGGGCTACGTCGATCCCGACGCGGCGCTCTGGACCTTAGAGGGCCACGTCGATACGCTCGAAGACGCCTTCGACGCACACGAGGAACAGCCCGAGCGGGACTGATCCGGTTTCACGGAGCCAACGACCCACCGCTGAAGTGACCCCGCGGCTACTCGCCGATGAGGCCGCGGACGTACTCGACCCGTTCGACGAAGTCACGGTCGGTTCGTTCGCGCGGACGATCGAGCGAGACGGGGACTACCTCGCGGATACGACCGGGGTTCGCGGCCATCACGATCACGCGATCGGCGAGCGTGATCGATTCCTCGACGTCGTGGGTGACGAACAGTATCGTTTTCTGGGTCTCGGCCCACACGTCGAGGAGTTCGCCGTGGAGCATCTCGCGGGTCCGGGCGTCGACGCTGCCGAAGGGTTCGTCCATGAGCAGGAGTTCGGGGTCGACGGCGAGCGCACGGGCGATGGCGACCCGCTGTTTCATACCGCCCGAGAGCTGTGAGGGGTACACCTCGCTCGACGTTTCCAGTCCGACGAGCCGGAGCATCTCGTCGATCCGCTCGCGCCGGGTCGCCTCGTCGACTTCCATCTGTTCGAGCCCGAACGCGACGTTCCCCCGAACCGTGCGCCACGGGAACAGGTGATACTCCTGGAAGACGATGCCCAGATCCGGCGTCGGTCCGGTCACCGGCTCGCCCGACAACAACACTTCGCCGTCCGTCGGGCGGTCGAGCCCGCCGATGATTCGAAACAGCGTCGTCTTCCCACAGCCGGAGGGGCCGACGATACAGACGAACTCGCCGTCACGGACCTCGAACTCAGTGTCGTCGAGCGCTCGGACGAGTCCGCTATCGCCGTCGAACGTCTTCGAGACGCCCGCGACCGTGACTCGCGCCGACTCGTCCGAACCGCTTAGCGCCACGCTAGCACCCGTTTTTGGATCGCCTCGACGCCCGTATCGAGCACGAGGTAGACGAGGCTCATCAGCAGGATGTACGCGATGACGACGTCGACCGCCAGGTTGTTCGAGGCGGTCAGGATCTTCCGGCCGATGCCGGGAACGCCGAAGATCTCCGCTGCGACGATGATCATCCAACAGCGCCCGATGCCGGTTCGGATCCCGGTGAGGATCTCCGACGACGCAGCGGGGAGCACGATTTCCGAACCAGTTCCAGGTCGGAGGTGACCCCGAGCGAACGCGCCACGTCCACGAACTCGTCGGGAACCGAATCGACGCCCCCGTAGGCGGCGTAGTAGTTGATCCAGAGTGCTCCAGCCGCGATAATAAAGGCCGCGCCACCGTCGTTGATGCCGATCCACGCGATGGCGAAGCCGATGAGCGCGAGCGGCGGTATCGGACGAAGCAACCGGACGATGGGTGCCGCGACGTCGTCCGCGAGGTCGCTGTACGCGAGCGTGACGCCGAGCGCAATACCCAGGACCGTCCCGACGATCGTCCCGGGGAGCCAGTGGGTGACGCTCTGGGCGAGTGCAACGACCATCGCGCCGGAGCGCAGTTCGCCGAGGAACGTCCGTGCGACGGCGTCCGGCGGGGGCAGGACGTAATCGGGGTTGAACAGCGAGGCGACCCACCAGACAGCGACGAAACCAGCAACGCCTACCGCGCCGAGCACGAGGCGACGACCGCCTCGCTCACCTCCCAGGTCGGTGTCCAGGTCGGTTTCGAGTTCGGTGCTCATCTCAGTTCAGTTCGTCGTACGCCGAGAAATCGAAGATCCGATCGGTGCTTAGCTTCGCGTCGGTTCGTCCCAGCCGAGCGGCGTACTCCGTGAAGACCTCGACCCCGCTTTCGATCTCGTGGGGGTCCGTGACGAAGTTCGACAGCGGCGACTCCATTGCCTTCTTGCCCATAGGGATCGAGAGCGACTGCTCGCCGATGACCGCGCTCGCGTGTTCGGCCGCCCTGTCGCGGTTCGCCTCGACGAACTCCGTTGCACGCCGGTGCTGGCGGACGAACTCGGTCGCCGCCTCCGTCCCCCGGATGTCGTCGTTCATTAGGGTGATGGCGGCGGGTTGACATGATCGAGGTCCCGTCGAACTCCCCGTTCGCGAGCCCCTGGAAGACAGCGTTCGCGCCGCCGGCACCGACGACGTCCGCGGCGACGCCGGGTTCGAGGCCGTGTTCGTCGATGAGCCAGTAGCGTAACAGAATATCGGGAACCGATCCCTCGGGGAAGGTGCCGAAATCGAACGGCCTTCCCTTTCGTTCTTCCCACTGGGCGAACGACTGCGCTGCGTTCTCGGGGTCCCACAGGGCTGCGAACTCCTCGTGGGCGAGTATCCCCATCGCTTCCTTGATGTTCGCCGCGACCACCTTCGCCGGGATACCCCGGTCGATGACGATCATCGCGGGGACGATCCCGAACATTGCGACGTCGATGTCGCCCGAGGCGTACGCCTTGACGATGCTCGGGCCGTCGGAGAACTGCTGGCCGTCGACAGTAACACCCATCTCGTCGAAGTAGCCCTCCTCTTCCATGACGAAGTACTGCATGTCGGGGTAGATCGGCATGTACGCTACCGTGATCGGATCGCTACCGCCGCTGCCACTGCCGAGAACGCCGGCACAACCGGCGAGGCCGGCGATCGTTGTGACACCCGCCCCTTGTAACACTCGTCGTCGTGAGACGCTCCGCGCGTCGCTCCTGGAGTTCGTTTCCATCGACGACTCTGAGGGCACGAACGCGTAAAACGTCCGTACACTGCGGTAACGAACGGTCCTATCGAAGTCGCCGGTCAATCGAGAAGGCGTGGCTCGCGTGCGCGCATAGCGGGACGTATCGCCGGAATCGGCGCTCGAAGTCACCGTTCTCGCGTCGCAGTAGGGAGTAACCTTTGCCGGTTGTGGCGATGATCGACGGTGAACAAGGCCTTTGTCGGTCGGCTTCGGCGAGTAGGTATGACCGCTTTTTCGGAACGCGTCGAGCGAGTATCGATCAGCGGCATCCGCGAGGTGTTCGAAGCCGCCGGTGCCGACGCGATCAACCTCGGCATCGGCCAGCCCGACTTCCCCACGCCCGAACACGCCCGCCGGGCCGCAATCGACGCGATCGAGTCCGGAGAGACCGACGGCTATACTTCGAACAAGGGAATCCCCGAACTCCGGGAGGCGATCTCGGCGAAGCACGCTCGGGACAACGACCTCGACGTTCCGTCCGGGAACGTCATCGCGACGTCCGGCGGGTCCGAAGCCCTCCACCTCGCCATGGAGACCCACGTCGACAGCGGACAGGAAGTCCTAATACCTGATCCGGGCTTCGTCTCCTACGAGGCACTGACCCACATCGCCGGCGGGGAACCGAACCCAGTGGCTCTGCGCGAGGACCTCACGATGGCCCCGGCGGACGTCGAAGACGCGATTTCGGCGGACACGGCGGCGTTCGTGGTCTGTTCGCCCGCCAATCCCACTGGTGCTGTGCAGTCGGCCGAGGACATGCGCGCGTTCGCACGGATCGCGGACGAACACGACGTGCTCTGTATTTCCGACGAGGTCTACGAACACATCGTCTTCGAGGGCGAGCACCGCTCGCCGATGGAGTTCGCCGACAGCGACAACGTCGTGATCGTCAACGCCTGCTCGAAGAGCTACTCGATGACCGGCTGGCGACTCGGCTGGGTCGCCGGAAGCGAGCGCCGGATCGAGCGCATGCTACGGGTCCATCAGTACGCCCAGGCGTGTGCGTCCGCACCCGCACAGTACGCCGCCGAAGCCGCACTGTCCGGTCCCCAAGGGATCGTCGACGAGATGGTCGAATCCTTCGAACAGCGCCGCGACCTCGTACTCGACGGTCTGGAGGAGATGGGTCTCGACGTCCCGACGCCCCAGGGCGCGTTCTACGTCATGCCTCGCGTCCCCGAAGGATGGATCGAGGAAGTCATCGATCGCGGCGTGATCGTCGTTCCGGGCGAGGCGTTCGGCGAGCGCGGCGTGGGCCACGCCCGGATCTCCTATGCGACCGGCGAAGCGGAGCTAAAAGAAGCGCTCGACGTGATGGCCAACGCGACCGAAGCGGTTCGATAAGCCACCTCGGCGCCTCGGCGCTCCGTGCTTCACCCGCTGTATATCACCCAGCACGTACGCTCTTCGTGATGCGCTCAGTTCTCGTCGAGGAAGTCGACGAGCAGGCCGTTGACCTCGTCGGGCGCGTCGGCCTGGACCCAGTGGCTCGCGTACAGGCGTTCGACCCGGAGATCGTCGATCCACGGATCGAGCCCCTCGGTGAGCGAGACCGAAAGCGCCGAATCCTCCTCGCCCCAGAGCAGTAGCGTCGGTACCCGCACCCGGCGGTGGGCCGGCGGACGATCGCCAGTACCGAACACCGCACGCCGCAGCGTTCCGAGCGGGTTCTCGCGGGCGAGCGCCCGGTAGTAGTTGATCGCCGCGGTGAGCGCGCCGGGTTTCGAGATAGCGTCCTTGTACCGTTCGATATCGACGGCGTCGAACGCCGCGGGGTGTACCGGGTCCTCGCGGAGCAATCGGGAGAGGGCCCGAAAGTCGCCCGCGCGGATCGCCGCCTCGGGCGCGCTCGGGAGCTGGAAGAAAAAGGCGTACCAGGATTTCCGTAGCTGGGAGAGAGAACCGAGTTCGCGCTGGAATCGCTCGGGGTGGGGTGCATTCAAAATCGCGAGGCGCTCGATCCGCTCGGGGTGGCGGATCGCCACCTCCCAGGCGATTATCCCGCCCCAGTCGTGGCCGACTAACAGCGGGAGGCTCGCGTCGTCGTTTACGGCCGCCTCGTCCGTATCCTCGCTGTCCGCGTCGTCGCCGTTCGTGCTATTAGCGTTCGCGTCGCCGCCGGTGTCGTCGTTGCCAGCGCCGTCGCCGCCGAACGCGTCGATCAATCCGAGGACGTCCCGTACGAGGTATCGCAGGCGGTAGGCATCGACGCCCTTCGGTTTCTCGGAGGTGTTGTACCCTCTGAGATCGGGCGCGACGACGCGATAGCCCGCCTCGGCCAGTGCGGGAAGCTGGTGACGCCAGGCGTACCAGAACTCCGGGAACCCATGGAGGAGGAGTACGAGCGGGTCGTCGGGGTCGCCGGCCTCGACGTAGTGCAGGCGCACGCCGTTGGCAACGACCTCGCCATGGGTCCAAGGTTCAGCCGTTTCATTAGGTCGCGTCGTTGTCATGGGCGTCGATACCACGCTTCGACGAATAGACGTTGCGAACCCGGATCGGTCGACGGCGTGACCTCGCCCGACAGCCCATGCCGCCGGGTCGTCGGTCGTCGAGTCATCGATCGTCGGCCGTCACGTCACCCTTCGTTGTATCGTCGGTCATCGCTCGTCGTATCGTCGTACCGTCGTACTGTTTATCAACCGGGGCGTCCACCTTCGTTTGTATGGAGATCGCGCGCCACGGGTCGGGGATGAGGGGACTCGCGCGGGCGCTCGTCTCACAGGTCCACCCCGTGTTCATGCTCCCGCCGCTCGCCGCCTCCGCCTTCGGTGCCGTGCTCGCCCGCGAGTTCACTGCTCTGATAGGACTCCTCCACATCACGACGATCTTCTTCGCCCTCTACACTGCCCACGTCAAGGACGGCTACGTCGACTTTCACCTCCGCGGCGAGGACGACGACCACCCGATAACCGCCGCCGGATGTCGGCTCGCACTCGTAGCGTCCTCGACGCTTTTCTTCGCCGGTCTCCTCGGGCTCTGGTGGCTCGTCGGCGTCGGCGCAGCGTTGCTCACGCTTCCCGCCTGGCTCATCGCGTATCTGCACGCCCCCCAGCTCGATACGAACCCCGTGACCGCCACCACCGGCTACCCGCTCGGAATCGCCGTCTCCCTCCTGGGAGGGTACTACGTTCAGGCCGGGGACCTCTCGCTCGTCGTCGTCGCCTTCGCTGCCGTGTTCGTGTTCTTGCTGTCGGGCATCAAGGTCATCGACGACGCGAAGGACTACGAGTACGACCGCTCGATCGCGAAACGAACAGTAGCAGTGGTCCTCGGGCGCGAGCGCGCACGGATCACCGCCTACGCGCTGATGGCCGCCGGGCTGTGTGTGGTGCTCGCGTTCGCCACGCTATCGATCTTCCCGCCGAGCGCCGCCCTCGCGGTGTTCGCGTTCGCCGCTGTGGCGCTCGTCTCCCGCCGTGCGGACTCGGAACTCGCGACGATGTTGTTGATTCGTGGTTCGTACGTCTTCCTCGCGTTGCTCGTCGTCGCCGTCTGGTACCGTCCCTTCGAGTGAGTCCGAGTGCAAACGATCGTCGAATGTCGACGAACGGACGTACGCTGAGGCGAATTACCGCTAGCTACCCGACGAAGCTATCCCTCGCTTCGGACCGTCGCTCGGTCGTCGATGGTCCTCGTGCTCGAAACGGACTCGGTCCACTACCCGGTACTTCGCGCTCGGGATCGTTCAGTAGCTTCCCGCCGAGACCGCGTGACGCTGGAAGCTCGCCTGCTCGCACGAACGCTTGGTTCTTACCGGCCCGGCGAACGCAGGCGGAGGGAATATACCGTACCCGGAAACGATTACCTCCATGCCGACGACCCAACACTTCGAGTGCAAGACCTGTGAGTTCAGCTTCGACTCCCCGACCGGCCTCGGCCAACACGTCGCGATCGCCCACGGCGAGTGTGCCGTCTGTGGGGAAGTCCTCGAAAACGGAGACGCGCTGGACGAACACACCAAAGAGAGTCACTGACCGGTCGGACGGTTCGCCCGGCTCCGATGATTACTTCGCCGTGCTCACGACCTTGATCACGTCGCCTTCGTCCAGTTCGTGCGAATCGGAAACCCGCCGGCCCGAGCGGGCGTCGATCGCGTGGAGATACCCCTCGCCGATGTCCGAGTGGACGGCGTAGGCCAGATCCTCGGGCGTCGAGCCGCGCGAGAGGAGAAAGGCGTCGGGCAAGGTGGTCCCCTGGCCGTCGGTCCAACGAGTCTCGTTCTCGACGGGGTACACGGTAACGTAGTCGAGCAGGTCGTACACCGCGACGTTCATCGCTTCTTGGACCCCTGTCCCGCCCCACTCGGCCATGACGTCTCGAACCCTGTCGAGCCCGCGTTCCTGTTCGGGCGTGATCTCGCCGACGACCTCGAAGTCGGAGTCGCCCGGGTCGTAAGCGACGACGCCCGCCGTCGAGGCGCGTCGGAGCGCGAGTTCGCCCTCCGCCGTCGCTGGGACGACGTGGTTGGCTTCTTCTCGGAGACGCTTTAGGTTCCCGTCGGGCGCGACGTCGGCTTTGTTCGCGACGACGACGATCGGTAGCGTGCGGGCGCGCAACTCGCTCGCGAGCGCCTCCGTGTCGGATTCGTCCCACGCTCCCGGATCGGACGGATACTCGACGTTTCGAAGCGTTGCGGCCGCCTCCCCACGGCTCGCGCCGACATCGATGAGCAACTCGGCGAGCGCGGCGTCGAAATCGAAATCCGGCGCGCGCGACCCGCGTTCGAGACCCTCCCAGTTGCGGGAAACGATGTCCGCGAGCCAGAGGTCGAGTTCACGCTCGACGAACGCGAGGTCCTCTATGGGGTCGTATTCGCCCGTTTCGATCGGTTCACCTTCGGCGTTCGTCCCGCCGGAGGCGTCGACGACGTTGCAGACGACGTCCGCGGTCGAGAGCGCGTCTAAGAACTGATTGCCCAGGCCGCGGCCCTCGTGCGCACCGGGGACGAGGCCGGCGACGTCGAGCAACTCGACGGGCACGTAGCGTTTGCCGTCGTGACAGCGTTCGCTCCCACAGCGTTCGTCGCGATCCAGGCAGGGACAGTCGGTCCGGACGTGACTCACCCCTCGATTCGGGTCGATCGTCGTGAACGGATAGTTGGCGATGTCGGCCTCGGCGAGGGTCGCGGCGCTGAAAAACGTGGATTTGCCGGCGTTCGGCTTTCCGGCCAACCCGACTGAACGCATACGCCACCCAGTTCGGTCGCCGGCAACTGCCTTTCGATCCCCGGCCTCGTTCTCGGCTTCCGACCCCTGGTTCCCGGCTCGTGGGTCCCCGATTCGTCGGCCTCGCTTTCAGCCGGGTTTGGGGTCGCCGTCCCGGCCGATCGTGACCTCCCCGCGCGCACGGATCGCCCCGTCGACGGTGACGTCCGGACCCAGATCGAGGTCGCCACAGGCGACGTCCCCGAGCACGCGCGCGCCGGGTGCGATGGCGATCGAACCCCTACGGGTGGTGACGTCGCCGTGAATGGTGCTTCCCGAGCCGATCGTGATGTCCTCTTTCGCCCGGAGACTGCCGAAGATTTCGTTGTCCTCGCCGGCCTCGATCGACTCGGCGCGCAGGTTGCCGTGGAGCCGACAGTCGTTGCCCACGACGGCAGGCGTCGAGACCCGCCAGGCGTCGTCGGAGACGTACCCACCCCGCGGGATCACGAGCGCTCCGCGGCCGTCCCCGTCGCCGTCGCTACCGCCGCCCTCGCCATCGTCTTCGACGTCGGTTTCGCCGTCGTTCCCTTCGCTGTCGTTCCCTTCGGCTTCGGCCTCCGCCTCGGTGACTTCCTCCAAGACGTCGGCGGCGGCTTCCTCCTCGCCGAGGCGAAGCAACTGCGAGAGGTAGACGAACAGGAAGACGACCGTCGGCATCGGGTTGCGGATGACGATCCAGCCGCTCGCCTCGAAGCCCTCGTCGATCGACACGTCGTCGCCGATGTCCAGGTCACCGGAGACCATGAGCCGGCCGCCGACGTGGACGCGCTCGCCGAGGTAGGCGTCCTCACCTACCAGAACATTGTCGGCGACGTCACACCACATATCGAGCCGACAGTCGCCCGCCGCCTCGATGTCACCGCCGAAACGCACTCGTTCGCCGGCGATCACCGTCCGGCCCCGAACGCCGAAGTCCACGGTAGTTTGCCCGCCGACGAACACGTCACGATCGGTCACGAGGTCGCGTTCCTCGACGGTCGTCCCGTCGGGAACGACGAGTTCGGAAAGCGGGTCCGAACGGAGTTGCACGGTCGTTCGCTACAGCGGCCGAGTATTAAATCTATCCGAGTACCGCTCTATCGCTTCCGGACCGGCGACGGTTACGTGACTCGCCGCTTCGACCGGCACGCTCGCCACCGTCCGCCGAACGAGCGGGCCGCTTACCGCCAGCCTCGGTCGCCCGCGTTCCCGATCGGATGACTGTCAACGGCGGTGACGTCGTGATCGCTCTCGATCGCGTGATCGAGCATAGCTCGGCTCCGCTCGTCGTCGTTTTCCTCGTATACGCTCCACGAGCATTGCTCACAATAGGCGTGTCCGTTCGTCATTTAGCGCAATAGGAGGTCGAACACGTACATAAGCGTATTGCCGGAGCGTTCATGCCGGTTCCACGGTGGGTCGAAGGCAACGACGCTTTAGCCGTGCCGTCGATATGGCCGTATATGAGCGGCTTTCAGGGGAGCCCTAACCCGTGACGGTACTGTCCTTCGACGACGACGGCGTCGACGTGATCTACGAGGGAATCGAGTTCCGACTCGACCGGTCGCTCGTCGAGGAGGCGACCGGCCACCCGTATCCCCAAGCCACCGACCACGAGGTACTGCGGATCGTCGACCCGAACCCCTCGCTCTCGGGCGAACCCCGGCGGATCGGCGACATCGTTTGATCCGCGACGTCATCCGACTCGGCCACGCTCCGGCGAGCGAGACCGATCGGCCCCACGGGACACTCAAAACAGTGAAAAGATCGCGAACGGCACGACGAACACCAGGACGAACATCACCAACAGGACCGCCGCGTAGCTCAAAGCGGTGCCGATAGCCGCGCGCCAGGAGGCGTGATCGAGCGCTTCGATCGGTCCGAGGTCCATATACTGGTGGTCGGCTCCCTTCGGTCTTAGTTCTGCCGCCGTTTCGAGCGAAAGCGTATCGATGGAGCTGAGGCTACGGTGTGTAATAGCGGAACGGCGATACCGGAACGGCGGAAATGGAAATTGGGGCGAAACGAAGCCGAATACGGGTGTGAGCGTAACGCGAGTGCGAACTCAGGCGAAGGTCTTCGAGACTTCGACTTCCTCCGTGTCGGTATCGAGTTTCTCTCGGGCGTCCTGGAAGTCGGCCATACGGACTTCGGTACGGTCGTTGCGGATCGCGAACATCCCCGCTTCGGTACAGATCGCCTTGATGTCCGCGCCGCTCGCGTCGTCGGTCTCCATGGCCAAGGTCTCGAAGTCGACGTCCTCGGCGACGTTCATGTCGCGGGTGTGGATCTCGAAGATGAGCGCCTTGCCCTCGACGTTGGGCTTGGGGACCTCGATGAGCCGGTCGAACCGACCGGGACGGAGGATCGCGCGATCGAGCATGTCGAAGCGGTTCGTCGCGGCGATGATCCGCACCTCGCCGCGTTCCTCGAAGCCGTCCATCTCCGAGAGGAGTTGCATCATCGTCCGCTGGACCTCCGCATCGCCGGAGGTCTTCGAATCCGTGCGCGTCGCGGCGATCGCGTCGATCTCGTCGATAAAGAGTACTGCGGGTTCGTTGTCCCGAGCGACCTGAAAGAGGTCACGGACGAGTTTCGCCCCCTCGCCGATGAACTTGTGAACCAGCTCGGAGCCGGCCATCTTGATGAACGTGGCGTTCGTCTGATTCGCAACGGCTTTCGCGAGCATCGTCTTTCCCGTGCCCGGCGGCCCGTGAAGCAACACGCCCGACGGTGCGGTGATTCCCACGTCGGTGAACATTCCTGGTTGCTTGAGCGGCATCTCGACGGTCTCTCGCACTTCGTTCATCTGGTCTTCGAGTCCGCCGATGTCCTCGTAGCTCACATCGGGACTGTGTTCGACCTGCATGACCCGGGCACGGACGTCGGTCTCGTCGGAGAGGTCCTTGACGATCGACAGCGAGTTGTTCACTGCGACCCTGGAACCCGGCTCGATGCGTTCTCGCATCTCGTCGGTGGCGTCGGTGAGCGCCTCCTGGTTGTTACCGTGTTGTTTGATGATGACCCCTTCCTCGGCCATCTCCTGTACCGTGGCGACGAACAGGGGCGATTGTTTCAGCTTCTTGTTCTCGTGGGTGAGCCGTTCGAGCTTCTGCTGGTACTTGTTGTTCTCGGCGTTCGCGTCCAGCAGGCGATCACGCATCTGTTCGTTTTCCTCGCCCAGAACGTCGAGGCGCTCCTCTAAGACGCTGATCTTCTCGCCTTGTGGCGCGTCGTCGTTATACGGTAACTCGACGTCCTCCGCCGTATCACTCATTGGTACGATGTATGGAACTAACGGATAAGAGGCTTCGGGTGGAGCGAAGCATCGCCTCGTGGCCAAGGGGTTTTCACCGCGACCGAGGCAAAAGGGGCGCGATCGAGATCGTCGGGAGAAGACGCTCCCGTCACTCGCTCTCGTCGCCCGGTTCGTCCGCTTTCCCCCGGCTCCGGAACGCCTCGCGAGCCGTTTCGGTCGTCCGGTAGCCGCGCTCGCCTGCCATCACCGGATCGTCGATGTCCGCCGGTTCGATCAGGCCCGCGGCTCGCAGTTCCCCCACCGTTCCGTGTAGGTCGCTTTCACACAGGTCGTAGGCGTCGAGCAGTGTCACTACCCCTACCGGTTCGCGGGTGCCGATCTCGCGAAGCAAACCGATCGTCCGGTCGTCACGAACGCCGTCCAGTTCGTGCCTAACGGCGCTCGATACCGCCCGCCCGACTGCTTCGAGCGCGGATTCGGCAACGAGTTCGAGGTCGTCGTTCGAGACGGAGCGTTCCTCGCCGGTCCGCGGGTCGCGCACCCGACTCGATTCGGCGGAACGCTCGACAAGTAGATATCGTCTCCCGCTCGCGTCACGAGCCGTGTCCATATCGTTCGTACGTCTCGGGACCGATTAGCGGTTGTGGTGTCAGCGGGGAATCGGCCCCGATCCCGATAGCGGTCCTTTCGGTTAGCCCGCCGACCTCGAACTACCGGTCGGCCTCGGCGATCTCGCGGGCGTCGCCGGCACTGTCGGTGCCCTCGGTCCTGTCGGTGCTATCGGGATCGTCGGTGTCGGACCGATCGAGGTAGCGCCGGTACTTGTAGTACGCGTACGCGAAGGCGACGACGCCGAGGACGAACAGCCCGCCACCCAGTCGTAGCTGCCCGCGGAAGTACGCGAGCATCGCCCCGAGGCTCGTCGCGAACAGCGCGAGATTGAGCGTGACGACGAGTCCCCAAAAGGTCACGAGCAGGTCGCTCGAAACGTCGGCATCGCCCTCGCCGTCGGAGTCGGAGACAGTGGCGTCGGGGACGCGAACCGAAGGGACCTCGGGACCGAGTCCCTCCTTCGGGTCGGCGATCGGCCCCCAGAACTCCTCCTCGTCGTCGTCGAGCACACGTTCGATCGAACCCCCACTGGAAAAAGACGTTCGACGCCGGCACGGGACTCGCTGGAGTCGGGGACCTCCGATCGAGCCGATCGCTACCGCCGATCGGCGAGCCGGCAGGTCCGGTCGGATCGAAGCCAGGCAAGCGGGTCCTCGGTGTCGTAGAAGACGAGGGCGTCGCCCTCGGCGTAGGTACCGGTCCGTGCGACGGCGCTCGACGCGTCCGGCCCGGGTCTGGTGGAATCGTCGCGAGCGTGACGGGTGTTCAACTCAGGGACCATAGCGGCGCTTTCGGAGGTCTCGGTAAATGCTTTGTGGGGTGGGGTAAGCGAGATGGCGGGTAGCGTGGGACCGATCGACGCGCGACGTATATATGCCGTATCGACGGCTCGTTTCGATGCGACGGTCCGCCCAGCGGTCACTGACCGTAACCACCGGCCGTCGTCGCCGGTCATCGTCGGTCGACCGTCGTCGGTCGCCGATCGCCGATCGGTTAGTCAGCCGCCGTCCCCGGTACCGATTCGAGGGGCGATTCGGCCGGCGAGCGCGGGTCGATCGGGGAGTACCATTGGTGTTTTTACCGACGGCGGCGAAGGCTCGGCTATGGAGCAGACGCAGCTCACGGAGGTGGGGAGTGGGCTCACGGCGGCGGAAGCGGTCGCCGGCGACGGCGGCCAGCACGCGCGCGTCGTCGATCTCGACGAGGAGCGCTTTCCGCCCGTCGACGACACGGTGGAGATCGGCGTCACGCAGGTCGATTACACGATCGCGGGGGGCGGTCGCGAGGAACGCCCGATCGTCCACGTCTTCGGCCGGCGACCCGACGCCCCGCCGACGGCCCCCTCGGTCCACGTGCGGGTTCACGACTTCGAGCCGTACTTCTATACGCCCACTGCGACGCTCGACGACGGGAAACTCGATAAGGACGTCATCACGCGCACCGAGGACGGATACGAAGGGATCCGCGGCGAGGCGCTAACGAAGGTCTGTGCCCGGACCCCGCGGGATGTCGGGCAGATCAGGGACGAATTCGATCACTTCGAAGCCGACATCCTCTTTCCCAATCGTCTGCTGATTGATAAGGACATCAAAAGCGGCATCCAGGTCCCCGACCGGCGCGCGAACGGCGAGAACGGGGGCACGAGCGGGACCGAGAACACGGACAGGAACGACCGGGTCACTATCGACGTTCACCACGAGGAGATCGTGGCCACCGAGGCCGAAGCCAGTCCCCGAGTGCTGACCTTCGATATCGAAGTCGACGATCGGTCGGGTTTTCCCGAAGAGGGCGAGGAGACGATACTCTGTCTCACGAGCCACGATACCGGTGCCGAAGAGTACATCGCCTGGTTGTACGAGGCCCCGACAGGAGAGGGAGCGATCCCCGACGACCTGGAGGGATACGAACCGATAGACGACGGCGACATCGACGTTTCAGTAGAGGCGTTCGACTCGGAGGAAGCGATGCTCGACGCCTTCGTGAGTTACGTCAACGAATGCGACCCCGACGTCATGACGGGCTGGAACTTCGCGGACTTCGACGCGCCGTACCTGCTCGATCGACTGGAGGTCCTGGGAGGCGCGAACGCCGAGGGGGCGAACCTCGATTCCGACCGCCTCTCGCGGATCGACGAGGTCTGGCGCTCGGGCTGGCAAGGGCCGAACGTCAAGGGCCGCGTCGTCTTCGATCTGTTATATGCCTACCAGCGTACCCAATTCAGCGAACTCGACTCGTATCGGCTCGATGCCGTGGGCGAAATCGAACTCGGCGTCGGCAAGGAACGGTATCCGGGATCGATCGGCGATCTGTGGGGAGACGATCCCGAACAACTCTTAGAGTACAACCTCCGGGACGTCGAACTCTGTGTCGAGATCGACCGCCAGCAGGACGTGATCACCTTCTGGCGCGAGGTCGCCGCGTTCGTCGGCTGCAAACTCGAAGATGCCCCGACACCCGGCGACGTCGTCGATATGTACGTACTGCATGAGGTTCACGGCGAGTTCGTGTTGCCCTCGAAGGGCCGCCAGGATACGGAAGACTACGAGGGTGGTGCCGTCTTCGACCCCATCACTGGCGTGCGTGAAAACGTCGCAGTGCTCGACTTGGCGTCGCTATACCCCATGTCGATGGTCACGATCAACGCCTCGCCCGAGACGAAGGTCGATCCCGAGACGTACGACGGCGAGACCTATCGGGCACCCAACGGGACGCACTTCCGACGGAAACCTGATGGAATCATCCGGCAGATGGTCGACGATCTGCTCACCGAGCGCGAGCGGTTCAAACAGCTCCGGAGCGAGGAAGATCACGGGAGCTACGAGTACGTTCGTTACGATAGACAACAAAGCGCAATAAAGCGCGTTATGAACTCGTTATATGGCGTAGCGGGGTGGGATCGGTTTCGGCTGTACGACAAGGAGTTCGGTGCCGCGGTAACTGCAACCGGGCGTGCGGTTTTAGAGTTCACCGAGGAGGCAGCGAACGAGTTCGGCTACGGGGTTGCTTATGGTGACACTGATAGTGTCATGTTGGAACTCGGACAAGATGTATCGATCGACGAGGCCGTCACCCAGGCCGAGGAGATCGCGACGTACGTCAACGGTTCGTACGACGCGTTCGCCGAGGAAGAACTGGGTGCCTCCGAACACCGTTTCGAGATCGAGTTCGAGAAGCTCTACCGGCGCTTCTTCCAGGCGGGTCGGAAGAAACGGTACGCGGGCCACGTGATCTGGAAGGACGAGCGGGAGATCGACGACGTCGACATCACCGGGTTCGAGTACAAGCGATCGGACATCGCGTCGATCACCAAGGAGGTTCAACTCAGCGTTATCGAGCGGGTGGTCTACGGCGAGGACTTGGATTCCGTGAGCGAGTACGTCCACGAGGAGATCGAGCGCTTCGAGGACGGCGAGATCGACCCTCAGTTCCTCGACGAGATCGGGATTCCGGGCGGGATCGGAAAACGCCTCGACGCCTATGACATCGACCGGGCACAGATCCGCGGCGCGAAGTACGCAAACTTGCTGTTGGGCACGAACTTCCAGCGCGGATCGAAGCCGAAGTTACTCTACTTGGAACGAGTTCGTCCCCAGTTCTTCGACCGGATCGAGGACGAACGCGCCGAGACGATCGCCGACCACCGGGATCTGTTCAACGAGTTCAGGCGCAATCAGGACGTGATCTGCTTCGAGTACGCTGATCAGATCCCCGATGAGTTCGTTATCGACCGCGAGAAGATGCTCAGCCGGACCTTAGAGAAACCGATCTCCCGAGTGTTGGATGCCCTCGACATCTCCTGGAACGAGGTCAAAAACGGTCAGACCCAGACCGGACTCGGTAGCTTCGTCTGAGTTCTCGCTTCGTCTAAGCTCCCCCTGGTCGCCGAGCAATAGGAGGACCGATCCCGACCGCACGCTCCGATCGCTCGTTCCGAACCGCTGATTTGCTCGAAGAGAAGTTATTTTCCAGTATCGAAAACCGATTGAGTGCGATTGCGAAAGGATTATATCGGTAACGGGCGGACGAGCGAACACAGGATCATGGCACAGTTAGAGATCCGCGACCTCTACGCCGAGGTCGCAGAGGGAGACGAGGAGATCCTGAAGGGGGTCGATCTCGTGGTCGAGTCGAACGAGATCCACGCCCTGATGGGACCGAACGGGTCGGGGAAATCGACGATGGCGAAGATCATCGCCGGTCATCCCGCCTACGAGGTCACCGAGGGCGAGGTACTGGTCCACCTCGGCGCCGAGGAGTTCGGCGAGGAGATCCCCGAAGACAAACGGACCTGGAACCTCTTGGAACTCGAACCGAACGAGCGCGCCGCACTCGGGGTCTTTCTCGGCTTTCAGTACCCCGCGGAGATCGACGGGGTCACGATGGTCAACTTCCTGCGGACGGCCTTGAACGCCAAGCTCGAAGAACGCGAGGAGCTCTTCGAGGACGAGGCGGGCGAGGAAAGCGAGGCTGACGACGCCGAGAACGAAGAGGAAGCCGGATACGACACCTCGCCGATGGAAGGGAACGTCGAGGAAGGCGAGGTCGGGGTCGCGGAGTTCCAGGGGCTCATGCAGGAGAAGATGGAACTGCTCGACATGGACGCGAAGTTCGCCCAGCGATATCTCAACGCCGGCTTTTCCGGCGGCGAGAAGAAACAGAACGAGGTGCTTCAAGCTGCGATCCTCGAACCGTCGATCGCTGTGCTCGACGAGATCGACTCGGGGCTCGACATCGACCGGCTACAGGACGTCTCGCAGGGTATCAACGCACTGCGTGACGAACAGGGGACAGGAATCCTTCAGATCACCCACTACCAGCGCATCCTCGATTACGTCGAGCCCGACTACGTTCACATCATGCTCGACGGTGAGATCGTCAAGGAAGGCGGCCCCGAACTCGCTGTCGAGCTCGAAGAGAGAGGCTATGACTGGGTTCGCGAGGAAGTCTACGAGACCGCTTGAGCGGCCGAACGCCCGACCGATCGTACCGGCCGAACTGCTGGCGGCCGGACAGCGGAGAGAGGACGCATCGACGGACGGCACCCTCATAAGGACGGAGATCCAATGGGGAAACAGACGAGACAGCAGAGCAAGACACAACCTATGAGTTCAGAACAAGACCACCTGCGAGAGGCCGACACCGAAGCCCGCTTCGAGTTCAAGAAAGAGGAGAAGTCCGCGTTCCGCGCGGAGAAGGGCGCACTCGACGAGGAGACCATCCGCGTCATCAGCGAGGACAAGGACGAACCCCAGTGGATGCTCGATCGACGCCTGCGCGCGCTCGAGCAGTTCCACGCGATGCCGATGCCGACGGACTGGCCGGGCCAGCCCGACCTCTCGGAGGTCGACATCGAGGAGATCGTTCCGTACATCCGCCCGGACATCGACGTCCGCGGCGGCGTCGACGACTGGGAGGAACTGCCCGAGGAGATCAAGGACACCTTCGACAAGCTCGGTATCCCCGAAGCGGAGAAGAACGCCCTGTCGGGCGTCGGTGCCCAGTACGAATCGGAGATCGTCTACCAGAACATGCAAGAACAGTGGCAGGAGAAGGGAGTAATCTTCTGTGATATGGACAAAGCCGTCAGGGAGCACCCCGAGATCCTCGAGGAGTACTTCATGACGAAATGCGTGCCGCCGAGCGACAACAAGCTCGCGGCGCTGCACGGCGCGATCTGGTCAGGCGGTTCGTTCGTCTACGTGCCCGAGGACGTCACCGTCGAGATGCCCCTGCAAGCGTACTTCCGGATGAACTCGGAGGGGATGGGCCAGTTCGAACACACCCTCATCATCGCCGAGGAAAACAGTGAAGTCCACTACATCGAGGGCTGTTCGGCACCGAAGTACTCGAAGTTCAACCTCCACTCCGGCGGTGTCGAGGTATTCGTCAAGGACGGTGCCCACGTCCAGTACTCGACGGTCCAGAACTGGTCAAAGAACACCTACAACCTCAACACCAAGCGCGCGATCGCCGGAAAGGACGCGACGATGGAGTGGATCTCGGGGTCGATGGGCTCGAAGGCTACCATGCTCTATCCTTCGACCATCCTCAAGGGGCCGGGCGCGACGGACAATCACATCACGATCGCCTTCGCCGGCGAGGGCCAGAACATCGACACCGGCGCGAAGGTCTATCACAACGCGCCCGACACCAAATCGACGATCGAGTCCAAATCGATCTCGAAGGACGGCGGCCGGACCAACTACCGAGGACTGGTCCACATCTCCGACGGCGCGGAGAACGCCAGTACGAACGTCGAGTGTGACGCGTTGATGTTCGACAACGAGTCGACGTCGGATACGATGCCGTATATGGAGATCGAGGAATCGAAGGTCGACGTCGCCCACGAAGCGACGGTCGGGAAGATCGGCGACGAGGACATCTTCTATCTCCAGAGTCGAGGACTCGACGACGACGACGCCAAGCAGATGATCGTCGCCGGCTTCATCGAGCCGATCACCGAGGAACTACCCATCGAGTACGCGGTCGAACTCAACCGGCTGATCGAACTCGAAATGGAAGGTAGCCTCGGGTAAGTCCGGTCTCGCTTCCTCGAACACGGATTTCTTCGCGGCACACCAGTACGGTATCCGGTATCGATCGAAGCATCCACCTTACTGGAACTATAGGAAAACATACCGACAGATGAGTACACGAGTACACACGAACATCACGGAAGAACAGGTACGGGAAATCTCGACGGGACTCGACGAACCCGAGTGGCTGTTAGAGACGCGTTTGGAGGCGCTCGAAGCGCTCTCGGAGTTAGAGATGCCCGACGTCATCCGGACGCCCGGCCGGGACTGGACGAACCTCTACGACCTCGATTTCGAGGGGTTCGTCGATCCGCTCACCGCCGCCGAGAGCAAGGACCAGGTCGGACCCGACGAAATCGAAGTCCTCCCGATGGCGGAGGCGATCGCCGAACGCGAGGACTTCCTCGAAGAGTACTTCGGGAGCGTCATCGACCCCGGCGAGAACTACCTGACGGCGCTCTCGACCGCGCTCTTCTCGACGGGAACGGTGATCTATGTGCCCAAGGGCGTCGCCGCCGAGGACGTGACGATCCGCACCGAGATGAACTCCCGGTCGCTGTTCAACTACACCCTCGTGATCGCAGAGGAGTCGAGTTCGATCACGATCCTCGAACGCCAGGAGAGCGGCGAGGAAGTCGACGGCGAGCGCTACTACTCGGGGCTCGTCGAGATCGTCGCCGGCGAGAACTCCAATGTCCAGTACGGATCGCTGCAGAACCTCTCGGAGGAGACCTATCACTACTCGCTCAAGCGCGGGACGGCCGACACATACGGGACGATCGACTGGATCGAGGGCAACATCGGGTCACGACTCACCAAGTCCTCGGTCGAGATGTCGCTGACCGGCGAGGGCTCGGAGACGAAGATCGTCGGGGCCTTCTTCGGCCACAATGACCAGCACTTCGACATCGCCTCGCGGGTGCGCCACGAGGCCGAGCACACCACCGCGGACCTCGTCACCCGAGGTGTGCTCGACGACGTAGCCCGCTCGGTCTACGAGGGGGTGCAACACGTCGGCCGGGAGGCCTGGAGCACGAACTCCTACCAGCGCGAGAACACCCTGATGCTGTCTGACGAATCGGAAGCCGACGCCTCGCCGAAGCTCATCATCAACAACCACGACACCGAGGCGAGCCACGCCGCGACCGTCGGCCAGGTCGATCAGGGGGATCTGTTCTATATGACTTCCCGCGGGGTCGATACCCGTCGGGCGAAGAACATGCTCGTCGAGGGCTTTTTCGTCCCGGTGCTTTCGGAGGTCGCCGTTACGGAGTTCAGCGACGACATCCAGGGGCTGATTCGCGAGCGCCTCGAAGGCCCGGTACCGGTGACGCCCCTACCCGAAGACTCCGAGCGGGGAACGGCTTAAGTCGCCGGCCGGCAGTATTCGTATCATGAGCAGGGTTACGGTTCCCGGCACGCGCTCGACTCCGGAGCCACGTCCGGATCGCGTCGGAGTTTCGCGTGGTATTCCGGAGGTGAGCGGGTGAGCCTGAGCCATCGAGTCGTCTCGGACGGTCAGTTAGTGCGATTGCTACAAATCGGCGTCGTGCTCGAAGAGGTGGTCGAAGCCCGGGCGTACGAACACTCCAGTACGCTGTCGGACCTCGACACCGATACCGAGGCGTTGCTCGAAGAAGCCGCCGAGGAGTCGTCGATACACCGCGAGCGTCTCACCGCGCTGATCGACGTGCTCGACGCCGACAGCGTCCCGTTCGATCGCATCCAGGCGCTCGTTACCGATCGCTACGAGGCCGACGACGAGTTCGACGACGTGCTCTACGACCAGCTGTGCAACGAGGAAACCGCCTATAAGTTCTACGACGATCTGATCGACGCGATCGAGTCCTCCGAGGTCGAGTTCAGTGTCAACCGCGGGCGACTGCTCGACGTGTTGTACGAGATACGCGAGGAGGAAGCCGAGGGCGTCGAGGACGTCACTCGACTCATGGAGCGACAATGAACACGATCACAACGGAATCGTTCGCTGCTCACGTTCGACACCGGAGGTGTCTCAGGTGAACACTGCCGACCAGTACCTCAAAGCGATCTACCTCGTCGAGAAGCTGAACGGTAACGCCGCGGCGACCGGGAAACTAGCCGAGCGCCTCGACGTGAGCCCGGCGTCGGCCAACGAGATGATCGGGAAACTCGAATCTCGGGGCCTCGTCGATCACGAGAAGTACCAGGGCGCGACGCTGACCGATGAGGGTACCGAGCGTGCCCGCGAGTCGCTCCAGACGTACTGTATCATCGAGCGCTTTCTGGTACAAGTACTCGAAGTCGACGACTTCCGCGCCGAGGCCACTCAGTTGGAGAGCGTGATCGACGAAACGGTCGCCGAGCGTCTCGATACGATCATCGACCGCGAGCCACAGTGTCCGGACTGTTTCGCGCCCGACGAGGACGTCTGTGCGTTGCTCGACGGTGTTCCCGGATCGGCCGACTGAGAGGAGCCGTCGCTCAGCGACGAACGAAGGGGTTCCGTCCCGGTACTCGAAGCGTTCAAGTGTCTCTCGGCGCTGATACGGGATGAAGTCCGTGACGCCGGAAGAACACGACACGTTTCCGATGCGTGCGGACCGATCGAGCGTAACGAAAGCAGTCCCGTGGTGTAGCGGCCAATCATAACGGCCTTTGGACGCGATCGGGTCTCCCTATCGCGGAAGACAGCCGTTGACGGCGGTTCGAATCCGCCCGGGACTATCCGACTCCGACGCCCGATTGTCGCGCGTGGGCCGAGCACCGATCACCTCCGCTGATCGGACTCTTTACCCCGCGTTCGAAACAGTATAGGTAAGTATACGATGGCGTCTGGGTCGTAACTTCGTGATATTTCACCGTAGATACGGACAAGAATTATATGCCTAATGGTGCATTAACGAGTAATGGAGATCGATCGGATAACGCTCATCGAGCCGGGTGGAGACGTTCGCCTCTCGCTTTCGGGCGTCACCGTTCGGTCGGTGACGCCGTCGAACGAGTCGCTGGTGTTCGAAGCGCCACGCGACTCGTTCGATGGGACACCGATCGACGGGCGTGCGAGCGACGGTGCCGGGTACGGCATTATCGCAACAACGACCGACGGCGTGACGTATAACGGCTACGTCGAGGTCGTCGCGAACGGCGACGACACCCGGTTTTACTGGTGCGGTATCGACTTCTGACGCTATCCGTTTCGAATCATCGGTGTTTTCGCGTCCGTGTCGATGCTCCCGGCTCGTGGCTTCGTCGGCTCCGCGATGGCGATCGATCGAAACGACCGTCACCGATATCGACGCTCACACCGACGGAGACTCGAGTACGGCGAGTTCGCTATTCGCTTAACTGTCGGTCGGTCACTCGATCTCGAACTCGATCGTGAGCCCGCGCCTCGCGTCGGGAAAACCCCAGTACGTGAAGTGATACTCGCCGGACTGGAGCGGTTCACAGACCGTGTACGGCTCCGCCGAGAACCCCTCGGCGTTCGCCGGGAAGCGCCAGGTGAACCCCTCGCCGGGCCGGTGGACGACCTGTCCGTCGGGCGGGGTGTACCCCTCCGGGACCTGGAGGACGTGACGCCAGCCGTCCTCGACCGCTCGCTCGATCGCGTATCTCTCCTTCGGGCCGGTCGTTCGTGGTTCGTCGGCCGTGTTTCGCAACTCGATCGCGAGATCGTCGCCGACCGCGACGGTTCCTGGGTCGGCGGTCAACTCGAAGTCGAACCCCTCGCGGTAGGCCAGTTCGTAGTTCGCCGGGAAGTCGATTTCGAGGCGTCGCAACCCGCTCTCGCAGGTCGGCGTCGCGGTCGACGCCTCTGACGCGGACGACGTACCGTCGGAACTCGTGGGTGCGCCTTCCGTCCCGGTCTCCGTCGCGGTCGTCGTGTCGGATTCGGGTGCGGCCGTCGTCGAGGGGTCCGCCGTCGTGGTTTCGGTCCCGGTCTCAGTCCCGGTTCCGACTTCGGTTCCTCCAGCCTCCGTCCCGATCGTCGTTCGGGTCTCGGCGGCGGTCGACGGCGCGTTCGCTCCCTCGCTCGTCCCTCCGACGCTATCGAGACAGCCCGCACCGGCTCCCAAAAGCCCGATCGTAGCGCCTCTCAGGATCGTTCGGCGGTCGTACTGCACACCCGCTACGGGACCGTGAGTAGTTATTAACCTATTGAAACGAATCGTGAGTCAAGCAGTACATTGATGTAGGTACGCTCGTCCGGGACCATGCTACGGTCCTCGCCGACGATCGGGGACCTCACGAACGGGACCGAACAGCACTAACGTTCCTGCGTGCGACCGGCAGGCATGGGCGATCCCCTCGATGCACGCGACACGCAGGCTACGAGAGTGCTCGATCGGCTGGCGGAGGCCTACCCCGACGCGGCGATCTCGCTTCGCTTCTCGAACCGCTTCGAGTTGCTCGTCGCAGTGATCCTCTCCGCACAGTGTACCGACCAGCGGGTCAATAGCGTCACCGCCGACCTCTTCGAGACCTACTCCACGCCCGCCGAGTTCGCGGAAGCCGACCAGGAGACCCTCGCCGAGCAGTTGAGCTCGATCACCTACTATAATAACAAAGCCCGCTACGTTCGCGGGGCGGCCCGGAGGATCGTCGACGAACACGACGGCGAGGTTCCCGATTCCATGAGTGCGCTCACCGACCTGCCGGGAGTCGGTCGTAAAACCGCGAACGTCGTGCTTCAACACGGTCATGACGTGGTCGAAGGGATCGTCGTCGACACCCACGTGCGGCGGCTCTCGCGTCGGTTGGGTCTCACCGACGAGCGATATCCCGAATCGATCGAGGCAGACCTGATGGATGTCGTGGCCCGCGATCGCTGGCGCGAGTACACCCGCCTGTGCATCGCTCACGGACGGGCGACGTGTACCGCACGCAGTCCCGACTGCGGCGAGTGCGTCCTCGAGGACGTCTGCCCGTCCTCGAAACTCGATCACGATATCGACCTCGCGAGCGGGGAGTCGTGGTAACGCACCTTTTTTGCGAGGAGTGGTTCCCACAGCGAGTCGGCGCATCCGACGAGCGAGGAGACCTGACGAGCAAAAGTCTGTTCTCGTGAGTGACCGCAGGGAACGAACGAGAGTAGCGAGGGATCGAAGATGAGTGAGCGAAGCGAGCGAACGGGGACGACCATTGCATCAAAAACGCCGCTCCTTCGCTCGCCTCCGATTCGCTCAGTCACGAAGAACCGCTCGCGGATGCACTCTCACTCACCGCGATGCCGACGTCATCCGAGGAGCGACCGCCGGAGTATGCAATGCTAAACGGGCAGGGTGCGGTCGAGGAAGCGCGCTCAGGTTCGGTTCGTAGTATCGTTCGTCTCAGAGAGAGCCGAGCGGCTGGTACTTGATGGCGTAACGAGCGAGCCCGACGACGTACGCGAGGATCCAGAAGAGCACGTACCCGAAGACGCCGATACGAAGTCGTCGACGCCAGAAGGCCATGTTCTCCGAGCCGATCTCCGAGAGGAGGACGTCGGGATCGTAGTCGTTGTAGAGGTCGTGGCGGCGCTTCGCGAGGAAGATACGGACGATTCCGGTGAGCGCGAAGGCGAGCATCGCGTATGCCTGGAGGCCGAGGAAGGCATGCAGCGCGGCGGCCCCGCTCAACTGCTGGAACAGTCTAGGCCCCATCCAGGTCAGAATCGGGACCGTCGTGAGCGCGAGCCCGGTGAGGATGAATTTGAGATGGCGCGTGAGCACGCCCCAGGTGACCGGGTCGTTCTCGATGACGATCCATGCGCCGTAGAGATAGAAGGGGAAACTAGCGGTCACGGAAAGCACCGCGACCGTCGCGATGGCCGTCTCCCCGAGAAATACCATGTAATGACTACCTTCGCGCGACGCTAAAGGGTAGCGAAACGGGGACGAAACCCGGCGCCGGGAGCGCGATAGAGTCGATTTCGACCGCCGGGCGTGTCGCCGTCGGAAGTCGTATACCGTCCCGTGCCCCTTCAGTAGGCAATGACCGACCGACGATCCGCGTCGTCCGACGATACGGCGACAGCGTCGTCGGAGGCGACCGACGGCGAGAACGGTCACGAGCGCGAAGGAAGGGACGACGACACCGGCAGGAACGGTAACGCCGACACGACGATACGTTCCGAAGTCGATCCGGATTCCCGGTCCGGCGTCGACGACGCCGACGCTGACGGATCGAGCCCGGAGACACCGGGAGGGGCAAGCGACGGCGAGGACGCCGGTGATGGCGGCGGTGCTGGCGAGAGGAACGAGGCCGACGGGACGGACGACGCCGACGCGGAGTTGGAGTCGCTTCGGCAGGCGGTCGAGGACGAATACGACTTCGAGGACTTCGGCCCCGAGGAGATGGCCGAGATGAGCTACGAGGAGTGGGAGGCCGTCTTCGACGCCGACACCTGGATCACCGGCACGGAGCTCCTCGATCGGATCGAAGCCGACCTCAGAGGTCGGGTCGCCGGCCGGGAGGTCTTCGCCCGGATCGAACGTCTCGTGCCCGACCCCGCTGAGAACGAACCCGAGCGCCTCCTGGCCTACTCCGACGAGGGGTACGCGATGGTCTACCCCGACGGGAGCGTCGACGGCCGCGGGACCGTGCTCCGGGACGTGAAGCCGACGGTCGCGCTGTGTTCGATGGACGACTACGAGGTCGACGACCCGCCCGAAGGCGAGGGACTGCCGGCGCCCTCGGCGGTCCCGGAGGGAAGCGGCGAACTCGGGAACTTCATGCTCCAGATCACCGCCGCGATCCAGTTGCTCGCGGGCGTTGGGCTGTTCGTCGCGTGGATCGCTCTCGGCGTGGAGACGATCTTCGCCCCGGTCGTCGGACTGGTGTTCGTGATCGCCGGGGCCTTTCTCTTCCTCGTCGTCGCGAACGCCCGGCTGTCCGATCGGTTCCGCGCGGAAGAATACCGCAACCGACTGCGGGCGGTGGGTCTCGAATCCGGCGAGCGGCCCGATTTCCTGCCGATCGAGTCGGTCGAATCGAACGGATCGAGCGAATCCATGGAGACGGACGACGAGTCGGACTCTGCGACCTGAGCGATCGGGAGGAACAAAAAACTGGGTCGATCGGTACGGTCGGACCGGGACAACCGGAGACGACACGACGGCTCCGAAGCTACCGGTTCCCGGTCGCCCCGACGCGGGGAATCAGCGGTCATAGGTGTCCGTTGTCGGGCGATCCGTGGTGAGGTATTCGGTGGGTTTATGCGAGTCAGGTCCTAAATACGGATGTCTATGAAACGGCGGGATTTCCTGCGCCTCGGCGGGGCCGCAGCGGGTGGCGCGGCCGCTGCTACGTCCCCCGTCGCCGCTCAGGACGGCGGCAACGAGAGCGGTGGTGGCAACGCCACCGGCAATCAGAGCGGAGGCGGCGGTGGCGGCCAAACGACGGAAGTCGCCGTCGGTCCCGGCGGTCAACTCGTCTTCGAGCCTGCGGAGGTCCAGATCTCGCCGGGGGATACGATTCGGTGGGTCTGGGAATCGGGCGGGCACAACGTCGCCCCCGAAAGCGGGGACTGGGGCCACCAGCCGATCGAAGACGAGGGATTCACCTACGAACACACGTTCGAGTCGGCCGGCGAGAACCCGTACGTCTGCACGCCACACGCGAGTGCTGGAATGCAGGGTACGATTATGGTCGGCTCCGGTAGCGAAGGCGGCGGCGAAGAAGAAGTCGACCCCGAGGAGATGGGCGTTCCGTTCCAGGCTCACTACGTCGGGATCGCGACGATGCTGACGATGGTCGTCTCACTGGGGTATGCCTTCTTCCTGCTCAAGTACGGCGAGTCACCCAACGCGAAAGGAGGTAACAACTGATGAGTTCATCCGACAGCACTTACGGCGATATCCATCGGTACGAACCGGCCAGAGAAAGCACATCGGCGGCGATCGCGATCGTTCTGCTGACCGTGATCGAGGTGATCTTCGTCGGCCTCTTTACCTACGGTCTCGTCAGCGGCTGGGGGTTCGACCAACTCGGGAACATGTATCTCGGGGGCGCGCTCGCTATCATCTTCATCGACCTGGCCTTCATCCTACTTTTGTACCGAAAGGAGTTCCTGCCGGACGTGATGATCGTCAAGAAACGCCGTCGCAAGTGGGAGGACCTCTATATCCGCGAAGAGCAGATGGAAGGAACCACGCTCACGGACGGCGTTCTTGATGGCGTGAAACGAGCCGTCTACCCGTACTACAAGCGATAGTCGCGAACGAACACGATTCGACCACCGAACGATATACCGAACTACCACAATGTCAACTGACGCAGGCGACGACAAGTATCCGAGTGACTCGGGGCGCAGACGCTTCGTCAAGGGTGTCGTCGGCGGCGCATCGCTCGCCGCGCTCGGCACCACGGGCGCGGTGACGGTCAACTCCGCGACCTCCTCGACCGGCGCGGGCGGGGGCACCACGCGAATGTTCGGCATCGAGAACGTTTCGGGCCCTGCCCCGAGAGGTATGCCACAGATCCCGATCGACATCGACGACGACGGGTCGCTCATCGGGGTCTGGCCGGAGGTCGAGGAACGAACGAACGAACAGGGCGAAACCATCCAGGTCGCCGAGATGCAACTGGGGGGGGTTACGTACTCCTCGCGATGGTTCCAGTACTGTGGCGTCCAGTCGTTGCCGGGACTCACACCCGATCGGGATTCTGATAACTACTTCCGCTCGTCGGGATCGAGCCAGTACCAGTGGCAGAGCCAGATATCGGGCGGCGAACCGCTCAACGTCTCGATGTTCGACGACTACCAGGACTGGGGTAACGACATCGGTAAGAGCGGCGTCGGCAAGCCTGCGCTTGCGACCTGGCGCTCACAAGACGTCCCCTCCGGCGAGGAACTAGTCGTCCAGGTCATCAGAAGCACGCAAGTCGAGGAACTGGCCAACGGCGACAGCCAGTACAGCGAGTGGATCGACGCGAGCACGCAGAACGGCTTCATCGCCTGGCTGAACAAGTGTACGCACTTCTGTTGTGTGCCGGGCTACAAGACGAGCGCCCAAAGCGAGAGCTTCGGCGCGGAAAACGAGGTCTACTGTCCGTGTCACCAGTCGGTCTACGACCCGTTCAACCCCGTTCCGTACGTGTTCACGGCGCTCCCGCGCCCGGAGGACGACTAACGACCCATGAGCTTAGAACCCAAAGACGAGATGGACCACAGCGGCTGGATGGAACAGCGCGACCTATCGCCGGTCGAAAAGGGCTACCTCACGGTATTGGTGTGGCTCGACAAGCGGCTTCGCATCGTCGACTACCTAGAGATCGTCGAGAACCTCTACTACAAGTCGAACATGCAGATGCCCAAAAGCCACACCGAACAGTACAACCTCGACAACAAGTTCTGGTACTGGTATCCGCTGTATGCGCTCGGCTCGCTGTCGACGATCGCCTACGTCGTCGCGGCGCTCTCGGGGGCCTTACTGGGCTTTTACTACGCGCCGGCTGCGGCGGCGGGTACGTGTGGAATCGACGGTGCGACGGTCGCGTACTGTTCGATCACGAGTATCATGACCGATCTCAACTTCGGGTACATGCTCCGGTCTATTCATCGGTGGTCCGCACAGGTGATGACCGCCGCCGTCTTCTTGCACATGTTGCGGGTGTACTTCACCGGTGCGTACAAGGAGCCGCGCGAACTCAACTGGATCCTCGGCATCGTCCTCATCTCGCTGACGATGGTCTTCGGGTACACCGGCTACCTGCTCCCATGGGATCAGCTCAGCTTCTGGGCGGGCCAGATCGGCGTCGAAATGAGCCTCTCGATCCCGCTCGCCGGCGAGTGGGTCGCCCAGCTGATCTTCGGCGGCTTCACCCTCGGGCAAGCAACGCTCGAACGGATGTACATCCTGCACGTCTTCTTCCTGCCCTTCGTGGTGACGACGCTGATCGCGATCCACATCGGCATCGTCTGGATGCAGGGTATCGCCGAACCGCACTGATCGACCACCGAGCGCCGAGCGAAACGGCCCCGACGACCCGACGAATCGGACCGACTGCGATCCGGTGCGTACCGAATCACCGTTAGGCACAAGGCGACCGCGATCCTACGAAGACTTACGAGATAACAGCGGATCAACCGATCATGACTGACACCGAAAGCGACCACGACCCGGAACCGACGACCGACGGCGGCGAGGACGTCCGTGCGGACGGGACCGGCATCGTCGCCCCGGACGACGAGACGCCGACCTGGCGCGAGCGCAAGGAGCGCTCGCAGGGGCTCTCACAGCTCACCTACGAGTACTTCGAGCGCGCTCGCCGCGAGGACCAGGACCTCAGGACCGAATCGACCTACGTCGAGCGCGACGTGCTCGCCTTCCCGACCTGGCCCCACGAGCTCATCCGCAACCTCTCGATCACGTTCTTCTTCGTGGGGATGATCATCTTCCTCTCGGCGACGCTCCCGCCACACATCGCCGCGCCGGCCGATCCGAGCACCACTCCGGCGATCATCCTGCCGGACTGGTATCTCTACTGGTCGTTCGGCCTGCTGAAACTCGGTCCGCTGAACCCCGAGCTGGCGATCCTCGGCGGCGAGAAGCTACTTGCCGATCGGACCTACGGCGTGCTCGCGAACGTAGTGGTGGTGGGGTTCATCTCGATGGTTCCCTTCCTCAACAAGGGAGCGGCCCGACGGCCCGTCGAACAGCCGTTCTGGGCGGCTGTTGGCGTCTTCGGGGTTACCTTCGCCGCGACGATCAGCATCCTGTCGATCAAGAACCTCGTCGCGCCGATCATCGACACGCATCTACTCTTCGATCTGACCTTCTTGTTGCCGTTCGTCGCAGGGTTCGTGGCGTACGGGTTGTTGAAAACGATGCGCGAGGGATACATGTTCAGTCTCAATCGGCGCTACTACCGACTGCGGCCGCCGAAGTAATCACGGCGGGTACCGCGACCACTCTGGCGGGGAACCGATCGCCTACTGAGACCGGGACAAACGACGATCAACGATACTCCGTACTACTGAATTCGACCGATGAGCACCGATCAGCGAACCCAGCCGGAAAACGGCGAACACGGCGAAAGCGACTGGGCCGAGGTAGCCGACGAGGTCGACGAGCGCACCGAAACCGACGGAGGCGACACCGAGCCGAACACCGAGGGACGAACTGAGGATCGAGGTCGGCGCGACGTGGTCGTTCCCCGCGAACTCTACAAGATCGTCACGGTGTTCTCGACGCTGATCGCCATCGTGGCGGTGGTGGGCGGATTCGTTTTGCTCGATACGGCGACCAACCGGACGGTCGCTGCCGCCTCGGAGGTGAACCTCCCGCTCGCGATCGCCGGCGTCGGGGCGATCGCCCTCGGTGCGGCGACGTATGCCTTCGCGTCGCGGTTTCGAACCGGCGGAATGGGAAGCCCTAATAGCGACGACGACGGGGATATAGAGGATGGCTGACGAGTTCGCAAAGGGCCTACTGGTTCTCACGGGGGGAATACTCTCGTGGATGGTGCTTTCGGGGTGGTACACGACCGAGAGTTTCGAGGAAGGCCAGCTGGTCGCCGAGGTAACGGTGAGCCAGATCGATATCTACGCGACGATCGCCCTCAGCCTCCGAGAAGGGCTGTTCTGGTTCGCGATCCTCGGTACGCTTACCTTCTGGGTGTTGATCCCGGCGGCCCGCGAGGCGCGCACCATGTGGGCGAACCGGGACTCGAGTTCGGAGTAACCTCGAGGCCAGCCCGTTTGTCGGTCGGACGTATTTTAGGTTCGGTATGGACGATCGCTCGATCGACGCGGGAGGTGTCGGTCACGTCCACGGGCCGCCGATCAGCGCCGTGTCTCAGCCTTTGTCGGTATAGTTCTTCGCTTTCCCTCGCCTCGATCGATATACGACGAGCCCGACCGGGAGGGTCGGCGGATCGAGTGGTCGACGGAGGACGAAGCAAGGCGAACGTGCCGCCGTCGGTCACGGGGATCGGCGAACGGCCGGATCACGTACGGGCGGAGGGCCGATCGAGCGGGGAGACCGATCAGATGATCGCGTTCCAGACCGGAGCGATCACGAAAAAGAGGCTCTGGTAAGCCGTGTAGAGGAACACGAGCACCGAGGCGGCGATCGCGCTGTTGGGCGGTTCGAGCGGCACGTCGCGGCGGGCCTCTACCTTCCGTGCCTCGAACTCGAAGAAGTCGCTGACGAACATCCCGAGTACGAGCACCGACAGTACCATTCCACCGTGGTATTCGAGCGTCATGAAGTAAAACGAGCCAAGCACCAGTAGCACGTTCGTCGCTTCGAGCGGCAGGTAGCGACTGATCGCCTCCGCGCCGCCCTCCCGTGCTTCCTTCCTGTGCGAGCGAAAGGCCAGGCCACGAACGGCGAGGTTCACCAGCACGAGTCCGAGGAGCAAAAAGCCGATAACGGGTTCCAAAACCGCATCGACCGGCCCGAACAGCGCTAACGCGTACATGCCTATCAGTCGGCGTATTACGCATTAGAACTTTTCCCATCCGAGCTATCGCCGTCCGGGCGTCCTCGTCAGCCCCCTCCGCTATCGACGTCGACCCCCTCCGGGGCGAGTCGCCCGTGGAAAGGATTCAGCGGTGGAAGCGGAGTCGGACGCTCGCACTCAGAAGGGCCAGTCGCCGATGAGCTTCATGCCTTCGGCCTGGTCCTCGCGTTCGAGCGCGGCGGCGATCGCCTCGGGCTCGCAGTGAGCGACCTCGAACGAATCGCTCGCCAGCTCGACGGCGAGTTCCGTGAGCACGATCGCGCTCTCGCGAAGGGTTCGGATTTCCAGTTTGTCGAGCGTGTCGGCTTCGGTATGACCCCAGCCCCGGCCGCGGTCGCCGGTCTCGCTCATCGCGTGATAGCCCGGCACCCCCTGAACGACGAACGGCCAGTGGTCGCTGTGAGGACCCTGCTCGGGCGTCGTTTCGATCGGGTGGCCCATCCGATCCGCGACGCTCTCGGCCGCGTCGTCGAGTTCGGGAAAGCCGTGGGTGTACAGCGAAAGCGTCCGCCCGCGACAGACACCGTCGTTGTTCAAGATTGCCTTGACGTTCTCGGGGTCCATCCGATCGGCCTCGTGCTCGGCACCCAACAGACCGACTTCCTCCGCACCGAAGACGACGAAACGGACCTTCGTATCGAGGTCGGCCTCCCGGCTCGCGAGCGCGCGGGCGATCTCGACGACCGCCGCAGTACCGACGCCGTTGTCCATCGCGCCCTCGGCGATGTCGTGAGCGTCGACGTGGGCGGTCACCAGGACTTCCTGCTCGCTCTCAGGCCCGAGGAGGGCGTGGACGTTCCGGCTGGTGGCCTCTTCGATCGTCGCCTCGACGTCGATACCCACCTCTTCGCCCGCGAAGCGCCGGGAGAGCCGGGTTCCGACCTCCTTCGAGACGCCGACCGCCGGCACCTCGCCGATCGGTTCCTCGGGGGTGCCGACGCTCCCGGTCGGCGGCAGACCGCCGGGGACGTGATTGCGAAAGACGAACCCTTCGGCACCGGCCTCGACGGCCCGGTAGTACTTCTCGCGGCGGTGGATGAACCGATCGAAGTGATCGGGCACGTCGCTCGACACCACGACGACTTTGCCACTTAGGTCGGCGTCGAAATCGGCGGGCAAGCCGTAGTCGAGATCGACAAGGGTGCCGGAGACGCTCGCCGCGGGGCTTCGCGGTAGCGCGATACACCGGTGGGCGTCGCCGCCGGCTTCGATAGTGCTCGTTTCGCGCTCCCAGCCCTGGATCGGAAACTCCTCGACCCGGGCGTCACGAGCGCCGACGGTCGCGAGCGCGTCGCGGGTCGCTTCGGCCCCGCGGCGTTCGCCCTCGGTGCCGGCCATCCGGTGGGGTAGGTCAACGAGCGTCTCTAGATGGTTCCATCCGACGTCGCTCACGAACGTCCCGCCGATCCAGTCGGTTCCGGTCTCGCTTCGTGGCTCCTCGTCCGTGTTCGCCATACCTCTCCGTGGTCGAAGCCCCCGCCTAAGCGTTTCGAACGCCGGTAGCGGGCCGGTCACCGAACGATCACCGAAGACCCAATAGCGTGCCGCGAGAGGGGCTCCCATGGTCGAACGCGGACGCGTCGCGGTCGTACAGTACGTCGGTCGGATCGCGGAGGGCGAGGACGCCGGTGCGGTCTTCGATACGACCGACGTCGATATCGCCCTGGCGGAGGGGATCTATCACGACCACCGCGATTACAAGCCGCTGGTCTTTCCGGTCGGCGAAAGCGAGGTCATCGACGGCATCGACGAGACCGTCGGGGAGATGGCCGTCGGCGAGACGCGAACGACCCGCGTGTCGCCCGAGAGGGCATTCGGCTCCTACGATAGTGAACGCGTTACCAGAGTGTCACGGGACGAACTGGAGGCCGAGTTCGACATCGAAGCCGAGGAGGACGAACTGGTTCGAAGCGAAACGGGCGAAACCGGCTGGATAACCGACGCGACCGACGAGGCCGTCGAGATCGACTTCAATCACGAACTGGCCGGCGAGTCAGTGGAATTCGAACTCCACGTCCTCGAAGTCCGAGACGAGAGCGACCGGGAGGAGAGCAACGGCCGGGACGACGGAGACGAAACCGGTGAAAGCGGCGAGGCGAGCGAATAGTCGTTGTCGTGTCGATCAGTTCCCGCCGGTAGTCGTTCCGTTGCCGCTCGTCGTCGTGTTCGTCGCGCTTCCGCTCGTAGTGGTGTTCGTGTTCCCGCCGCCGGTGGTCGTGCTCTCGCCGGTGGTGGTCGTATCGGTGCCGCCGCCGCCCGTCGTCCCCTGCTGTTCGACCGTGACGTCGACCGATTCGGGCATGTAGGCGTTGCTTCCGTACCCGCTCTTGTTCCAGGGGAACTGATCGTTCCGGATGCCGCGAAGCCCCGCGTCGGGACCCGATATCGTCGCCGGCTGGGAACGCCCGTCCGCGTCGGTCGCCCGCGAGACGACGGTGTGCTGGCCGGATTGGGGGTTCTCCCAGACGTACCGGAACTGTCGCCAGGCGGCCGATCCGGGGTTGGGGCCGAAGAACTCCGCCGCCTCGAAGCTCTCGCCGCCGTCGGTCGAGACCTCGACGCCTTCGACGGCCTGCCCGCCGGCCCAGGCGACGCCGACGACCTCGATCGTGCCGGCCGGTCCCGGACTCACCGTTGCGCCCTGTGTCGGATAGCCGATCAGCGACTTGACTAGGTTGCCGTACATGTAGGCGTTCCGTATCCGATCAGTACTTTCCATCTGCTGATACGTGTCGAAGACGTCGATCGACTCGTAACGCTGCGGTTCGCTGTCCTGTGCCGGGACGATCCGATAGGAACTCTGTTGCCAGTGGGTGTAGTTCCGGCCCTGCTCGCCGTTCCACTCGGGCCCATAGAGCATCTTGTCCATGACGTGCATCCGATCGACCCACTTGACGTTGTTACAGCCGTACCAGCCCGGGACGATGATTCGTACGGGGAAGCCGTGTTCGGCGGTGAGCGCCTCGCCGTTTCGCTCATAGGCGAGCATACAATCGTCGGTGACTTTCGACATCGGGATCGACCGGGCGAAGACGTCCTCACCTTCCGGCGCGTCCGCACCCATCACCGAGAGCCACATCCCCTCGCCCGTATCGACGTCGTATCGCTCCAAGACCTCGCTCAGCGGCGCGCCGGTGTACCGGGCGGTGCCGACGGCTCCGAACGACCACTGGTTGCCCGCGACCTGTGGCTCGAAGTACGACCGGCCGTTACCCGAACACTGCATCGTGTGGACGACCGACTCGATCGAAAACTCCTCTTCGAGCTGGGCCATCGTGATCTCGACGTTCTCGCCGGCCAGCCCGGTGAGCGAGATGGTGTGTTCCGATTCCTCGATACGCGGGGAGTCGTAGTGACTGCGAATGTACTCCTCGTCGGTCCCGGTGAGAAAGGTCTCGTACGTGCTCAGGCTGGCAGCCTGGGCGTTCGGCGGCGAGGGAACGAGGATTTCGAGACCGGGATACTTCTGCTGGAGTTCCTGTCGGGTGTAGGTGTAGCGATCGTCCTGCTGTTGTTGCTGGGTTGTCTCCTCGGTCGTTTCCTGCGTGGTCTCCGTGTTCGTCTCGGTCGCGGTCGCCGTAGACGTGGCCGTCGATGTCGCCGTACTCGTGGTCGCTTCGCCAGTGGTAGTCCCGCCGCCGCCCGACTGGCCACAGCCGGCCAAGATACCGGCACCGGCGACCGATCCCGTCGCCATCAGGTACCGTCGCCGGCTCAGGTACTTTTCTCGCTGGGTCGGTCCGTTCTCCGCGGCCGCCTCGTCGGTCGTCTCGTCGATCGTGTCGTTGGTTTCCGCCATGAGGTGTTCGCTGTTCCATGAGCCATATAATCGTTTGTGATACTCGCGTCACGCACTACTCGGTAACGGTTACGTTCGCGACCATTCCCGAGGCGATGTGTGGTACACAGACGTAGGTGTACTCGCCCGCGGTCTCGAAGGTATGGTCGTACGTCTCGCCCTCCGGGACGACCGCGTAGGTGTTATCGGCCTCGTAGGACGCGAATGGGTCGGCGCCTCGGGGAATGGACACCTCGTCGACCGCCGGCTTCGCGCTGACGTTGTGACCGGCGCTCGCGAACTCCCAGACAACGGTATCACCGACGGCGACCTCGACGTTCTCGGGTTCGAACACCAGGTTGCCGTTGGGGCCAGCGATCACCGTCCGCGAGCCGCTACTTCCGCTCGCGCCATCGCCCGACGAATCGTTTCCGTCGCCCATCGATTCGTTACTGCCCATCGAACCATCGTTGCTCGTCCCTGCCGGCGTCTCCTGTGGGGTAGCCGTTTGCGTCGGCGCAGCCGTTTCCGTCTCCGTCGGCGTCGGCGTCGATGTCGATGTCACGGTCGCCGTTTCGGTACCGGTGGCAGTCGCTTCCGGTCCGCCACCGCCCTCGTCACCCCCGCCAGTACAACCGGCGAGTGCGGCAGTGCCCATCGCTCCGATCGCCGTGAGAAACCGCCGCCGGTTCGTTCGTCGCATACGAGAACGGATCACATCTACAATCGATATAAATGGTCGGATTCCGTGGTTGCTCCGGTTACACGAGCGTGAAGACATACCTCTCGATTCCTCCACGTGAGTGCCGATCGATCGCGGTCGTCGTACAACAACCGAAGTCGTATGCCCGATCGGCCGGAAGCGGGCTACGATGAGTACGGATCGGCCTATCGAAGACGGTCGGCTCGGAAGGACGCTCGACGCGAAGATCGACACTATCGACGGAGGGCCGTCGTGACCGACTCTCCGGCCCGGTCGTCCACCGATGATTCGTCCCCGTCGGCGATCGATCGCTGGGTCGCGCTCGACGGCGGATGGAAGGCTACCTTGTTGGGACTGCTCGCTCTCTGTGGCTCCTTCGCTTTGAGGCTTCTCTAAGCGTGTCCGGAGTCACAGAGCACGTCCGGGCGCTCGTCCCGGGAGTGGGCTTGTTGATCGGTATCGCCGTGAGCGCCCGGGCTATCGCGGCGTTCGTTTCGCGGCTGGACGCGTTATTGCTCGCGATCGCGCTGAGCGTTCTGGTCGCCAACGTCTACGGGACGCCCGAGTGGGCTGCGGGCGGCGTCGGTCTCGGGACCCTCTTTCTGGAGACGGGGATCGTGTTGCTCGGCGCGGAACTCGCGATCGGGCAGGTCGTCGCCGCCGGGCCGATAGTACTGGTTCTCGCGTTCGGGACGGTCGTGCTCGGCGTGCTCTACACCGAGTTCCTCGGCCGGCGCGTCTTCGACGTCGAGGAAAGGACCTCTTCGCTCGTCGCCGCCGGGTCGAGCGTCTGTGGGGTCTCGGCGGTCGTCGCCACGGCCGAAAGCATCGAGGTGACCGACGAGCAGATCGCCTATGCCGCCTCGACGGTACTGCTCTTCGATGCGATCACGCTCCTCGTCTTCCCGATCGCTGGCGGACTCCTCTCGCTCCCGCCCAGGCAGTTCGGGCTCTGGGCCGGCCTCTCGATGTTCAGCACCGGGCCGGTGTCGGCGGTTGGCTTCGCCTACGCTCCCGTGGCGGGCGAGTGGGCCACGCTGACGAAACTCGTCCGCAACGCCTTCATCGGTCTCGTCGCGGTCGCTTACTCGATCGGGTACGCCCGTCGCAGGGAGGACGCCGCCGGGCGCGGAGAGCGGGGACGAAGCCACGTCAGGTACCTCTGGAACCAGTTCCCGAAGTTCATCGTCGGGTTCGTCCTGGTGATCGCGGTCGCGAACACGGGAGCCCTCTCGGGATCACAGATCGATCTCTTGGGGCGGGTCTCGGAAGTCCTGTTCTTACTGGCGTTCGCCGGGATCGGGTTCGACATCCGCATCGAGGAGCTACGGTCGACCGGGTTCGCCCCGGTCCTGGTCGTGCTCGTTCATCTGCTGACTGCCAGCGCGCTCGCGCTCGGTGCCGTTGTCCTCCTGTTCTGAGACGAGCGAACTACCGATCGGCTACCGGTCGACTGCCGGTCGACAGTGGCTACCGATACGTCACCGGACTCGCCGGCGTGCTCGACGAGATATACGAGAACCCTGCCCCACCGAGAGGGACGGCGGAGCGCTCGGCTGTCGTCGCCGACCCAACTGGCCTGACCTACTCGAACGCCGAACTCAACTTTTTTGCTCGGTCCCGATGAGGGGGCTGTATGCGTGAGGCCCTCGCGGAGTGGCGTCCCGTTGTCGATCGGGAACTGGAACGACTGATCCCCCGCGAGATGACGGCCGAGTACTTAGAGGACTTCTTCGGTTCGCCGACCTACGCCTACGACGTCGCGGCGGTGAACCGGGCCTTCACCGACCCGATCCGAGACCTGCTCGATCGGGGCGGCAAGCGCTGGCGTGCGGTGCTTTTCTGTGTGTTCGTCGAGGCCTTCGGCGAGGATCCCGACGAATACCTGCCGTACGCCTGCGTACCGGAGATCTTGCACAACGGGACGATCGTCGTCGACGACGTCGAGGACGACGCCTCGTTGCGCCGGGGCGAACCGGCATTGCACTTGAAGTACGGCACGGACGTCGCGCTCAACGCCGGCAACGCGATGTACTTCCTCGCGCTCCACATCGTGACCCGCAATCCGGCCGACCTGGACGCCGAAACCAGGCTCGCGGCCTACGAGACCCTCTTGACCGAACTGAATCGCACGCACGTCGGCCAGGGCACGGACATCCAGTGGCACAACGAACGCGAGATCGGCGTCACCGAAGCGCAGTACTTGGAGATGTGTGCGTGCAAGACGGGCTGTCTGGGCCGGATCGTCGCCCGCCTCGCGGCGATCGTCACCGACCAACCCACAGCGGTCGAACGGGCGGTCGCCGAGTACGCCGAGCGGATGAGTATCGCCTTCCAGATCGCCGACGACGTGCTCGACGCCGAATCCGCCATCGCGGAAAACGGGGCGTTCGGCAAGGCGATCGGCAACGACGTCCGCGAGGGCAAAAAGACCCTGATGGTTATCCACGCCGCCGAACACGCCCCTGCGGCGGACGTCGCCCGTCTCGAAGAACTCCTCTGGGCCGAGGACAACACGCCCGAGGAAATCACGGAGGCCCTGTCGATCCTCCAGGCCACCGGCAGTATCGAGTACGCCCGCGAGCGCGCGCTCGACCTCGCGAGCGAGGCCCGCGAACGGCTCGCCGATCTCGATCTGGAGTCGGAACCGGCGAGCGAACTCGCAGACTTCACCCGCTTCGTCGTCGCCCGGGACGTCTGACGGTCTCGCGACCCGTCGCTCCCTTCGGTTCGGACCATCGCCCCATGCCGACCGCCACCCGACGCGACCGTTGTGATCGACTTCGTTGCCGACGAAAGAAATCGAAGCGGGTAAGCGCGCCCGCGAGCGAGAGCGGGTATGCCCTCGCTCGTCGTCCACCTCGCGCTGGCCGGTTTGCTCGCTGCGGCGCTGCTCGGCGAGGAGCTCGGCGCGCGGGCACTACTCGTCGTGTTCGTCGCGACGACGATACCGGATCTCGACGTCTTCGTTGGGTTCGTGATTCCCGGCGGACATCGATCGGTCCTGCACACGCTTTTGATCCCACTCGGTGCCGGGGCACTGCTCGCCTATGACACCCGGTTCCGTGCGTCCTCGACTCTCACAGGTCGCTGGGAAGCCCGCGGGGTGCGGGTGGCGTGGGTGTCGGTCGTCGCGTATGCGATCGCGGGTATCGGGCTCGACCTGCTCTACGGGGTGAACCCGCTCTACCCGATTCACGACCAGTTCTACAAGCTCACCGGCGAACTGCTGTACTCGACCCAGCGGGGAATCGTCCAGACGTTCGTCGATCTCGGAGGGATGGAGGGGCTCGGCTCCGCTCAGGAGGTCGGCCACGTATCGAGCGGCGTCGACCCCTCGCGGGGAGCCGAACCCGAAACCGTCGATCGGGTCTTCCCGGTCGCGCGGGCCGGCTGGGAGCTATATCTGACGCTCGTGAGCGCGGTCGTGCTCGCCGTCCGTTTCGCCGAGAACCGGCGACGGGCCTGACTCCGATCCCTATGGCGTAGCCCGGCCCGGCTCGACCCGATTCGGTCGGCCCCGATCGTCGGTAGATCGGTGTTTTTCGACGGCGATCGACGGGGGCGCTCGGGTGTCGCGCGCCCGGTAGCGAAGCTTTTTGTGTCGGTCGGGAAAGCGAGACGTATGACCGCAGACCGCGCGGACGACGTCGGAGCCGGTCGGGAAACCCAGGGCGGGAAGATACTCGACGGCGTGACCGTCCTCGACCTGACGACGTTCGTCACCGGGGGGTTCTGCTCGATGATGCTCGCGAACCAAGGTGCCAACGTCATCAAGGTCGAACGGCCGGACGTCGGCGACGACAGCCGTCACTCGGGGCCGCCGTTCATCCCCCCCGAAGGGTACGACGGCCCGGGTAAAACCCCCGACGAGGGCGAGTCGCCGTACTTCTGGACGATCAACTACGGCAAACGAAGCGTCGAGATCGATCTCAAGACCGAGAGCGGCCGCGAGGCACTCTACGATCTCGCGAGTGAGGCCGACGTCTTCCTCGAGAACTTCAGACCGGGGACCGCAGACCGCCTCGACGTCGAGTACGAGACGATCCGCGAACACAATTCGAGTATCGTCTACTGTTCGATCTCGGCGTTCGGCGAGACCGGCCCGTGGAGCCGCCGACCGGGGTACGACCTGCTCGTCCAGGGCATGAGCGGCATCATGTCCGTGACCGGACCCGAAGGCGGCGACCCGGCGAAGGTCGGACTTCCACAGACCGACCTGATCACGGCGATGTGGGCCGGCTTCGGGATCGTCTCGGCACTGTTGCGCCGCGAGCAGACGGGCGAGGGCGAACGCGTCGAGCTGGGCATGCTCGATGCCGCGCTGCCCTGGCTCACGAAACAGGCGGGCAAGGTCTTTGCGGGCGAGTCGCCCTCCAGGATGGGTACCAAAGACCCGGTGATCGCGCCGTATCAGGCCTACCCGACGGCGGATGGGTACCTCTGTGTGGGTTGTGCGAACCAGAAGCTCTGGAACGGCCTCTGTGAGGCGATTTCCCGACCGGACCTCGCCGACGACGAGCGATTCGCAACGAACGCCGACCGGGTGGGTCACATGGACGAACTGGAAGCCGAGCTCTCGGCCGTGTTCCGCGAGCGCCCGACCGACGAGTGGGTGTCCCTGTTGGCCGACGAGCACGGCCTCCCCGTGGGACCGGTCTTCGACGTTGAGGGGGCCCTTACGAACGAACAGACCGAGGCCCGGGAAACGATGAGCGAACTCGATCACCCGGCGGTCGGCTCGATCCCCGTGGTCGAACACCCGCTCAACTTCGAGTCCTCGGAATCGGGCTTCGAGGACGCACCACCCCTACTGGGCGAGGACACCGAGGCCGTCCTGCGTGACGCCGGGTACGGCGACGAGGGGATCGAACGACTCAGAGCAGAAGGCGCGATTCCGGATCGGTAGGGCGATCCGAGGACGCCGGAATCCGAACGATCGCTGTTCTCCGAGGTAGCGGATTCGAAGGACACGGGACAGAGCTATGACGTCTCCCGACGAGACGCGAGCATGGACTTCGCCGGCATCGATCACCTCGTACTCACCGTACACGACATCGACGTTACCTGTCGATTCTATAAACGGCTGGGCGCGACCGTCGTAACCTTCGGCGGCGACCGGACCGCCATCGAGTTCGGCGAGCAGAAGATCAACCTTCACGAGGCGGGCGCGGAGTTCGACCCGCACGCCGACGATCCGATCCCGGGGTCGGGCGATTTCTGCCTGCTCACCGAGACGCCGATTGGCGAGGTCGAAACCCGACTCGACGACGCCGGTATCGAGATCGTCGAAGGACCGGCCGAACGGACCGGTGCCCGCGGCGTAATGGATTCGGTGTACGTCCGCGATCCGGACGGCAACCTGGTCGAGATCGCCCGGTATCGCTAGGTCGATGGGGCTCGGGTTACGGTGGATACGGGGTACAACGACGGGTCGAACGCCTCGCTTTCGGCTACCGGCGCGCTGTCGATACTCGAAGCGAGAGCCACGACCGCCTCATAGATCATAGATCGGCTTTCATCTCGACGACACGACCCGTGACGCCGGTCGAGAGGTCGCTTGCGAACTCGTGGTCGTACGTCCGCACCTGCTCGTATCCGTGGCGTTCGTAGAACCCGAGGGCGTTGAGCGACGCGGAGAGACCGAGCGTCCCGACGCCGTGATTTCGGGCTTCCCGTTCCAGAGCGACGAGGAGATCGGTACCGATCCCGTCCCGCGCGGCGGACGGATGTACGTACACGCCGGTCACCTCGGCGTCGACGCTCGCCTCGTACTCGGTCGGAGAGTCGAACGACAGCGATCCGAAGCCGAGGACCTCGTCCTCTCGTTCGGCTATGACGAAACAGGCGTCGTCGGACTCGATGGACGCTATGTAATCGGCCGACGCACCCCCCTTCGCCCACGCCGCGACCTGTTCGGAGCTATAGGCCGCCGGGCCGAGTTCCTCGATCGACTCGCGGTGGACACGCCGGATGGCCTCGGTATCCGCCGTCGTCGCCTCGCGGATCTCCATGGTTCGATCTCGGTAGACGACGGTATGTATCGTGCGATCGGACGACCGACACCCCGTGACCGACCCCTGCGCCCGCGATCGGTTCCTCCCTGTCTCCACACCGCTCGGTCGGACATCGACTCCGGCGATAGTGGTATCGAGCCCCTATCGATCCGTCTCTCGGAACCCGACGTGGGCCGACCAACGGCAGCGTCAACTTGCGCAATTGCCCGCCTGACAACCGCCAGGGGCGGGACTGAGAGGGGCCGGCGCGGTCGGCGTTCTCGTGAGCGACTGAAAGGAGCGAACGAGAGCTGGAAAGTCGAGCGGAGTCGTTCGAGAGAGCTTCGCTCTCTCGTGATGACGAAACGGCGAAGCCGTTTCGAACCACGAGGCTCTCGTAGAACCCCGGCGTTCACGAGAGCTCGCTCTCGTGAGCCAGCAGGATCGCAGTAGTACTAGTCGCAACCTGTGGGTGCTGCTGAGAGTGGCTCAGACGTGAGACATACTGAGACGACAATCAGCAGCTAAAGGCCGTACTCAAAGGTTAGGTCGATCACTAGTGCGATCCTGCGACGACGTAAGCACTGGAGCGACCGAACGCAGGGAGGGAGCGAAGCGCGTGGTTCGAAAGGCGCGGAGCGCCTTTCGTCATCACAAAAGACGCCAAGCGTCTTTTGAACGAC
>PXQR01000150.1 GCA_003021235.1 Halobacteriales archaeon QH_6_64_20 | reverse complement strand
GGCGGGCAGTTCATCGCGCAGTTCGGGATAGCTCGTCCACACGAGGCGATGATAGGATATCGCGGTAATGACACAGAACGTCCCAGTCGAGACCCCGAGTGCTGCTGGAAGCGAGAGCCCGAGTTCCATGCAGTAGATCGGTCCATACGAAAAGCTCACCAGAAAGGCGAGTGCGGCGACCACCAGGAAGGGAACCGGATCGACCGGCCGCCCGCGGGCGGTCGTGAGCTTCACGAGCCCCCTTCGATCCCGAAGGGCATAGGCGTACGTCCTCGGTCGGTCGTACGCCCGTCGAACGCGGCGTCGACTACCGATCGCGGCGTCGACGATCGATGTGCCGACTCGACGGACGCCCGCCAGTGGGTAACGGCTCGGGGGACAACATCGGCGAGGAGACCGGGAGCGGACGGAGACGACCGGGGAAAGATAAGTTCCCGCGCGCGTCAGGACTGATATGGCGAGCGACGGCGATCCACGCGTGTTACTCGTGATGAACGTCGCGTTCTCGGTCGCCTTTAGCGCCGTCGTCGTCCGGGGGCTCGCGTTCATCGACGTGCTCTCGTTTTCGTGGGAGATCGTCGCGCTCGGGGCGAGCGCGCTCGTCGTGCTCACCTACCTGGTCGTTCTCCGGTGACCCGGTGATCGTACCGCAGTGATCGGCGACGGAGCTTTCGAGAAGCTATTCGGGGTTCCAATCCATCTCGATCGTCACGGTCTCGCGGTCGCCCCGTAGTAACGAGGAGGTCTCGCGGATACCGATCTCCATCGCAATCGTTGACGGCGGCGAGAGGTGTACCGTCCGGTTCTCGACGTCGATGTCGAAGGTGTCCTCGTCGCGGAGTTCGGCGGCGAGCGCTTCGAGTCGATCGGCGGCCTCGTCGAGACTGACTTCGTTTTCGGCTAAATCTTTCGCCATGTGTTTGATATACACGACGCTAACCGCATAAATGTCCCCGAGGCGGCAACACCTAATCGCGCCCGGACGCCAGCGAATCGCGATCGACCTCCGGCTCGACGAACCGATGCCGGTTCGCGGACTCGTTGCCCGGTGATTTATATCGCGGGGGGTGGCCTTCCCGGTATGATCGAAGACCGCGACGATGCCTACCTCATCACTCACGCGCTCGCAAAGGACACCCTCTCGGAGCTGCGCGACGTCCGTACCGAGCAGGTCGCCTTCCGCAAGGGCCTCGTGAAACTCGGCCGGATCTGTGGCTACGAGATCATCGACGGCGCGATGGACACCGAGTACGTCTCGATCGAAACGCCGCTCGAAGCAACCACCGGCGAGCGGGTCAAGGGCCTCGACAGGATCGTGATCGTGAACGTCCTCCGGGCGGCGACGCCCTTCGTCGAGGGGCTACTCAAAGCGTTTCCGCGCGCGAAACAGGGCGTCATCTCCGCCGGACGCAACGAGGAAGCGGGCATGACCGACGGCGAGTTTCCGATCGACATCGACTACGTGACCTTGCCCGAGATCACCCCCGAGGACACGGTCATCGTCGCCGACCCGATGCTCGCAACCGGCTCTACGATGCTCGCCGTCCTCGATCGCGTTCTGGGAAGCCAACCGAACCCCGAGAACCTCTTCGTGCTCTCGGCGGTGAGCGCCCCCCCGGGACTGCTCAACGTCGCCGAGGCCTATCCCGACGCCGACCTGCTCACCGTCGCTATCGACGACCGCCTCGACGACGACGGCTTCATCGTGCCTGGACTGGGCGACGCCGGCGACCGGGCGTTTCGAACCGTCTGAACGACGTCGGAGCGGCGTCGGAGCGGTGTTGGAGTGGCACCGAAGTGGCGATACGCCGACGATCGGGCGTGAGACAGCTCTCACTCGTCGGCGTCGGCCGTCGGTAGGCCGTCGTCGCCCCGGTCGAGGGCTCTCGGGGCGTCGTGGTGCGTCGAATAGCCGTCGAACCACCGGGCGACCCGCGCGAGGCGATCGACGACGTGGGCCGGCTCGCCGCTCCGGGAGAGTTCGTGGCCCTCACGGGGGTATCTGACGAGGCGGGTCTCGACGCCGTTCTTTCTGAGAAAGAGGTGGAGCATCTCGGCGTTGTTCACCGGAACGCGGAAATCCCGGTCTGCGTGCATTACGAGCGTCGGCGTGTCGACCTCGTCGGCGTACGCTACCGGCGATCGAGTCCACAGCGATTCGGGTTCCTCCCACGGCGTCGCCCCGAAGTCCCATTCGACGAGTTTGAACGCGTCGGTCGATCCGTAAAACGAGGCGAGATCGTAGACCCCGCGCTGGGTGACCGCGCCTTCGAATCGATCGGTGTGGCCGACGAGCCAGGCCGTCATGTAGCCGCCGAAGGACCCCCCGGTGACGAACTGGTTCGTCTCGTCGATGTCCTCGCGCTCACAGACCGTATCCACGCCCGCGAGCACGTCCCGGGCGGTCACCGCGCCCCACTCGCCCTCGACCGCGCCCTGGAATTCCTCGCCGTAGCCGACCGACCCGCGCGGGTTACACCAGAAGACGGCGTACCCGCGGGCGGCGAGCGTCTGGAACTCGTGGAACATCGTTCCGGAGGTAGTCCACATCGCGTGGGGTCCGCCGTGGATCTCGACGACTAACGGGTACGGTTCTCCCGGTTCGTTCCCTTCGATAGCGGTGGTGCCACCATCGCCATCGTCTCCGACTCCTCCGTCGGTTCCGATTCCGGCTTCGGCCTCGATACCTGCTTCGGGAGGGTAGAGCACCCAACCCTGGATCTCGGTACCGTCGTCGCTCTCGAAGCGCACTTCCTCGGGTTCGGCGAGCGTCCGATCGTCGAGCAACCCGGCGTTCACGTCGGTGAGACGGCGCAGGTCGTCGGCCTCGGGTTCGACCTCCGTGTCGTCCGCACTGATTCCGTCGGTTTCGTCGATTCCACTGACCCCGCGGTCGACGGCAAAGACGTCGCCCCGGTGGTTCGCCTCGCTTCGCGCGAAGACGATCTCACTTCCCACGTCGAACCCGGTCGTCTCGCCGCCCCGGACGACCGTTCGGGGCGACCCGTTTCCGCTCACCGAAGCCGCCCGGAGCGCGACGTGGCCCTCGTCGGGCGTGAGAAAGTAGACCTCGCGCTCGTCGGGTCCCCACCGAAACGGCTCCATGGCCGTGCGATCGAGGCCTTCCGTGAGGGTGTGGGTCACGTCCTCGTCGCGATCATAGACCTGTACGTCGGTTCCGCGTAGTGTGGTGCGCTCTTCGGGCGTGTAGGGAAAGGCGATCTCCCCATCGCTCGTCGCGGCGAGGGTCACGTCCCAGCCGCTCGTCCGCGTGATCGTCTCGGCGTCGTCGCGCGCGAGGTCGTGGGCGATGACGTCGAAGACCGTCGAGTCGTCGGGATTCTCGCCGCGTTTGGCGGCGTAGTAGAGGGTATCGGCGTCGCCCCACGAGGGCGAGACGTAATCGTACTCGCTCTCGTCCTCGCCGTCGTTTCCGGCTCCGTTGCCGTCGTCCCGGCCGGTAACGCGCTCGACGGTGTCGGTTTCGAGATCGACGGTGTAGACGCCGCTTCGCCGGCCGTCGAAGTACTGCGTTCCGGCGCGGTAGATCGATCGGTCGATCACGCGCGGGTCGGGCGGTTCGCGCTCGTACTCCGACTCGCCGACCGCGAGATCGAGGTCCTCGTGGCGTTCGGCGGGCGAACTCGACTGACAGAAGGCGACCTGTTCGCCGTCGGGCCGCCAGGCGACCTCAGAGACGCCCCCAGTAACGTCCGTGACCTGTCGGGCCTCGCCGCCGTCAGTGGCCATGACGTACAACTGTGGCTCGTCGCGTTCCCCGCGCGTGCTAGTAAAGGCGAGCTGCGAGCCGTCGGGACTCCAGCGCGGTTCGGCGTCGACGCCCTCGGTAGCCGTGAACCGCTGAGGGTCGCGGTCGCCATTGCCGTCGCTCGATACGACGTGGATCGTCGCCTCGTATTCGGTGTCGGACTTCGGAACTTTTCTGACGAACGCGACCCGTTCGCCGTCGGGCGAGAGCCGCGGGTCGCTCACCTGCACGAGGTCGTAGTAGTCGCTCGCGCGTATCGGTCGCATACAGGGAGGGGATTCGAAACTCGAAAGAGGGTTTCCATTCGTCGCCGGAGCAGGGGAGCCGAGCCCTCAGCAGGCGCAGTAGTACTCCCGGTCGCCGAATTCGGTTCGTAGCAACTGGGAGGCCGGCCCCGGGTCCGCCGGGGAGTAGACGGCGGTGACGAGGTCGGTTCGAGTATCGACCTCGCCGGACAGGATCGAAAGCCAGTCCTCTCGATGCAGGTCGTCTTCGACCTCGTGACCGGCGAGTAACGCGGCGTAGTCCCTGAGGTACACCCAACGGGCGTCCCGGATCGGCTCGGGTTCGTACTCGCCGCCGGTCGCTTCCGCGTACGCCGCCGCGGGGAGGTTCGCGCCGGCCGCGATCGGCAGGCCGATCCACTTCCACGGACGGGTGTTCACGTCGAGCAACACGTACTCCTCGCGCCGGTCGTCGTAGAGGAACTCCGCTTCGCTGATGCCGCTGTACCCGGCGTCGCCGAGAACGTCGAGCGCTCGTGGAACGAGCGATTCCCGGACGACATCGTCGGCGCGCTCGACGAGACAGGTCGTGCCGAACTCCGGCGGGTAGATCGCGCGGCGCTCGCCGACGAACGTGACCGGTTCCCGACTCTTATCGCTCGTGTCGTCCTCGTCGTCGGCGGAGGGCGGCAGGTAGGAGCCGACGGTACAGAGGTCACCCTTCGATTTCGGAATCGCTTCCTGGGCGAGGACTTCGATGCCGGCGTCCTCGGCCGCCGCGACGGTCTCGTCGAGTTCCGCGCGCGTTTCGGCCCGGACGAGGTTAGTACCGAACTGCTCCTCGAATCGGCGTTTCAGTGCCGGCTTGACGATCAGCGGGAAGCCGAGCGCCTCGGCGGCGTCGTCGATCGCGGTTTCGGTCAGTCGATAGGTCTCGGGTGTCGGGATGTCGAGGCGTTCGGCGCGCTCGTACAACGATGCCTTATCGAGCACGCTGTCGACGACGTCGAACCCGGCGAACGGAAGCGAGACGCCTGCGGGTTCGGTGCGCGCCAGTCCGAGCGCCCACTCGTCCATACAGGGAAAGACCACCGGTCGGGAGTCGAGGCTGGCGGCGATCGCCTCGACGTCAGCTCGAAAGCCTTCGCGGTCGTCGAGGGGATATCGGACGCGGCCGGCGACCGAGACCGCATTCGAGTACGGCGCGACGCCCTCCCCGGTTCGGTCGATCGCGATCACCGGGACGCCCTGGGTGGCGAGTCCGCGAGCGACCGCCAGCCCGGTGATGTGTGCGTTACAGACGATCGCCGGCGGCCGATCGAAGGCCCGTTCTCCTAGCGCCTCGATCAGCCCGTCGCGCGAGTGAAAGTCCGGAGGTGCTTCGGTGGACACGCGGACGGTCGGACGGTAATCGCTAAAGATGTGTTGTTTCCCCTGTCACGTCGGGACCCGCCTCGCTCCTGGCCGTTTCCGCTCTCCTTCGGGTTTCGCGGGGAGCGAAACGGTCGTCGATCAGAAGACGACGGGCGCGCCGTCAACTACGCCGAGCGAGGTCGCCTCACCCGTATCGACGCTCGATCGCCGTCCCTGGACGACCACCTGCAGTTCGTCGAGTTCGGCCTCGGGATCGACGACGTAGTTCGTCCGGTCGCCCTGGAAGTACCGCTCGACGACGGTGCCGTCGATGTCACCGTTGCCGCCGCCGTCGGCGATTTCGAAGTCCTCCGGCCGTATCGAGACCGACACGTCGCCGGTACGGCCGTGTGCCGGAACCGTAAAGCCGGTCGAACCGCCGACCTCGACGACCGAGGTGCCGTCGCGGTCGACGACGCGACCGCCGAGGAGATTAGTGTCGCCGATGAAGTCCGCGACGAACGCCGAGGCGGGTTCGCGATAGATCTCCTCGGGTGAGCCGACCTGTTCGATCCGGCCGTTGTTCATGACAGCGATCCGATCGGAAAGAGTCATCGCGACCTCCTGGTCGTGCGTGACGTAAAAGAACGAACCCTGTGTCTGTTCATGGATCCGCCGGAGTTCGACCTGCATCTGCTTGCGGAGCTTCCGGTCCAGCGACGAGAGCGGCTCGTCGAGCAGCAGCACCGCGGGTTCGTTGACCAGCGCGCGGGCCAGCGCGACCCGCTGCTGTTGGCCGCCGGAGAGGTCGGTCGGGTCGCGCTCCTCGAAGCCGGCGAGGTCGACCAGTTCGAGGTACTCGCTGACGCGCTCCTCGCGGACCTCCCGTTCGGTCTTGCCGTCGGGGACCTCCTCGTCGAGGCCGCTCTTCTCGAGCCCGTAGCCGACGTTGTCCCCGACCGTCATGTGGGGGAAAAGCGAGAGGTGCTGGAACACGAGGTTGGTGTCGCGGGCCTCCGGCGGCACCGCCGACATCGGTCGGCCGTCGATGCGGAGCTCTCCCTCCGTGGGTCGCTCGAAGCCGCTTATCATCCGCAGCGTCGTCGTCTTGCCACACCCGGACGGGCCGACGAGGGTGAAGAACTCCCCCCGGCGGACCGAGAAGTCGATGCCGTCCACCGCGGTCACGTCTCCGAACTCCTTCCGTACCCCGTCGAGTTCGACCAGCGTGTCGCGCTCGGTCGTCATTACCCGCGATTGTGGGAGCGGTGTTATCAACCTGTCCCCGAAAGCCGGCGGT
>PXQR01000149.1:3663-10313 GCA_003021235.1 Halobacteriales archaeon QH_6_64_20 | reverse complement strand
CATACCGCGAGCCGAGGCCGAGGAACTGGCCCGGGCCCTCAAGCAGCGAGCGATACGGGAACTAGAGGAGGCGATCGGAGTGCGCGAGAACTACGAACCCGCGAACCCCGATCCCGGTGAGATCGTCGTCCACGACTCCGAAGGGTCGAAACGACCGGACGGCACGTCGCTCGGGGACTGATCGGTGTCAGTTGTTGGCGTACGCCGACGAGTACCGCACGAGTACGACCGCTCGAATCACGGGAAACACCGACTGCCTCGCCGAAGCCGCTCAGCGGAAGTCCGGGTCGCGCTCCTCGACGAACGCGGTCATGGCTTCGCGCTGGTCGGCGGTCCCGAACAGACCGCTCCAGAGGCGGCGTTCGTAGCGCAGGCCCGCAGTGAGGTGTGACTCGTGGACCTGGTTGAGCGCCTCCTTTGCACTCCTGAGCGCGAAGGCCGGTTGCGCGGCCAGTTCGGCGGCCATCTCGCTCACCCGGTCGTCGAGCTCGTCGTGGGCGACGACCTCTCCTACTAGTCCGTAGGCGTGGGCGTCCTGGGCGTCGATCCGCTCGGCGAAGAAGACGAGACGGCGTGCTTGCTCGTCGCCGACGATCCGCGACAATCGTTGGGTGCCGCCCCAGCCGGGAACGATCCCCAACCCGACCTCGGTCTGGCCGATCACCGCTCGTTCAGAGGCAACCCGGAGATCGGCGGCGAGCGCGAGCTCACACCCCCCACCGAACGCGTAGCCGTTCACGGCGGCGATCGCCGGTGCCGGGAACGTCTCGATCGCATCGGTGACCCGGTGACCTAATTCGGCGTACGCCTGGGCCTCTTCGACCGACAGCTCGCTCATGTACTCGATGTCGGCCCCGGCGACGAACGCGTCCTCGCCCGCGCCGGTGAGTACGAGCGCCCGCGTGTCGTGCGTATCGCGTGCGTCCCGGAGAGCCGCTTCTAGCGCCTGGAGGGTCTCGGTGTCGAGCGCGTTCAGTCTGTCCGGTCGCGTGACCGTGATCGTAGTGACGCCTTCGCTCGATTCGATTTCGATAGTGTCGGACATACCCGCGGTGACGCTTGGTCCCGACATAACCCTTCGTCCCCACTGTCGAACCCGGCTCGTACTATCGAGCGCGACGCGCGCCGTCGAGCCGCCGAGCTCGGAGGGACTCCCTGCCGCTTCGCCGGGTCGGTCCCCCGGCACGCGCCCGTCCCCGGTGACGATCGCTATCGATCGAGAACGAGACCGGTCGGGGACCGAAGCGCCGCCGACGGACTCTCGCGTCGATGGATTCCCGTGCGTTCGACAGCGGGTTCCAGAACCCATATAGCGCTTCACTCCACGCCATCCGGTATGAGCCTCTCCGAGGAAGCGCGCGAGCGCCTCGCCGACGTCGTTGCCCTCCAGCCGACGAAGAACGGCGAACTCCAGGATCGATGGAATCTCGAAAGCGGCAAGCAGGTACACGGTTACCTCGAAGCCGAACTCGCCGAGTACTACTACCGCGACGAGAGCAGCCTCATCCGTGCGACCCCCGAGGCAGCCGAACTGGTCGGCGCGCCGACCGGCAAGGACGGGCGGACGGCACTCCAGTTACCCGATCTCCAGCGACGGGCGCTCGCAGCGCTCCCGGGACCGGACGAGAAATCGGAAAGCGTCGTCTCGGTGCTGCATGCGATCCGCGAGGGGACCGACACCGACCTCGGACCAGGGTCGGACTCGGAGTCGGGGTCGGACTCGACTTCGACTTCGAACACGGGCTCGGATTCGGATGCCGGTAAGGGTAGTGACGAAAACAACGCGGACGACGACCTCGATGCCGATAGCGTTCGCTCGGCGCTCCGGAGCCTCGAACGAAAGGGCGTCGTCGAGGTCGTCAGGCGGACCGTCCCGACGTTTCGACTCGCGATCGCGCGCGACTCGATCGAGGTCGAACCGCTCGAATAGCACTCTCGGCACGCTCGGCGTTCCACCGCTTCGGCATCGAACGTCGGGGTCGGCGGCGTTCGGCGCGTCGCTCGGTCGTCGCCGAATGGCCCGTTTCACCCGCTGGCGACGCCTCGTCGCTCGTCGCCGAGTTCCCTCGATGTGGGGAAACGGCCCGTCCGGCTCGACTCGTCTCCCTCGCCGACTCGCCGTCGGGGGGCGACCGGAAGACGACGCGTGTGAAGCGTTATCGAGGCCGTGCGCGAGTGGAAACGCTTTATCTCGGAGAACGGTTGGTTCGGGCGATGGCCTTCTCGTCGGTGCGCGTCGGGTGCGTTCGTTCGGTCTCGTCTACCGCGGAACAACGGGCGGCGTACGACTGGTGTGAGCGGACGTTCCCGCGCGCCGAACGCGTCCCCGTCGATGCGCTCGCCGATGATGACCTCGATCTCGACGTCTACGATGTCCTCTGGTGGCATACCGACGATCCGATCGATTCCGAGGTTCTCGCTGCCTGTCGTGGCTCCGTCGAGACCTATCTCGAGAGGGGAGGTGGTCTCCTCTTGAGTCTGCGCGCGCTGTCGGCCGTTAGTGACCTCGGGATCGACGCCGTAGCGCCCGATGCGGTCGGCGTCGAGCGTTCCCCGGAGCCGACCGGATTCTCGGTGAAATCGCTACACGCCGAGCACCCGGCGTTCGAGACCTTCGACGGTCTCAGGTTCGAAACGACGGTCGAGGAGCGTCAACGATCCTTCGCCCGTTACGAGCGTCTCGTCCCCGAACGGGGCGACGTGCTCGCGTGTGGCTACCGGGAGGGTGACGCTCCCGGCCGAAAGACGATCGTCTCGTGGACCCAGGGTACGAGGTCCGTAATCGGCGTGGGGGATTCGTTCGCGTTCGATCCGAACACGGCCACTGCTGACGACGCTGACGACTCCGATGACCCGGGCGAGCGGGCCGCGAACCGATCGGGGTTGGCCGAGGGAGTACTACGGTTTCTCGCGAACGGGGCCACGGCACCGCTTACGACACGACCGCGCACCGACGAGGAGTTCGCCGCGCTGCGCCGGTCCCTGAGCGCCGACCCGAACCGCCCGACGTATCACCTCACGCCGCCGGCTAACTGGTGTAACGATCCCAACGGGCTGATCGAATACGACGGGAACTATCACGTCTTTTACCAGTACAACCCGGCGGGCCCGTTCCACGGGACGATCCACTGGGGACACGCGGTCAGCGAGGACCTGGTCCATTGGGAGGACAGACCCGTGGCGCTCGCCCCGTCGCCCGAGGGTCCGGACCGGGACGGTTGCTGGTCGGGTTGTACGGTTCTCGACGGCGGGACGCCGACGCTTTTCTACACCGGCGGCCGGGATCGCCGCCAGCTCCCCTGTCGGGCAACGGCGGCCGACCGCTCGCTCGACTCGTGGATCAAGGACCCTGCGAACCCGGTCATCGGAGCGCCGCCTCCCGATCTCGATCTACTGGCGAGCGAACACTGGGAGGCCGAGTTCCGCGATCACTGTCTCTGGAACGAGGACGGAAGTTGGTATCACCTGATCGGTTCGGGGATCGCCGAGGCCGGCGGTACGGTTTTGCTCTACGAGTCGCCGGACCTGGACGAGTGGCAGTTCCGTGCCCCGCTCCTCGTCGGCGACCAGGAGGGAGCCGGCTCCGTCTGGGAGTGTCCCGAACTGCTCGATCTCGGCGGCAAGCGGTTGCTCCACGTCTCGAATTACGGCACGGTGCCGTACTTCCTCGGCCGGTTCGATCCCGAGTCGGGGACCTTCGAGCGCGAACGCGAGACCGGAGACGGGAGCGGCGGCGACCCCGACGGCGTGCTCGATCACGGCGACTTCTACGCCCCGCAGTCGATGCGGACCGGCGACGGACGGGTTCTCACCTGGGGGTGGGTCGTCGAGGCCCGCCCGCCCGAACGCCAGTGGGACGCCGGCTGGTCGGGCGCGCTTTCGATCCCCCGGGAGCTCTCGCTGTCGGATGCAGGTGGTCTGATCCAGCGGCCGGCCCGGGAACTCGAAGCACTGCGCGGCGATCACGTCGGGGTGTCGGACCTCCGGCTCGCAGAGGAATCGAAACCCCTCGACGCCTCCGGAACGGCTCTCGAGATCGGAGCGACGATCTCGGTCGAAGCGGACGCCGCGTTCGAACTCGTGGTGCGAAAATCGCCCGACGGCGAGGAGCGCACCCCGATCCGTTACACCGGCGAGGAGGTGATCGTCTATCGTGAGCACTCTAGTCTCGATCCGGCGGTCGCGGCCGACGCCCTCCGCGCTCCCGTCGAGAACGAGGACGATGGAGAGAACGGAGTCGTCGATCTCCGAGTCTTCGTCGATGGCTCGGTGATCGAGGTCTTCGCGAACGAGAGCGACTGTCTCACGAGTCGGGTCTACCCGACTCGTCCGGACAGCACGGATCTGTCGGTGGCGGCGATCGGTGGGGACGTCACGATCGAAACGCTCGACGTCTGGCAATTAGAAAGCGCGTGGCCGGCCGAAGACGCCAGCGAGGGATGACCCGCTCCGCACTCGTCGCGGTGGTCGGGACCGTCGCCGCCGTTTCGTTTCCGTCGATCCCCGTCCGTTCGGTTCGTTCTCGCTCGTTGCTCAGTTCTCGCCCTCCTTACCCCGCGCCGGGATCGGGGTCGTCGCGGTCGACGTACCGACCGTACCCTCCGGCGTCGCTTCGTTCGCGGGTCCCGGTCCATCCGCGGCCTTCGAACGCCGAGAGCGCCGGGAGTTCTTCGGATTCGACCGGGAGGTGGCCGTAATCGAGCTTACCCTGGACTCGGGTACGATCGCCCTCGACCGTCAGCCGGAGCGTCGGCGCGAGCGTCCCACCGAAGCGCCGGCGTTGCTCGGCCTCCGATAGAAGCGCGACGTCGTCCATGGAGGGCCGATCGTAGTCGTAGTAGTTGAAGAAGCTGCTCACGAGTAGCTCCTCGCCGTGGGAGAACGCGAGCCACGAATAGGCTTGAAACGGCGCGTTTTCCGGGTTCGTGACCACCAGGCCCGTGTCGTTGAGCGGGCGGTACTGGCCCCGAAGGGAATCGGCGACGAACCCATACAGTCCGTCGAACCCCGAGAGGCCAGGCGCGAACGTGTGTGCGTGGCTCGATACGAACAGATAGTACCGGCCGTCGCGGGGAACGATATGCGGGCGTTCGAGTTCCTGGTTCACACAGACGGCGTCGAGAAGGGGTGCTTCGAGTTCCCAGTCGGTCGGGTCGCCGGTCGGCGAGCGAGCGATCCCGACCGAACCATTGAACTCCTGGTGGGTCTCCTCGCCGCCGCAGGCATCCGATCCTTTCGGGATAGGAGTGTTGCCCTCGAACAGGAGGTAGGTCTCTCCGTCGTCCTCGAAGAACCAGGGGTCCCGAAAGGTGTAGATCGGCCCGCGCGATTGGGCTTCTCGCTCGTAGCGGTCGCCGTCGGGTTCGAGCAGTACCGAGTGCTCCCACGGGCCTCGAAGGTCGAGTCCCTCGGCGCTCGTCTCGATCGTTCCGCCAGCGCCGACGGCGATGCGCTGGCCGTAGGTGAGGTGTTCTTCGGCGGAATCGCCGGCCGCAGTGTAGTAGACGTACACTCGGCCGTCGTCGTAGAGTGCCGATCCGGCCCAGCGCCGGGAACCGAAGACGTTCGCCTCCTCGAAGACGAGGTCGCCGGTATACCAGGTCCGTCCGTCGCGCGAGTAGAAATACCGGATCGTGGCGGCATCGTGGCGTTTCCCAGGGAGCAACTCCGCGGACGCCGTGAGCGAAAAAAAGACCCGCCAGCCGTCGATCTCGGCGATCTCGCCGTTGCGATCTCTGAGTAACCAGGTGTCCCAGATGTGTAGGTCGGGATCGATCCGTTCCGCCGGCGGGTAGAAGATCGGCGCGACGGTCTCGTCCGTTCGCCGAAGCCCCATCGCTTGAGCGCGCGTCCACGCTGGGGTGTCCCGCGGGGCGTCGGCGGCTCCGTTCGGTGACCGGGAGTTCATGATCAATCGTAGTTCGGCCGGGGGTGAAATGGCTCCCGGTCCTCCTGTCCGGTCGGCCTCCGGTGCTCTCGGTTCTCCCGGTACTCGGTGCCGTCGGTTCCCGGTGATCGCGGACCCGATCCGCCATCGGACCCGTCGGCCGGGAACCCCTCAGCCGTCGCACTCCAACACCGCCTCGGTGAGCTTCGACTGTGCCACCGCGAGGTGTTCGGCGAGCGTCGAGGGTGCTATCGAAAGCGCCGCGGCGACCGCTTCGGCGTTCGTCTCCCGCGGCCGCTCGAAGTAGCCCATCTCGTACGCGGTTCCCAAGACGTCGCGCTGGCGGTCGGTCAACACGCCGCGGTCGACGATCACCGGGTCGTGCCGGTCCGGGTCGTCGCCCGAACGGGTGAGACACAGCAGGCGAACGCCGTCGAAATCCTCGCGAAGCGCTTCGAGTATCCGTCGGGCCTCCCCGGCCGTGGCTGCGTGACACGACAGCGAGAGCGCCCCCTCGTGGGCGCGAACGCTCGATACCGGATAGCCGAACTGCTCGACTGACTCACACGCACAGCCTTGCCCGGCCTCACGCCGGAACCGATAGACGCGTTCGCTGTCGTAGCGCATGACCTCGGTTATATCCGTTCGATCGAGCGTCGCTTCCGCCGGGAGCGCGAACTCCTCGGTGACGGTATCGCCGCCCGCCGTCCGGGTCACCCGATCGACATCGGCGCCGGTCGTCTCGGAGACGCCCGCGATCGGA
>PXQR01000149.1:1903-3417 GCA_003021235.1 Halobacteriales archaeon QH_6_64_20 | reverse complement strand
CGCTGACAGTGTTGATGGGAGCGTTCCTGCTCGCCGTCGTGGCCTATCTCGCCCGCGTCGAGAGCTGGCGGTCGTACACGCCGTTGGCTGGCGGAAGCGAGGCGCGCGGTGGCGAGGAGCGAGCCGACGAGAACGCGACGCTGACCGAACACAAACCCGGTGGGCTTACCCGTTGGCTCACGACCGTCGATCACAAGGACATCGGCCTGCTCTACGCCGCGTACGCCGTGCTCGCCTTCCTCGTCGGCGGCGGGATGGTACTGGTCATGCGAACCGAGCTGCTCGATCCGGCCGCGACGCTGATCGACGCGACGACGTACAACGCCCTGCTGACGAGCCACGGGATCACCCTACTGTTCCTGTTCGGGACGCCGATCCTTGCGGCGTTCGCGAACTACTTCGTCCCGCTGTTGATCGGCGCGGACGACATGGCCTTTCCCCGCATCAACGCGATCGCCTTCTGGTTACTGCCGCCCTCGGCACTGTTAGTCTGGGCCGGCTTTCTGGTACCGGGGCTCGAAGGCGCTCAGACCGCCTGGACGATGTACACGCCGCTCGCCGCGGGCGTCAGCGACGGCACGCAGGCTGGTGCGGGCGTCGATCTCATGTTGTTGGGGCTACACCTCTCGGGCGTCTCGACGACGATGGGCGCGATCAATTTCATAGCTACCGTCTTCACCGAACGCGGCGAGGGGGTCTCCTGGGCGGCCCTCGATATCTTCAGCTGGACGATCCTCACGCAAGCGGGGATCATCCTCTTCGCGTTTCCACTGCTCGGCAGCGCGCTGGTCATGGTCCTTCTCGATCGGAACTTCGGCACGACCTTCTTTGCCACCGAGGGCGGATCGCCGATCCTCTGGCAACACCTGTTTTGGTTCTTCGGCTACCCGGAAGTCTACATCCTCGTGTTGCCGCCGATGGGGCTGGTGAGCCTCATTCTCCCCAAATTCAGCGGCCGCAAGTTCTTCGGCTTCAAGTTCGTCGTCTACTCCACCCTCGCGATCGGCGTGCTATCCTTCGGCGTGTGGGCCCATCACATGTTCACGGCCGGGATCGACCCGCGGATCCGAGCCTCCTTCATGGCCGTCTCGCTCGCGATCGCGGTGCCGAGCGCCGTCAAAGTCTTCAACTGGATCACCACCATGTGGAACGGTCGGGTTCGGCTTACCGCGCCGATGCTGTTTTGTGTTGGGTTCGTCACGAACTTCGTCATCGGCGGCGTCACCGGGGTCTTCCTCGCGGCGGTCCCCGTGAACCGGCTCTTTCACGACACCTACTACGTGGTCGGGCACTTCCATTACATCATCATGGGCGCGATCGCCTTCGGCGTGTTCGCCGGGGTCTACTACTGGTTCCCGATCGTGACGGGGAAGATGTACCAGCGCACGCTCGCGAAGTGGCACTTCTGGCTGACGGAGATCGGCGTTCACCTCACCTTCTTTCCGATGTTGCTGTTGGGCTACATCGGGATGCCCCGTCGGTACGCGACCTATGACCTCACGGTCGGGCCGGTG
>PXQR01000149.1:0-1884 GCA_003021235.1 Halobacteriales archaeon QH_6_64_20 | reverse complement strand
GCTCGAAACCGGCGATCCCTGGGGACTCGACGAACGGAACCAGCGCACCCACGAGTGGCGCTGGCACGAACGCCGCGTCGAGACCGCGATCGCCGACGGCGGCGAGCGCCCGACCGAAGGCGTCGACACCGCTGACGGTACCGACGCCGACGGGACAGCCGAACCCGTAGTCGACGAAGGGGAATAAGGGAACAGACGAAACCCCGACAACGGTTCGATCGCCCGACCGGAGCTTGGTTACGACGAGTCGAGACCCGGCCGCCGGCGTCGTCGCCGCTCGGTCAGGATCCGTTTCGCCGCCGCTCCCGGCCCGCCCTCGATCGGCCAGCCCCGCGTCCGCCAGGCGGGCGGTTCGGGCTCGAACGCCGGGCACGACCCCGAACATTCGGCGGCGGTCTGACATCGCTCCTTCGCCCCGCAGTACGGAAGCACGCCGCTCGCCGTCGCGGCCGTCGCGTTCCCGTCCGTCGGTTCGTGGTCCCTCGCTTCCGTCCCGTCGAGCACGCGGTCGCGACGTACCGAGAAGTGTCGACAGTCGGGGCGCATCGACTCGACGTAAGATCGCCAACCGCGCTCGTAGGCGCGCTCGGCGATCGTCAGCCGTGTTTCGGCCTTCGCTTCCGGGCGCACGTACTCGAAGCGGGCGGCCGAACGGTCGTTTCGGGTTCCGGTCGGCCGCTCTGTGATCTCGGTTCCCGGTTCGTCGCTCGCGAGCCGCCGGGGATGCCAGAGTACTGTCGCGTCGCCCTTGTCGAAGGCTACGACGCCGGCTTCGGTAGGCAGGTTCTCGAAGAGAACCGGTTCGATCCGTTCGCCCGTCGCATACGTTGCGACCCAGACCTCGTCGGCGAGCGAGAGGGCGACGTCTCGTTGTAGCTGGTCGGAAAGCGCGCGCGCCGCGCTCGCATCGAGGTCCGGCTTGTTCTCGATCGCGACGATTCGATTCACCCATTCGGGGTAGGGCCACAACTGTCGAATTTCGATCCGATTGCCCTGCTTCCGGCGCTCGACGATCCCTCGATCGGCTGCCCGGTTGACCGCGTCACGGACGTAGCGCCAGGGGTAGTCCGGTTCGGGCAACGCGTCGCGGTAGTAGGTCCACTCGACCGGCGCGTTGCGAACGACGCCTAACGCATCGCCATCCAGTCTTCGAGAACCGAAGCGAGCACGCTCGCAAAGCGCTTCGCGGTCGGCTTCGATCACGATAGTGTCCCAGCGCCGCGAGCGAGTGCCGAGCTGCCGGGCGACGAACACAGTGGTGTCCTCGGCGCACTCGCCCGCGGGGGGCCAGTGGCGTTCGGCCCACGCACAGACCCGTAGCTCGAAGACGAACTCCGAGTCGGCCTCGCCCGTTTCCCTCGATCGCACCACGAACGGACCTGCATCGTCCGGCGGCCTAAGCAGTTCGGATGGCGAGCCGTACCGGAGTCGCGCTCGGTCCCCGCCGAGACGACGGAGCGACGCCGAGGGTGCAGGTGCAAGCAGGACGGTTTGGCCGCTGGAGCCCTGACTCTGTATCCGTGGACGACGTCCCGACGAACGCACAGCTATCGAACGCCGCCGAGCCGCTGGTCTCCTTCGTCGTTCCCGCGTACAACGAGGCGACACACCTCCCCGAGACCCTCGGCCGGATCCGCGATCTGGACACCGAGCTCCCCTACGAGACGATCGTCGTCAACGGTGGGAGCGACAACGACACCCGATTCCTCGCGGCGGCCTACGGCGCGATCCTGGATCGCTAAGGAGAACGTTCTGTGAGGAAAACGTTCTATACGTGTTTTCGCCCCCAGCGACCTGCCGCGACGGCCCGGGACCGGGCACTGTAATGGCTGCCGTCGAAAGCCTAATTCCGATACCTGTCGTGATCGAAGCGGGTCTCGCGAT
>PXQR01000148.1 GCA_003021235.1 Halobacteriales archaeon QH_6_64_20 | reverse complement strand
TACAGCCAGCGAAACCACCAGTAACAGCGGCTGCGGTTATGAGGATGGTTCTGCGCTCCATATGTTAATAGGACTTAGTCGTCAGGAAAACTCTTTGTGTGGCCCAAACGGTCGATCGACTCACAGAAGGCGACGAGATAGCGCAATCCCGCCAGAGATAGATACGTCCTGCTCAGCAGGAGACAAGCAGATCGTTGAGGATGCCCCGCCACTCATCGGTAGCCATCCGTCCCGCTGTCCTGATGGGCCGCCAGGCATGGCTCGTTTCGAACGCAGCACGGCCGTGTCCGATACGATTGCGTCGTCGCCCCGGACTTACTGTCCGAGTTGTCAAAAAGAGCAAAAACGAAAACGACAAGACGCCTCGTGGCACAGAAATCGAGGCGAACGATCGACTACGTCCGGGCGTCGCGAACAGCAGCCAGATACCCGATGGTCTCGGTCCGGTGCAGACCGTTGCTACCTTCCTCCTCTTGGAGACGCACGTCGAACCCGCCAGCGGAGACGTTTCGATATCGCGTCACGACAGCGTTCCCGCCGTTGTGCGTCTGACACCGGCTCACGATCACCGCGTCCTCGCCGGTCCCTAACTGCGAGTTCAGTGAGACGCTGGTCCACGAGTGGTTCGTTCGCGTCGTGCCGACTTCAAGCAACCTGCCATTGGGGAGCGGGTACAGCCCACTCTCCAGCACGACGTACCCGATGTCCTCGTCCATGTGGGCCTGGTTCAGGTAGTCCCACTCCTCGATCTGGAACTCGAAGGAGTTCGATCCGACGTTCCGCACGCGGGTGTGCGCGGGGTTCCTCCCGTTCTTCGACATCAACTGCGCGAAGACGACCGGATCCGAGTACGTCTCGTCGAGAGTGATGGCGTGCCACTGTGAACCGGACGCCTGGTTTCGGGTCACGACACCGGCTTCGCCGAGTTGCTTTCCGCTCGCGTAATAGACGAGGCCTTCTGGCGTAGCCACGTACGCCACCTGCTCATCTACGTGAACGGTCTCTCTGTCGCCGCCATTGCTTGATGGCGATTCGGCGAGCCAATAACTCATTCCTGGGTCCGGACGTCCCACGAAACACTGCTGCGTGAACCCGTAGGATCGGATGGTTTCCAGGGCCTTCTCGGCGTTTTGGGAGTTGTCGAACGCAAGCAGGATGGAGTTCCCGTCGACGACCCGCCAATCGTCGTTGCCGAACCGCTCGACCCCTACGTTCTGAGGATCGAGCGGAATGCAATCTTCATTGGCCGGTCTGGCGCCCGAGATCTCCTCTTCGATCTGGATCTCCACCCCGCTAGACGTCGGATTTTTCATCCGGACACTTGCAGGATCGGTACCATCAAACGTCTGTATCGACGCGACGGTGGCCGGCAGCTCGTGGAAATCGGCCTCGTAATCGAGTCGACTCCACTCGTCGGTGACGTCGTCCAGAGCGACGCCGAATTCGAACGTGTCAGGCCGACTGATAGCCAGATAGCCAACGGTCTCGGTTCGGTGTTGGCCGTTTTCTGCCTCCTCTTCTTGAAGCCGCACGTCGAACTCACGCCCGCCGACGTTCCGGTGTCGCGTTACCACTGCATCACCACCGTTCACCGTCTGACACTGGCTGAGGACCACTGGTTCCGAAGCGACGCCCGACCGGACCGTCGTCCAGTCGTGGTCGGTGTCGATCGTTCCTACGTCCAGTTCGGTCCCGTCACGCAGTCGATGGGTGCCCTCCTCGAGGACGACGTAGCCGACGTCTTCGTCCGTGTGTGCCTGGTTCAGATAGCCCCACTCCTCGATCCGGAACTTGAACGAATTGGATCCGACGTTTCGAACCCGGAGGTGAGACGGGTCGTTGCCGTTGTACGACAGCAACCTAATGGAGACGACCGGATCCGAGTACGTTCCGTCGAGGCGCACCGTATGCCACTCGGAAGCTCCGGCCTGTCCCGTGGCGACGACGCCCGCCTCACCGACCGGCGATGCGTTCTCGTCGACGATGGTTCCCTCGTCGGTGGCGAAGAAGCCGACCCTCTCCTCGGCGTGGCTCGTCTCCGAATTGGCGGATTCCTCTTCCTCTACGAACACCTCGGCGTTCCCGTCGCCGAGATCGCGCATGCGAACTCCGACGGGATCGTCCCCATTGAACGTCTGAACCCCAGCGAGGACGACTGGGTCCGGGGAGACGTCGGAATCGAAAGAAATCCCCTGCCGGTCGTCAGTCACTCCACCTACCGTGCCGGCGTCACTGGGACCGTACAGCCGAAAGGCCGCATCGAGGTCACCTTCGCTTAGCCCCCGACGCTGCCCGATCGGCTCCGGAGCCTCGATGGTCTTGTCCCTGTTCTTCGAGAAGCCGTAGGGCGGATAGTGCATGATCGAGCCGTGGTCGTACCGCCCGATGTCGTTCGCCCCCTCGTGCTTCCTGAAGTTGCCCGCTTTCCCTTCCTCGATGTTGTCGAATTTGACATCGATGAAGACGTCACGATCCGACCGGCTCTGTTCGTGCCAGATACCGACTGCGTGGGCGATCTCGTGAATGGTCGACCCCGTGCCGCAACCGCCCGCGAGGTTGATCGGCTGCCGTCCTCCCCGTCGCCCGACGAATGATGAGCAGCCGTTGGCCGGAACGAACTCGATGAAATCGTTCTGATTCGTATGCTGGACGAACTCGATCGGCGTGTTCGCTTCCCAGTGATCGATCGCGTCGTGTACCCGGTTCGTATTCGTGTTCGGCAAGTCCGATGCGATCTCGTACGGCACGACGCCATCGGGCCAGAGCGCGCTATCCCTCGACAGCGCGATCGAGTCTACGACGTCCCCCGACGTATCGTCCGCTTCGACGTCGGTGAACTCTTCGGCGGGCCCGAGTACGATACCCCCCCGACCACCGCCATTCCATCGATGATCTCGGCCGTTTTCGTCTGCGGGCCGAACCACGGAATATCGATCTGGACTTCGCGTTTCTCTTCTACGTTGCTATCGGGCTGGAACCGTTCAGTTATCATGGTTTTTCACTGTGGGTGTCGCTGGGTTGGTCACTCGATTCTACCTTCGACGACGAGGCCGTCGTCCTCGATATCGCGTTGTTTCGTCTCACGTGCGCGACTCTGAACGGACCGGTCTTGCCCATCGCCTCCGTGCCGTGCTGATCGTCTGTGCGGTCGATCGGTCGTTGTTCGGATCCCGCTTGTCGGCCTCAAAGGCCGCGCTCGCGGCCGTATTTACGACCAGCGGGTCGACTACAGCGAGAGTGATCGCCCGCCCGGGTGTAAGTGAGTACCGTACGATTCACCGGCCCTACTTCGTCCCTGCTGTTTCGGCCGAGCGCCTGCAAGAGCCGCCGGTCGAATCCGCAATCGATGTTCCTATCCTCCGTCGGTTGGCTCGGATCGGTCATGATCCGGTGGTAACCACATCTCTTGCCTACCTGTAACCCGACGCTAAACAGCTAGCGGTTCTGGCCCCACCGCGCTCTGTGCCGGATGTCAGAACTCCTGTTCTGTCCGCTCCGCAACGAAGCCCTCGAAGAGTACTTCGACGAGCACGGCATCGACCGTGAGATCGTCCGAGAGTGTTTCGAGAGGATAACTAACGAGGAGAGATAGCGTGGTGTGGGGTATCGTCGGTATCGTGAGGCCGAACACCTCCGTTTCGCGTCTTCGATTCGAAGCGTCGGACGCTCGCGCGCCGCTCGTCGTTTGTCCTGGTGGTCTCCAAAGCGGGTACGACCGCTTCGAAGCGACAGTACAACGACTTCGAAGCGACGACGGTGACATCGCGGCGATCACTCCCAGGAGAATCCGGAGAGACGAGGACGACGGGACGTCCGGCGGAGTACCCTGGCGCTGACGTACCCCAGTAGAACCGCCACGAAGAGCAACAGTGGGTAGACTGCGACGAGTTCTACCCAGCCGATATCGAGCGAGCGGACGAGTTCGAAGCGCCCCGTCACGACTCCCATCCAGCCAACGTACAGGAAGTACAACGCCGACAGCGACACGCCGCTCCCGACGAGGGACCACGTCGACTTCTCGAATTCGCCCATGTCCGCATCGAGGTCGGCGGCGTAGGTCGCCGTCTGTAGGCTGATAAATCCCGGCACCAGACAGAGGACCGTATAGATGAGATTGACCGCGAGATCGGGGAAGGACTCAACCATCGTTTCGGCTACCGGCGGCGTTTCCATACCGTCGGTCGTGCGGTCGAGTCGTTGTTGTGTGTGTACTTCTCCGTGATTGGACTGCTCTTTCGACAGGCGTAGCGACCATGTGTGGGCCGATGTCGTGAGTGCTGTTAGCATTTACTGAAGATAAAGGACAGGAACCAACGTTCGATCCGTCCGTCGCTCCGGAAGAAGCATCGTGATCGTTCGATCCGCTATCGAATATGCAGTTCTCCCGTTCTTTGGGCTCTATCGAGCTACCGGACTAATGTCATCTCCGAACCGGGACGATGGCCAGGAGACGGAAGAACCAGCCGTCCGATCGGCGACAACACTGGTTCGGTATCTATACTACGGGGACGATCCGGAGAGCACGATCACTACGGCGTGAGAAGAGTTCTACGACGTCCTCTCAACCGCGTCGAGGGGCCAACAAACACACCCTGTGTTTGCTATGAGATCGGTGAGCGGTACTTCCGAGCGTGATACGGACGCGGAAATTCGGGCCGCAAGCTGTGATGCTGGGGGACGATTACTAATCGTGAATGCGTGACAGGTGGGGTCTCTCGGAGGGCTACTATCGTGCCGACTCCAAAGAACTATGATGGCACGCTGCGGTGCATACCGTCCACCTGAAGGGCGATGATTGACGAGCTACGTGCGCAACTGCCGACGCTCGGGGAGTTACGGGCGGTCAAGCTCGCCGTCGGTCAGCGGCCCGTAACGGACGACCCTGCTGGAGGTGATGACCGGCTCGTTCACGTCCGTCAGCGACGTCCGTACACGATTGGGGAACGCGGAAGCGTATCTCCGGAGCCGATCCGATCGTCGGTCAGTGTTCCTGACGGTGTATGCCGAGATGACGGCAACCATCGAGACCGGTATCGAGTCGGGGGTGTTCGACGACCCGGACTGGGTTCATGAGTACCTCATTGACTTCGCGGACTGATACCGAACCGCGCTGGTCGATTTCGAGCGGGGGAATCTGACCGACGTTCCGCCGGCGTGGGAAATCGGGTTTCACGCCTCGACCAGCAACTACACGCTCCTCATCCAGGACGCCTTGCTCGGGATCAGTGCACACATCAACTACGACCTGGCGTTCGCGCTTCGAGACGTCTCGATCGATCCGGATCGCCCCTCGAAACACCGGGACCACGACAGAATCAACGGGCTTCTCAGCCAATTGGTTGACGTCGTCCAACGGGCTCTGGCCGACGTCTACGACGCTGAGGGCTATACGCGCATCGACGACGTGCTCGGTTCGTTCGACGAGGAGTTCATGCTCATCGGGCTGACGGAAGCACGGTCGCTGGCGTGGCACAATGCAGTTCTCCTCACCGACACGCGGTCGGCTCTCGTCCGACAGTTCGTCAACTGGCGGGTACGCGTCGTCTCGACCGGCGCGGGCTACTTCGTTCTCGTACCGAGCGCCGACCGTTCGGTGTTGCGGGCGCTCCGTCGGGTCGAGCGGGACAACCCTCCGATCGGTCCCCTCCGCGATGCGTTCCAACGACGGGCCGAGGACGAACCGATCAGCGTCGAGTGAAGCGAGGGCGGTCACGGCAGAAGCGCGCACTAGAGGGGTAGTGATCTCAGCACGCGGCGGATCGGAGTTAGGGAACGTTCGACGTCGCTGAGGGACGTACGATAAATGATAGATAACGGATAACAGTAATCGTCGCCGACGGGTTCGAAAGTTCGAACGATGTTGTCAGGCTTCCGTCAGTTCGCTGTCAAGGCTGGCCGGCTGGCCGTCGGGACGCAGGTACTCGTACTCGACGTCGTGGGCGTCGAGTACGTCTATCAGTGCTTCGATTCCGCGTTCGATCTCGAGGCCGACCCCTTGGATATGCGCCGACGGGTATTCGGTCGGTTCGACCTCGAAGTGAGCCGCGAGTTCGAACGTGTCCTCCTCGAACCGGCTCCCGGCCTCGTGGAGGTAGCCACGGAGGTGGACCTGCCACCACTCGTAGCCCAGCGGGTGAGCCGCCACGTACTCGACGCGCCGGAGGTTCAGCGTCTCGTTCCGGTAGCTGTAGGATAGCTCCCAGCCGGGTTCGAAGTACTCCCGTCCGAGCAGTTCGACGAGTTCCTGGTTGGTTAGCCGGACGAAGACCGCTGGGTTGTCCGGCTTGGGCTTGGTGAAAAAGGTCTTCCGTAACCACCAGAGCGATAGCCTCACCGCCTTCAGCGGGCCCTCCGGCAGGTGACGGATCCGCTTTAGGTCAGTCGATAGTCGTTGAGACATGATTCTATCCTGTAGCAGGGAGTTTGAACGAACCACGAACCGGGATTCGTCGGCCGTGAGCGCCGTCCCCGGAACCACGCTCGCGATCAGTAAGCCGATTACGGCGACGGTGACCGTCCGTCCGAACGCAAATTGGTACTGTACGACCCGCCGACCCCGACTCGGTTTCGCTGTCTACCTCGAGCGTCCGTAAGCGCCCTTGGTCGAACCCGTGATCGATTCTCCTGCCGTCCGTCGGTTGGTTCGGATCGGCCATAACCTGGTGGTGACCACATCCTATATTTGCTTAAGCTCCGACGCTAGACAGCTAGCAGCTCCGTCCCACCGCGCTCTGTGCCGGACCGAAGAACGACTCGGGAGTCGTTTTTAACTCGCTAGGAGTGGCGATGTAGTGTCGGCGCACGACCTCCACCGGCTCGGCGACCACCTCGGCGGTGCTCTCGCGCAGTGGCTTCGATCATCGCCAACGGGACTAGCGGAATCAATCGCCGTTCGACGAGGCTCAGGGAGTGTATAGCTACCGTTGCCTCTCTGCCACTCAGTCCATTACAACGACTCCGTCAGGCACGCGCCACGAACACCTAACGTCGGAGGGCGAGTCAGCTACAGTCGCTACTAGCGACGGGCACGTCGAATACTTTTCATAGTGCGACGACTGAATTAGCTATGTCGTCTTTCGGTTGTGGTTGGCAGTGGCGATGGCTAACTGAAGGCAGTGGCGATGGAAACGTGAGTTCGACCCGTTCCGCCAGCGCATGATGAACTTCAAGAGCCTCAATAGCAACCACCGACGTTCCCATCCATGGATCGGGTCAAAACCGGGAGTCAAATTACCAATGGAAACCACCCCCTCAGTGAACTGGTTGAGGGGTCCCGTGACCGGCGATCATCGATTCGGGTGTCGAGCACGGCGGCCGCGCCAGCTGGGACACTCAAAACAGATCGTAGCTCGGCCAGTCGTCAACGTCGTTGATGGCGGTATCGACGGTGTTCCTGAGTTGCCCTGCAAATCGGTCACTCGACGGTCGAGCGTTCGCCAGGGCAGCGAAGGAGAACCCGTCGTCACGGCGCACCAGGAACCCGATCGAGCCGCTGAACGCGCCGTTGTGGCCGCGCCAGTTCGGCTGTAGTATCCACCCCTCACCGTAGTCACGATTTGGTCCCTCCCTGTTGTACAGTTCGGTCTCGCTTTCCGGCCGAAGGATGTCCGCTTTCCTGTCGAACCCGTCGACTCTGGTAACGAACCGGAGGAGGTCGATGGGCGTTGCGATCCAACCGCCGTGAGCGTCCATCCTGGCGACCTGCATACCATACGGATTCCCGCCGTAGTAGATGACTTTCTCGGGTTTTCGCTCGGACTTGGTGTCGCCCGCGATCCCCATCCGGTCGATACCGCACGCGGAGAGGACCGCGTCCTCGACGTACTCCTCGTAGGGACGGCCGGCGACTTCCTCGATGACTCTCCCCAGCACGCAGTACCCGAAGTTCAGGTACTCGTCGTCGGTCCCGGGTTCGTACTGGAGGGCCCGGTTCCCGACTACGTGCCTGATGAGTTCGTCCTGGTTCTTGTTAGGGTGGTCGAACATGGGGTCGTTCCCGTTGTTCCGCCAGCCGCTCGAATGCTCCAGCAGGTGGTAAACGGTAATGCTGTTGGGGTTGGGACTACTGATCCCGCTTCCGTAGGCCGGGGTCCCGTACTTCGGCCTCAGGATCCCGTTCGACCCGAAGACGGTGTCGGCGAGCCGGAGCTCGTCCGACTCCACGAGTTCCATGGTCGCCACTGCCGTGATCGGCTTGGAGATGCTTGCGATCCGGAACCGGTGGGAGGGACGTACCGTCTCGTTGGCACCCCTGTCCGCGTCACCGTATCCCTTGGCGAACACGAGCCGTTCGTCCTTCGTTATCGCCACCGAGAGTCCCGGGATTCCGTGCTGGTTCTTGTAGTTGGTAATGTGGCGGTCGATCGTGTTGATGTCGCTCCGGTCGAGTCCATCGGTCTCCCAGATCGCAGCGAACTGAGCGTCACTGTTGACCGAGTAGCCGCTAACGTGCGTGAGTCGGTAGCCCTGCTCGACGTACTCGCTGAATCGTTCTTGGTATTCGGACGCTGTCAAGTTGTGATGGGCACGCCACGCAGGACCGGTCTGCTCATCCCAGATCGCGGCGTAGTGGTCCTCGCCACCGACCGAGTAGCCGCTGACGTGCGTAAGTCGGTAGCCCTGATCGGCGTACTCGTCGAAGCGCTGTTGAAACGCCTCGGACGTCAGACCGTGGTGGGCAACCCAGTTATCAGTCATGCGAGCCCCCGTCTTTCGAAGCGGTGATTGCAGCCAACGAGAACAGGGTAGCCCCGTCGTGGCATTGGTTGTTGAGGCTCCGGACTGCCGGTTCGTCGAGTTGGCTCGTCGCGGCCATGTCCTCCGCAGGTGCTCTTAGCGTCATGTAACCCGACGCTAGACAGTTAGTGACTCTTCCCGTTGTTCTCGGTCACATCGAGGGCCTGCTTCTCGACACGCCAGCGGTGTCCGCGAAGCAACGGCGAGGGCTCGTTCGGTCCGGTTCACTCCTCGGCGTCGTTCTCCGCGCTCGGTTCGAAGGTATGACTACAGTGAGGACACGTCACGTCGTCGTGGCGCAGCGCGGCGCTTTGCCGGTGAACCTCACGCATCACGCTCTGAATGCGGTCCTCGGCGGCGAGTTCCAGAAAGGTCGCTCCGGCCTTACGGATCTTCTCCTCGAAGGAAGCTCGGGCCTGGTTCACCGCTTGGGGCGTGTAGGAATCGGTCATGAACGGAACGAGGTGGGGAAGGTTCTCGCCGATCTTCGTCATCTCGACGCCCGTCTCGGTACGGAAGTCGGTACACAGGCGCGCAATCGCCCACTCGCGGGCGGTGATGTGAGTGCGATCGCGCAGGAAGCCGTTCGCGCGCTCGTAGGTCGCGCCCTCGATCTTCGTGAATCGCTCGTAGCGCCTGACGTCCGCCGGGACGGCCGGTTCGCCCGCGTTCCCCCCTTCCGTTCCGTTCTCGCCGACGCTCCCGTGCCCGTCAGCAACGTCGCCTCCGTCGACGGAATCAGAATCGGGGTCGTCGGGGCCGGCGTCCGGCGCGTCGTCGCTACCGTCTCCTGCTTCGTCCGGGTGGGAGTCGGCGTTATCGCTGTCGTCGGTAGGGGGTCGCCGATCGCGATCGTCGGTCGCCGCTGTAGCCGCGTCGTCGGTTTCGGCGGGAGAAGGGGTATCGTCGGCCATCGCCGGCGCTTCCGGGCCGAGGCCCAAATACCCGTCGCCGCCGAGCACAACGGTTTTGCCCCGAGGCGTCGAGCGTCGGGTATGGAGGTGCTCCTCGGCGTCGACGGAACGGATGGTTCCCTCCGGGCGCTCGATCGGGTCACCGAACGCGTCGCGGCGACCGGCGACGAGTTGACCGTGGCGATCGCCGACGGCGGTGGGGAGACCGACCTCGAAGCACGGGTGCGCGAAGCCGTCGATCGGGCGGACCTCGACGCGACGGTTCGCCGTCTCGACGGCGATCTCGGGAGCGCTCTGGTGAACGTCGCCGAGTCGGAGGGGTTCGATCGTCTCGTCGTCGGCGGCGGCGAGCGCAGTCCGATGGGCAAGATCGAGCTATCCCAGGAAACCCAGTTCGTCCTGTTGAACGCCGAAACCTCGGTGACGCTCGTCCGATGAGTCGGGTCTATCCGGACGAGGTGGCGAGGGAGTTCGAACGCCCGCCGTTTACCTTCACCGACGACAATGGTCGCGAGATCGCGATCCGAACGTACGGAGGAAGCGTTCCCGACGGTAACGAGAGACACGAGCAAGGGAGCAACGGAGACGAGGCCAGCGAAAGCGACGGCGAAGGGAGGCAACCCGCCGAGGACAACGGGGGAATCGAGTTCGAGACCCTGGTCGAGATGTACGTCGCGTTCGACCCGGCCGACCGCGCCCAGGGCATCCCGCCGGCCCGCGAGTCGGGGATCCGCGAGTGGCTCGAAACGGTCCTCGACGGCGGCTGTGACGTGCTCGCCTGGCACGAGAACGATTGCGTCGGGCACGCGACGCTCGTTCCGGATGGGGAGAACGCCTACGAGCTGGCGATCTTCGTCACGAGCGAGTACCAGCGTGCGGGGATCGGCTCGCAACTCATGGAAGGCCTACTGGGCCACGGCCAGACACGAGGAGCGGCAGGCGTCTGGCTCACCGTCGAGCGCTGGAACGACGTGGCGATGGCCTTGTACCGAAAGTTCGGCTTCGAGACGTCGAACACCGATAGCTTCGAACTCGAGATGTCCCTTCGGTTGCAGTAGCCGATCCGACGGTCTCTCTGCGGGAACGCGTCGATCGCAGGAGGACGGTCGCGGCGACGAACGAACGAACGACGGAAGGGAGGTTTCGGCACCAGGACGGTCGGACCGTCAGATAACGTTCGATTCCGCCCGCGTGTCCGCGTCGGCGAACCGATCGCGCCGAAAGGAACCCAGGTCAACGATCGAGGTCTCCCCGCACCGGACGAGGTCGGTCACGACCTGTGCCGTGGCGGGTGCGTGCATGAAGCCATGCCCCGAAAAGCCGACGGCGTTGACGAATCCCGGTCTGGATTCCTCGATGATAGGGCTGTGATCGGGGGTCACGGCGTACAGTCCCGACCAGCCGTTTTTGACCCGCGTATCCGCACCGAAGTAGCTCGCACAGTCGGCGGCGTACTCGATCGCCGTCGCCGCCCAGTCGAGGTCGTAGTCCGTCGGATACGCCTCGGGATCGTACTCCGGGTCCGCCGCGTCGAAAAAGCCGGCGACGAGGGCGTCGCCTTCCCTGTCGGGAGCGAAATGCACCCCGGTTTCGGTGTCGACGGTCAGGGGAGCGTCCTCGGGGTAGGGTATCGTCGGCTCGACGACGGCGATCTGGCGACGCCGCGGCGAGATCGGGAGATCGAGATCGGCCATCGCGGCTATCGTCTCGGCCCACGGGCCGGCGGCGTTGACGACGAACTCCGCGGGCACGAACCCCGCGTCGGTCTCGACGCCGGCGACGCGTTCTTCGCCCGACTCGACCGCTTCGAAGACGACGTCCGTCACCGCCGTCCCCGTTCGGATCTCGGCACCCGCCTCGCGGGCCGCCTCGGCGAAGCCCCCGAGCGCGAGATGCGGGTCGGCCGTGCCGTCAGCGGGCGAGTACGTCGCACCGACGTATCGGTCGGCCCGCAGTTCCGGCAGGTACGCCTGCGCGTCGGCCGGATCGAGGTACTCGCTCGGAACGCCGTACTCACGCTGGGTCTCGACGGTTCGTTCGAACCGCGCGGCGGTCTCGGCCTCGACCGTCACGAACAGGTAGCCGTGCTTGCGATAGCCGATGTCGACGCCGAAGGTCGCCTCGAAGTCGTCCCAGACCGCCATCGCCCGCTTCGAGAGGGCGACGTTGGCCGGCGTTGAGAACTGGGCTCGGATCCCCCCGAGCGCCCGCTCCGTGCTACCGGCCCCGAGGGTCGAACGCTCACAGACGACGGTATCGACGCCCGCCCGGGTGAGGTAGTACGCCGTTGCGACCCCGACGATCCCCCCACCGATGATAACGACCGTCATGATGCCGGCTAGCGTAGCGATCGTAATAAACACACTCGCGTCGCCGGTCTTTCGGACGCAGGACTGTTGCTCGGCCGTGAGATCACGGCGGACAGGTGAGACCGAGTCAGTCGCTCGATCACGTCGCTCAGGTCGGTGGCTCGATCGGGTCGATCGATGCGGCTTAGCCGGCGCGGCCGAGGTACATCTCCTCGATCTCCTCGCTCTCCAGGAGGTCTTCGCCGGGACCCTCGAAGGCGTTTTCGCCCTGGTCGAGCACGTAGCCCCGGTCGGAGTACCGAAGCGCTTGTCGGGCGTTCTGCTCGACCATCAGGATCGACGTGCCGTCCTCCCTGATCCGCCGAATGCGCTCGAACATCTCGCCGACGAGGTCCGGCGCTAGTCCCGCCGAGGGTTCGTCGACCAGCAGGAGCACGGGATCGATCATCAACCCCGCACCCATCGCGACCATCTGTCGCTGGCCGCCGCTCATCCGCCCGACTTTCTGGTTCCGTCGTTCTTTCAGGATCGGAAAGCGCTCGTAGACCTCGCCGTAGGCGTTCTCGGAGACCTCCTCGTCGATGTACGCCCCCATCTCCAAGTTCTCCCTGACGGTGAGGTTCGGGAAGACGTTCTCGCGTTGGGGGACGTAGCTCGCGCCGACCCGCGTGATCTCATCGGGGCGATAGCCGGTCACGTCAGTCCCGTCGATACGGACGCCGCCCTCCCAACAGTCGATCAGACCGAAGACTGACTTCATTAGCGTCGACTTACCGGCCCCGTTCGGCCCGATAACCGTCACCATCTCCCCCGAGCCGACTTCAAGATTGACCCCGTGGACGATCTCGGCTTCTCCGTATCCGGTCACGAGGTCCGATACTTCGAGGATTCCCATGCGCTGGCGTCGCTACTGAGGGCTTGATCAAAACCGTTTCCATACCGTTCGTTGCCCTGCTCCCGACGTCGCTCGGTCGGTGCCGTCTTCGTCCGATACCGTCTCCGTTCGATAAGCCGTCGATAGAACATCGATAGTCTATCGATAGGTTACGGAGCCTACGACGCATGTGGCGCTCGGTGCTCAGGAACTCGTCGTGGTTCCGGACGATCCGGTCGTCGTTTCGTCCTCGGACGACTGGCAGTTGTACTCCTGGAGCTGGTCGTCGGTGTAGAGCTTGCCCTCGAAGAAGTCGGCGGGGATCGTCGAGAGTTCGTTGGCGTCGATGCCGCCCTGCCCTTCCACGAGTTCGTTAACCGAAAAGCGGTTGTACGGCTCCACGAAGCAGTTCAGGTTGGCCTTCGAGGACGCGCCCGCGTAGTCGATCTCCGTGCCCTCCTCGATGAGGCCTTTGGCCCGTTCGAACTCGTCCGCGCCGGCACGAACCGCCTCGCCGGGCGGGCGCGAGACGCTTTTTATGTTTCGTGCGATCGCCGTCCCGGTGAACTCGCCCGCCTTCTGGGCGGCGAGCCCGATGAGGAAAGCGGCGTCATAGGAATGCGAGGAGAAGGTAGTCGGCTCCTGATCCATCTGTTGGTTCATCGCCGACGTGAAGTAGTCGTACGACTGATCGTTCCGGTCGGGACGGACCGTCGTGATGTACGATCCCTGTAGAATGGACGAGAGGTTGTCGAACAGGTCCTGGAGGAACATCGATTCGGACATCACGAGCGTACCGCCGTACCCGCCCCGGTTCCACTGTTTCAGGATCGACTCGCCGTTTGCGGGGTAAACGATGAGGCCGAACACCTCGGGGTCGTCCGCGAACACCTCGTCGAGCGCGGAGGTGTAATCGCTAGTCTGTTTCGCAACGGGCACCATCGCGGTGGTCTCGCCGTTGAACGCCGCCCTCGCCTTCTCGGCGAGACCCGACCCGTAGGGGTTGTCAACGAACATAAAGGCGGCCGAGTCGGCTCCGATGGTGTCGTTGAGCAGTCCCCCCATCGCGAGACCCTGCGCGCCGTCGTTCGGGGAAGTCCGCCCCATGTATTTGAGCAACTCGCCGTCGGTTTCGACCCAGCCCTGCTCGGCCAGCGTCGGACTCGTGGTGCCGTTGCCCACCTGCATGATCTCGTTGTCGGCGGCGATCGGGGCTAGCGTCGCGCTGACGCCGCTTGACCACGTGCCGACGAACGCCTCGATGTTCTCGTTGCTGATAACCGTCTGAAGCTTCGAGGCCGCCCGCGAGGGCTTTGTTTCGGTGTTGCGGTTGATAGGGTTGATCTGACGACCGCCGAGCACCCCGCCGGCGTCGTTGATGTCCTGTACGGCGAGGTTGAATCCGGCCTGCTGGCCCGGACCGAACGCCCCGCCCGAACCCGAGAGCGGACAGAAGGAAGCGAGCGGGATCGCTCCGCTACCGCCACCGTCGTCGCCGGACGCGGTCTCGGTCTCGGCACCGCCACCGCTACCGTTACTGGCGTCGCCACCGCTACCGTTATCGCCGCCACCGCCGCCAGTACAGCCGGCGAGACCGGCGACACCGCCCGCGGCGACCGCTAAGTACGTGCGACGATCTATACGTCCGCTGTCGGAATCGGAACTCGATGACCTATCAGTCATGATGGAACTCCTCGGATCGCCTAAGGCGCAACGACACGCCCGTAGCACACCTGACGACGGCACCCGCGGTGTCCGTTGTCACGATAACCGAAAGCACAGTGTGGAAACACTTGTAGCTAACTATGTTCCTCATCGAATGGAACAATCGAAAACCCCGATGTCCGTTCCTATCGGTACGTCGGTCCGGATCGTTCGTCCGCGCGAACGCGTCGTTGATCCCGGGAGAGCTGACGACTCCGATAGACGTCGTCGATAGGCTACGAGCCGTGACCGCTCGCACGGCCCCCGGGGCGTCGAACCGTTCTCACGGGTGGGCTACCAAGCATGACCCGCCACTGTGTTGCTCGTACCTCGGTACCCCGGTACCGAGCGGTTAACCGCCGAGATAGGCTTCGAGCACCGCCTCGTTCTGTTGTATCTCTTCGGGGTCGCCCTCGGCCAAGTTCCGGCCCTCGCTCATGACGACGATACGGTCGCTCAGGTTCATGATGACTTCCATATCGTGTTCGACGATACAGAAGCCATAGCCCGCGTCCCGCATCGACACGACCGCCTCCATGATCCGGTCGGTAAGCGCGGGGTTGACGCCAGCGACGGGTTCGTCCAACAGGACAAGGGTCGGCTCCAACATTAACACTCGTCCCAGTTCGAGCAGTTTACGCTGGCCGCCGCTCAAATTCCCCGCTCGCTCGTCCCGAAGGTGGTCGAGGTCGAGGAGGGAAATGACCTCGGCGGCGTCCTTGCGGATCGCCGCCTCGTCGCGTGCGACCGCTTCCCGGCGAAAGAGGGCGTTGAACAGGTTCTCGCCGCCCTGGTCCTGCGGGGCGAGCATCAGGTTCTCGAGTACCGTCATCTCCTCCAGTTCGCGCGTGATCTGGAAGGTCCGAACCATCCCTGCCCGTGCCAGCTGGTATGGGCGTGAGTGTTTCGACGACGCTCGCCGGTCGTTGATCGCGGCTCCCCCGAAGTAGATTCCGACGCCCGCGCCGGCACCGGCGACTGCGGCCCCGCCCAGAACGACCGGCGAGACGCCGTAGAGGACTCGTGCAACCCCGGTTCCTAAGAGTGCGATCCCGCTCGCCGAAGCGCCGCTCCAGATTCCTCTCTCGGCCGGCGCGGGACGCATGATCTCCTGGGTGTCTCGCCCGTCGAACCGAATCGTGCCGCCGTCGGGCTCGTAGAAACCGCTGATGAGATTGAAGGTCGTAGTCTTGCCCGCGCCGTTCGGCCCGATCAGGCCAGTGATAGTGCCGCGTTCGAGCGAAAACGAGGCCCCGTTGACTGCCGTGATCCCGCCGAAGCTCTTCTGCAAGTCGGTTACCTCCAACAGTGGCTCGTCGCTCATTCGCCCCTCCCGGCCCGGGATCGTTCACCCAGCAGGCCCTCCGGACGGTAGTACAACAGCGCGAGAAAGAGCACGCCCATGATCACGAAGCGGAACGCCTGGACGTGCTCGCGGAGTCCGGGGGCGACGAAGCCAGCCAACTGTGTCGTCGCGGTCTGAAACGCCCAGAACAGAAAGGCCCCGACGACCATCGCCCAGTTGTTGCCGACGCCGCCGAGGAACATCATCAACAGCGCGATGAACGTAACCCGCGGCGCGAACATCGTAAACACGAGCGTCTGGAAGTACAGTGCCGCCAGGGCACCCGCCAGGCCGGCGAGCGCCGACCCGAGGGCCATGCTCTGAACCTTGTAAATAAAGGGGTCCTTGCCCAGCGAACTCACGACCCGCTCGTCGTTCCGGATTGCTCTGAGAACCCGGCCGAACGGGGAGTCGACGATCAGCTCCGTGGCGTACACCGTCAGGAACACGACCGATCCGAACAGGAACAGCTGGAATCGGGTGTAACCGACGACCGGTTCGGCCCCGCTGAACGACAGTATCCAGACGATGTTGTTGAACACCCTCGTCGCCACGGTCATCGACTCACCGGCCACGAGCGGCGAGAGCACCTGAATCGGGAAATACCAGAGAACACCGAACCAGAAGCCGGCGAACGTCGCGTACCTGGACGGTTGTGACACAAAGCGCGACCAGTTCGCCCGGAGGTAGATCGTCGCACCGACGACGATAGCGAAGGCGAGCAACGTGAGCGGAACCCAGAGCATGATCGTATCCAGGTAGAACATCGGAGCCAGCGCCAGCATGTACCCGGTCCCGAGACAGAGCGTAGCGGCGTAGTCGACCCGATCAAAGCCGGCGGCGTACCGATCGAGACCGACGAGGAGAACGAGCCAGGTAAACACCGAGACGACAGTGCCCCAGACCAACAGGCCAACAGGTGCGACGAACGTCATCGCCCCGCCGACGACGCCCGCGACGGCGCCGGCCAAAAGCGCGGCCCCGACGTAGGGTCGTCGCTCGAGGCCGTCGACGATCGACGACGCTCGGGAGCCGCCGCCGGAACTGCCCACACTGGCACCGGTACCGGTCTCGGAGTCAGGATCAGGATCGGTACCAGAACCGGGATCAGGATCGGGAGCGTTGAGGAACCGGTCAGTGCCGAGCGTCGCGATCGCGTGGAGTCGCTCGGCGAGCGAGGCTTGCGGTTCGGGGTCGCCCGAGCCGTCGGCGCGCGCGTCTCCAGCCGGCTCGTGGGCACCGACACCGGTATCGCCCATATCGAGCGCGCGTCCGAGCGCCCAGGCCGTCGCCGCCCAGATCGCCCCGCCGATCAGCGCGATCGCGATCGCCCCGGTAACCGATCGACCGCCGAGCGGGAACAGCCCCGTGAGCGGGGGCGTAATGCCCCGCAACGCGTCGGGACCGTTAACCAACCACGACTCGGCCTGGACGATCCGCTGGAAGATCGCCGAGACGCCCAACACCGTGATAGCCAGGTAGTCCTCCCGGAGCCGGAGCGTCGGGAGCGCGACGAACGCGCCGACGACCCCGGCGAGAAGCGAAGCGACGACCGCCGCGACGATCCAGGGGAGATCGAACCCGACTAGGTACACCGTGCTCGGATCGCTCGATGCCGCCGGGAGCACGACCAGCGCGGCGGTGTAGGCACCGATCAGGTAGAAGCCGACGTGACCGAAATCCAACAGTCCAGTATGGCCGTACTTGACGTTCATACCGAGGGCGAGCAGGGCATAAAACGATGCGAGCACGCCGAGCGAGACGACGACGTCGGCGACGGCCATTACGCGCTCACCCCGTGATCCCCTCCGGTTTGATCAGCAAAACGACGATCAACACGACGAACGCCATCGGGACGCGATAGGTCGCCGAAAGCCCCGGGATCGCGAACAGGCCCACCTCCATCGAGAGCCCGACGATGTAACTGCCGAGCAGTGCTCCATAGATCGTAATACCGCCCAGGATCACGGCCGCGAACATTGGCAACAGGATGAAAAACCCCATTGTGATCGTGAGCGTGCCGAACAGGAACCCGAGCGTTACCCCGCCGATACCGGCGAAGCTGCCGGCGAGCACCCAGACGCTCGAGGTCACGCGTTCGGTGTTGATGCCCCGGATCTGTGCCAGCTGTCGGTTGTCGCTCGTCGCCCGCATCGCCTTCCCGAGTTTCGTCGCGCGCAATAGGGTATGTAACACGCCCATCATCGCGAGCGCGAGCACGATAATGAAGGCCCTGAGGATCGAGAGCCTGACGCGAGTAGAGTAGCCCGGCGACTCGGGGATCGGTCCGCCGCCCGCGAGAACGGCGCTCAGGCCCACGAACGCGAACAATCCGACGATCGCCCCCAGCAGGTACGGGCCGACGACCGCCCGCTCGCCGAGGCGAACCTGGTAGGCGACGTACCCGGCACCGACGCTCACAAGAGCGATCGCCGCGATGAGGAGCCACGACCACGAGCCGGTGAACAGGATCGCGTCGTTCGCCGGATCGGATACCTGGAAGAGAAAGGCCCCGTTGGCGAAGTACAGGTCGATGAACTTCACGACGGCGACGTTGATCGAGGCCCCGAACAGCTCCATGGTCGGCTGGATGGAGTAACTCCGGGCCGTTCCGCCGAAGACGGTCTGGACGCTGAATCGCAACACGAATGCGACGGCGAGCGAGACGACGAGCATCATCGCGAGTGAGACGTCCTTCTCGCGGAACTTCCCGAACACGAAGCGTTCTTGAAGTGGCGCGAGGATTGCGACCACCGCTCCGGAGAAGATCATCGCGGCGACGATCGACGGCGCGCCCCACGCGGCGACGATCCCGACGACCGCGGCGGCGAGGAGGTGGACGGCGGCCGCGAGGGGTGCGGGCGGATCGATCGGCCACCACGATCCAAGCAGAGCGTCGACGCCCCCGAGCGCGTAGATCGCGCCGAGCACGCCCACGACGGCGATGGAGAAGACGACGACGAGGCCCGGAAGGGACGTCGTCTGGGTATCGGTCGTCAGAAAGCTCAACAGCGGGACGTCGCCCGGTTTGTTTACCAATAGCGCGGTATACGCCCCGAGGGTGAGCAGATCACCGTGGGCGAAGTTCGGCACCTCGGCGATGCTATAGACCATCGAGAGCCCGATAGCGCCGAGCGCGATCATACTCCCGGTCGCAATACCCGTAACGATAGCCTGGAGGAGGGCGGTTTGCGGTGCCACTGTACACCATATGGCGACCTTCCGTCCTATATTAAATCTCCGGTTCCACAACTGATCTCGGGTACTCAGTGCGGATCAGGGCTGGAAGAACCGACGCGCTTTAGCATCGACGCTGGCAAGCGAAATGCCCTCGGAGCGAACCGTTTCGGTCGGACCGGCGAGTCGGTTCCGCTTTCGTACGTAGGACCTGTTTTTACGCGTCGGGCCAGCGCTCGATGTAAACCGACTCGTCGGTATAGAAGCGAATCACGTCTTCGCCCTGAGCGTGCAGGTCGCCGAAAAACGAGTCGTTCCATCCGCCGAAGTGAAAGAAGGCCATCGGCGCGGCGGTGCCGACGTTGACGCCGAGGTTGCCGGCGTCGACCTCGTGACGGAACCGCTTCGCTTCGCCGCCCCGATCGGTGAACAGCGAGGCGGCGTTCCCGAACCGGGAGCGATCGACCGTCTCGATCGCGTCGTCGAAATCGGTCGCTTCGATCAGCGCGAGTACGGGACCGAAGATCTCCTCGGTGGCGATGGTCATCTCGGGATCGACGTCGCCGAAGACCGTCGGCGCGAGGAAGACGCCCTCCTCGGGCACGCTTCGCTCGCGGCCGTCGTACAGGAGCGAAGCCCCCTCTTCGACGCCGGTTTCGATATACTCCAGAACGCGCTCGCGATGTTCGTCGGTGATGAGCGGGCCCATCTGGGCGTCCGCGTCGAGGCCGGGCGCGACCGTGTAGTCGGCCACCGCGTCAACCAACCGGTCGGCGAACTCCTCGTAGACGTCCTTGACGACGACGACGGATGGATTGGCGAGGCACCGCTGGCCCGAATTGGCAAAGGCCGAACTCACGGTCCCTTCGACCGCGAAGTCGAGATCGGCCGACTCGGAGACGACGATGTGGTTTTTGGCCCCGCCCTGTGCTTGCACGCGCTTGCCGTGTCTCGCGGCCGTCTCGTAGACGTGTTTCGCCACCGGCGTCGATCCGACGAACGACGCACCCTCGACCCCTGGGTGTTCGAGCAACGCGTCGACCGTTTCCGCGCTTCCGTTGAGGAGGTTGATTACCCCGTCCGGGAACCCGGCCTCGTCGACGAGATCGAGGAGATACTGGGCGGTAAGCGGCGTCCGTTCGCTCGGTTTGAGGACGAAGGTGTTACCGGTCGCCACAGCGTAGGGCATGAACCACAACGGGATCATCGCGGGGAAATTGAAGGGCGTAACGGCGGTGAACACGCCTAATGGCTTTCGTACCGCGGTCTCGTCGATGTCGGGGGCGGCGTTCGGGAGGTGGCCCGCCTGCATGGTCGACGGCACGCCACAGGCCACCTCCACGTTCTCGATGCCCCGACGGATCTCGCCCACCGCTTCGGGTTTGGTCTTGCCGTGTTCGGTCACGAGCAGTTCCGCTACCTCCTCCTGGTGGTCTTCCAGGAGCGACTTCAGCCGGAAGAGCGGCTGGATGCGCTCTTCGACCGGCGTTCGTCGCCACTCTTCGAACGCCTCGGCAGCGACGGTGACGACCCGATCGACCGTTGCCGGCGCGCTGAATTCGACGTGGGTGATCGTCTCCCCCGTCGCGGAGTTCACGACCGGTTGACTGTCGGACCCTTCGATGTCGGCCCACGAACCGCCGACGTAGTTCCGTACGTTTCGCTTCTCGGAGAGTTCCTCCGTTTGACTCATGCACGCACGATCCGTCTCCGATATAATAAGAAGCCCGAACCGGGGGGTCGAAATCCGATAGTGAAACTGGTTTCGTTCCGATCCGCTCTATCGTCCTCCGAGACCGAGGTAGTCCTAAACTGTCGTAATTTCCGTATCCTGACTGTCGACCGGTTCGTCTCGTCAGCTCAGAACCGACCAGGCCGCGAAAGCGAGACCGGACACGATCGCTGCTATCGCTCCGCCGAGAAGCGCCGCTCCTGGATCGAACTTCAGCGATCCGGGTGTCCGGTGATCGTGTCGAACCGACCTCGCAGGTCGAATCGCCGAACGAGGAGCAGTGCAACAATCTCAAGCGCAGCCTGGAGAACTCCACCTGCCACCGACATAGCAGCCAGTAATGTCTTCTCAGTAATATGTTTTAGGGGGCGTCAAACGAAGGGACGACAGTCTCCATATTGATTGATTTCTTCGCATCCGCGAGCGAACAGCGTGAGCGAGCGGCATTTTTGATGCAATGGTCGTTCCTGTTCGTGGTTCAAGAGAGCGAAGCTCTCTTGTCATCACGAAAGGCGCGAGTGCCTTTCGAACGACTCCCGTTGGTCGCTCACCTCCCACTCCCTGCTCTCGTTCACTTCGTTCACGAGAACAGATTTTTGCGGCGAGCGGTGGGCGAGCGAACTCCGGAGGAGTGAGCGAGCGCAACCCGAGCCGTAAAAAGGTGCGTTAGGTGGAAAGCACCGGCTGATCGGCATACTGGAGGACGTACTCGGCGGCCCTGCTGAGGGTCTTCTCCTGGCTCGCGTTCCCCGACTCGCGGGGGATCACGATGAAGTCGACGGCGGCATCGTCGGCGGCGTCGGCGATCACGCTACCGGGATGGCGCGCCTTCCGGGCCGGCGAGAAGCCATACGCCGTCGAGTGTGTGAGCGAGATATCCTCGGGAGTGCGCTCGCGGGCGGCGTCCATGAACCGCTCGCTCCGGGCGGCGACCTCGTCGTCCCCGGTGGTTCCGGCCGCGACCCCCTGAACCAGGTCCTCGTCGAGCACGTACAGCGCGTGGACGCGGGCACTGTAGCGTTCGGCGATCGCAACCGCGTACTCCAGTGCCGCCATCGACTCGTCGCTTCCGTCGACCGGTACCAGCACCTCCTCGATGGCGACGGGACCGGGACCGGGGTCGGGATCGAGGTCGAGGTCGGAATCCCGACCGGGGTCGTCGTCCATACCTGCCGACACGCGGCCGGAGTCAAAAACCCATTCGTCCGACCCGATCGTGACCGAGGCCGGCCGGCATTACGGACGATCGGACCGACGGATCGAACCGATTTATACCGCGGCGTTCGCTACGGGCACGTCATGATCGACTCGCTGGTCGTTGCGACCGACGGTTCCGAGAGCGGCGAACGCGCAACGACGGTCGCGCTCGATCTCGCAGGTCGGTTCGATGCCACGATGCACGCGCTCTCGGTCGTCGATACGACCGAGGACGACGGAACTACCGAAAGCGGCGAGAACACCGGCGAGGAGACGGGGAGCGGGAGTAAAGGCGGAATCGAGAGCGGCGGAACCGAGGGCGAAAACGGAGACGAAGGGAGCCGAGCCGTTCGGCGACGGCGCGCGGAGGAGGCCGTCGCTGCCGTTTCGGAGCAAGCCGGTCGCGAGGTGCGGACGGCCGTCCGAGAGGGTGCCCCGGCTGAGGGTATCCGCGCGTACGCCGCCGAGTTCTCGATCGACCTCGTTGCGACCGGCACGCGCGGCCGCCACGGTGCCCACCGATACCTGCTTGGGAGCGTCGCTGAGGACGTGGTCAGGACCTGTCCGGTGCCCGTGCTTACCGTCCGTCAGCTCGACGGCACTGACCCCGATCCCGAAACCGGGACCGAGACCTGAACGCGAGTTCGTCGGTCGTTTCTCGGCGAGCGGTGAGAGAACGAGAGCCGCGGCGGAAGCCGTGTGGCGAGACGAGGGCATAGCCCGTCGGCGTCACGGCAAGCGATTCCGCGGCTTCGTCGACGGGATAGGCTTTTGAGTACGGTGGGCGACAGGCCGCCATGACCGACGTAGCGTACTCGTCGGCGACCGATCTGGCGGCTCGAATCCGACGAGGAGACCTGTCGCCGGTCGACGTCGTAGAGGAGTTTCTCGACCGTATCGCAACCCGAAACGACGCGACCAACGCCTTCGTGACGGTGGCCGAGGAGCGAGCGAGGGAAGCCGCCCGCGAGGCCGAACGCGCGATCGAGAACGGCGACGAAGTCGGCCCGCTCTGTGGAGTGCCAATCGCGGTCAAGGACCTCGATCACGTCGCGGGCGTCCGGACGACGTCGGGCTCGCGGCTGTTCGAGGGATTCGTCCCCGACGAAAGCGATCCGTTCGCCTCCCGGCTGGAGGAGGCCGGGGCCGTCGTGATCGGCAAGACCAATACCCCGGAGTTCGGCCTCGGGTGTACGACCGACAACTTAGTGGCGGGACCGACCCCGACACCCTTCGACCTCGATCGCGTGGCCGGCGGTTCCTCGGGTGGCGCGGGCGCGGCGCTCGCTGACGGTCTGTGTCCGGTAGCTCAGGGCTCCGATACCGGCGGGTCGATCCGTACCCCCGCCGCCTTTTGTGGCGTCTACGGACTGAAACCCTCCTTCGGACGTGTGCCGCTGGTCGATCGTCCGAACGCCTTCTCGAACCACTCCCCGTTCTCGCATCTCGGTCCGATGGCCCGCACCGTCGAGGACGCCGCGCTCACCCTCGACGTCATGGCCGGTCCCCACCCGCGCGATCCCTTTTCGTTGCCCGATTCAGGGACTACGTACCGCGACGCTGTCGGTCGAGACATCGACGACGTGGAGGTGGCCTACAGCCTGGACCTAGGAACTTACCCGGTCGATCCTGGGGTCGAAGATACCGTCACCGAGGCCGCGGAGGCGTTCGGGGATGCGGGCGCGGCGGTTTCGGGCGTCGAGATGGATATCGGCGGGACCCAAGCGGAGATACTGGAGGCGTACTACACCTTTGCGCGGGCGAAGTGGAACGCGCTGTTCGATCGCCTGGCGTCGGGACACGGCCTCGATCCACGTGGCAGCGACCGCGAGAAGCTCCGGCCCGTGGTCCGCGAGACGGTCCTCGACGCCGAGCGGCCGACGACCGCGGAGGTCGAACGCGCCGAAGTCGTGCGGACGCGGGTCCTCGACGGCATACAGGACGTGCTCGCGAGTCACGACCTGCTCGTGACGCCGACTACGGCGGTACCGCCGTTTCCGATCGGCGAGCACCCCACCGAAGTCGCCGGCACCGAGATCGAACCGCTCCGGGGATGGGTGCTCACTCAGCCGTTTAACCTCTCGGGTCACCCCGTCGCTTCGATCCCCGCGGGCTTGGTCGACGGCCTGCCGGTCGGGATGCAGGTCGTCGGTCGTCGACACGCCGACGGGAAGGTGCTGGCCGCGAGCGCGGCCTACGAGCAGGCCCGGCCGTGGCACGACGCGTACCCGCCACGGTAACACGGTTCGAGAATCGGACGCCGGAACACCATCGGAGAGCGGTCGAAACCGGACACAGCTAAGTCGGTGATCCGTCTCCGTTAGTGCATGACGTGGACCGAGGCGGTCGTCGCAGGATTGGAACGAAACGGCGTGACGACGGTCGCGCATCTCCCGGACTCGGCGCTCGCGGGACTGATCGACGCGATCGAGGCCGACGAGCGCTTCGAAGCCGTTCGCCTCTCGCGCGAGGAACAAGGTATCGGAGTCCTCTCGGGAGCGTACTTGGGTGGCGAGCGCGGCGTCTTACTGTGTCAATCGAGCGGGCTCGCGACGACGATCAACGGGCTGGCATCCCTGAGCAAGCCCGCCCGCATCCCGTTTCTCGGCATCGTCTCCCGACGGGGTGACCTCGGGGAGTTCAACGACGCACAGGTGCCCTTCGGCTACGCGGCCGGGCGCGTGCTTGACGACATCGGAATCAGAAATCGTCGGCTCGAATCCCCCGAGGAAATCGAACGGGACGTCGACCTGGCGGCGAAGACGGCCTTTTCTACCGGCGAGCCCTACGTGTTGTTGCTCGACGCGACGCTCACGGGAGCCAAGGATGAGTTCTGAGGACGATATGGATAGAACGGACGGAGCGGGTGGAACCGGCGGCACCGACGAGAACGACGAACCGAAGGGAAGCGATGGCGGGAGAGACGAGGACGAGTCGGCCACGGAGCGGGCCGATCAGATCGCGTGTACCGAACGTGTGTTAGAGACCACACCGGAAGCGGCGATCGTCGCCAACCTCGGCGTCGCCTCCTACGCGCTGGCGAGCGTCGCGGATCGGACGCGGAACTTCTACTGCTGGGGGAGCATGGGCCTGACCACCTCGATCGGCCTCGGGGTCGCGCTGGCGGTCGACGAACAGGTAACAGTCTTCGAGGGCGACGGCTCGTTGCTCATGTCCTTAGGGGTATGCTCGACGGTCGCGGCCTGCGATCCGTCGAACCTCGTGATCGTCGTCTGGGAGAACGAAATTTACGGGACGACCGGCGGACAGTCGATCAACGAAATCGAGTACGCCGCCGCGGCGCGCGCCTGCGGGCTATGGACGACGACGGCCGAAACGGTGGGCGAATTCGCCGAGCGCTACGCCGAGGCGGTAGCTTACGACGGCGCGGCGCTCGTCGTCTGTGCGGTCGACCCGATCGACCCGGACGCGCGGCCGCCGCTCGATTTCGCACACGTCGCCCGACGCTTTCGCGAAGCGCTCGCGGGCGATGGGACCGGCGAAGCCTGAGAGCACGAGGGCGACCGACGGCGACGAGCGCTGATACGCCGCTACCGAGCTACCGGGGCCAAGAGGGACCTGACGGGCCGACGCTACGGTGCTACGATCGGATTCCCGACGACGCCGATCCGGTCTCGTCCAGTCGCGCTCGGTACTTCGCAAGCGATTCGTCGAGCGCGTCGTCGGCGTCGATATCGAGCGAATCGGCGAGCGCGAGCAACGAGAGGAGCGCGTCACCGATCTCGTCGGCCTCTACTTCGGCGCGGTCCGACGACCGGCCGTACTCGGTCGATTCGGTCACGTCCGTTGCGATCTCGCCGACCTCGCTTGCGAGGTCGAGGACCCGAAACGCCGGGTCGCATCGGGGGTCGTACTCGTCGACGAACACCCTGACCTCGCGTTGTGGTTCATTCATAGGTGAGCGTGTACCCTCCATCTCGGCGTCGCCGCGCGTTCGGTGCGACGACTTCGTTAGTCGCAGTCCCCACACTGACCGTACCTACTCCGGCGACGGTGATCGACGTTCGTTCGGTTCGAACGTCCGATATGTGACCTGCGACGTGATTTCGGACATCGATCGGGAGCGCGGACCGACGACGTTCGGAAGTATACCATTCGTTCAGGACATCGACCGCGTCGGGCGCTCTTGCCCTTCGGCGTAGAACTGGCCGTGAAAGCCGAAGGGAAGCGGGTGTGGACACCACGCTCGCGCGCGTTCGGTCATCGTGTCCGCATCGATCACGAGAAGAAAGGAGCGCTCCGCCTCCGCGTCGAGGACGACCGAGAGCAACACGCCGTCGTCCTCGGTCCCGTTCCCGTTCCCGTCTCCGTTTCGGCTTTCGCTCTCTTCATCGCGGTCCAGCGACGGGACGAACACCGGCTCGCCGGGGTAGGTACGTTCCTCACTCCAGGTTTCGGCCTCGCGCTCGCGGACGTCGATCTTCACCAGCTGGTTCTGAAAGTCCTCTGGCGGACGCTTACGATTCCCCACCCCGTAGACGTAGCGGTACTCGCGGGTGTTTCGGTGTGCGTAGTCGATCATCGGCAGTTCGACGTGTCCGGGGTAGATCGTTGCCGATTCGACCGCATCGCCGTCGCGGCTATCATCGAGCGGAATCGAAAAGCGCCGCAACTCGCCGGTCGGCAACGAGGGCGAGGCGGTGACGAGCCGGCGGAGTCTAAGCGCCTCTATCACCGAAGCGTCCTCGTAGGCGATCAAATCGACGACGACCTTCGTCCGGCCGTCTTCCCCGCGCTCGAAGGCGTTGACGTGATGAAACGTGAAGAAGGGCGGCACGCGGTGGCGGGTAACGGTCTTTCCCGACTGGCGATCGACGACGTGGAATCGGGTCCCGCGCTCGGGACGCCACTCGTAGCCGTCGATCACCGACGACCCGGTCACCAAGGCGAGTCGGTTCGGCACGAAGGGTGGCTCGGTGAGCACCACATAGCGAGGAGTGAGCGCGAAACTGTGGACGTAGCCCGGCGGGTCGCTCTCGATCTCACCCACTATCGAGGCGTCCTCGCTTCCGTCGGGCACCCGAAAGAGAGTATAGCCGCCCGTCGAACCGCCGCCGAAACGAGTACCATAGCCGACGAGTTCGCGCTCGTCGAAGTCGTACTGTGGGTGGACGGTCGTGGTATCGGTGACGTCCCCGAAGGCGTACCGACCGCGGGTCTCCAAGCTATCGGGATCGATCTCGGTCACGAGCGGCGACTCGGTCGTCGCGAGGTATCGATCGCCGATCCGACAGACGTCGACGCAGGCGTTGTCGGTGAATTCAGTCGAGCGAAGCCGGCGGAGACGCCCGAGGAGACCCGTCGGCGGGTCAGTTGCGAACTCGCGGTAGCCGAGTTCGCCGTGTTCGCGGGCGTGAGCGTACGCTTCGCTGTCGAGAAAGCGGTTCGCGTACTCGATTTCGCCGTCACGGAAGCGAAAGCGCCTGATCATCGCGAACCCGTCGAACCAGTGGGTGAGGGGTTGGCGGCCGGCGTTCCAGGTCCCCGGCCCGTTTCGAAGCAACGTCCCCGAGAGCCACTCGGGTACGTCGCCCTCCGTCGGGAGCGTCTCTCGTATCTCCTCGCGGACGGGGCGAAAGCCCAGTCGGTGATCGGCGGCCATGGATGGCCTGTTCGCCCCATGCGGTTGTAGCTTCGCGTGCCGGCCGTCGTCCGTCGATCGGAGCGCTCCCTGGATGCGGATTCGTCGCCGAACGGGGCTCGTCGAACGCAAGGGGTCGGGTTAGGCGGAGCGGAAACCGGCGACCGCGATCAGTCGGTGTCCGGCGTCTCGACGGGTTCCTCGTCAGCGCGATCGGGTGCGCCGTGACCGTCGGTTGCGACCGCGCCGTCGGGTTCGGTTTCCGCTTCGCTCTTAGGGTCGCTCTCGTCCTCGATGCGGGCCGCATCGCGCCAGGTGCCCCGCTGGTACCAGGTATACGCAAGGATCGCCCCGACGGCGTTCGAGACCGCGAAAGAAAGCCAGATCCCCGGCGGTCCTAAATCGAGACCGACGGGCTGGGAGGCGAACCAGGCGACCGGCAGGCGTACGACCCACAGGGACGCAAGCGCGATGACTGCGGCGGTGAGCGTCTTACCCGCCCCCCGGAAGCCGCCGCTGTACGCGCGCGTGATCGCGATGAACGGGAAGGAAGCGGCGACGTAGCGCATGAAGGTCGCTCCGGCGTCGACTACCCCGGAGTCGGCCGTGAACACGCCGACGATGGGCGCGGCGAACACCCAGACGAGCACGGCCGCGACCGACAGGACGACGATCATCGCGCAGGCGGCAAACCGGCTGGTCGCAGCGGCCCGATCGGGTTTCCCGGCACCGATGTTCTGCCCGCTCATGGTCTCGACGCCGCGGGCGACCGCGATCGCGGGTAAGAATATCACTGAAAAGACCCGCGTGCCGATGCCAAAAGCCGCGACCACGGTCGTCGGGAACAGGCCGACGATAAAGAGTAACAGGTTGATCGAGAGCGCACGGCCGGTCAACTCGACTGAGGCCGGGACGCCGAGCGCGAGCAACTCCCGGAAATACGAGAGGTCGGGGGTCATGTCCCCGACCCTGATCCGCACGCCGCGAGTGCCGCTCAGCATGATCCCCAGGCCGACGACCATCGCCAATCCGCGGGAAAACACCGTCGCGAGCGCCGCGCCCTCGACGCCGAGTTCGGGGAACGGTCCCCAGCCGTAGATCACGAACGGGTCGAGGACGATGTTCAATACCACCGTCCCGAACATCACGAGCATGGGAGTAACGGTATCGCCGGACCCACGCATCAGGGATATGAAGACGAAAAAGCCGAACACGAGCGGCAGTCCGAGCGCGATGATCTCCATGTAGCCGGTCGCGAGCGGAAGCACCGCGGGCGACGCGCCGAGCACTGCGAGCAGTTCCCCCAGAAAGAGGTAGCCGATCGCTCCCAGAACGGCGGAGGCGAGAACCGAGAAGGTCACCGTCTGGGAGGCGGCGTACTCGGCGTTGCGCTCGTTGCCAGCGCCGGTGTTCTGGGCGACGAGGATGCTTCCCGCAGTCGAGAGGCCGATCCCCAGCGAGATGAGCAGGAAAACGACCGGAAAAGCGAAACTGATCGCCGCGAGCGCGTTCGTGCTGTACCCGCCGAGCCAGAACGTATCGGCGAGATTGTACGCCGTCTGTAGCAGGTTCGTGATCACGATCGGCAACGAGAGGTAAAACAGCGGCCGTGCGATACCACCGGCGGTGAGGTCGACTCGCTCTTCCGGATTGAACACCCGTTTGAGGCGCTCGCGAACGCTCATCGCGTCCCCGCCTCGTCCGCAGGTCCGAGTCCGCCCGGTCCACTCGCGGGCTGCCGGTAGTCGGCGTTCGTCCCCAATATGACTGACTGGTTAGTCAACGGTGGTTGCACTCACTCGTCTCGTGGACAAATATCTTCCGAGGCTAGTCGCCGGCCGGCCGTCCGCTCTATCGTAGTTCGACTTTTCGTCCTCCCGCGACCCCGATCACCGCGCGGCGTGCGGTACGTGACGGGCGGTTTTTATTCGCCGCGACCTATCTCCTGTTATGGACTCGCGTTGCGAGCGCTCGCGTTTGGGGGGGGCACTTTCGGGCCGGTCGGTGGCCGTGGTCGGCGGCGGTTTCGGGGGACTATCGACGGCGTGTTACCTCGCCGACGCCGGGGCCAATGTCGAGATATTGGAGAAGAACGAGGCGGTCGGCGGCCGGGCGAGCACCCTCGAAGCCGAGGGTTTCGAGTTCGACATGGGTCCCTCCTGGTACCTGATGCCCGACGTCTTCGAGCGTTTCTTCGGCCACTTCGACAAGACGCCCGCGGACTACTACGACCTCCAGCGCCTCGACCCACACTACAGGATCTTCTGGAAGGACGGCGACCGGATGGACGTCACCCCCGACCTGGATCAAGTACGTGCAGCCTTCGAGGCGCGCGAGTCGGGTGCGGCCGAGGCCTTCGACGAGTATATCGAGAAAAGCGCCGCAAACTACCGCCGATCGATGGACGGCTTCGTCTACACCGACCGGCCCCGTTACCGTGACTGGGTCGACCTCGACGTGATGCGCGCCGCACCCGTCGGCCTCCAGTTGCTCGGCACGATGGACGACTACGTTTCGAAGTTCTTCGACAACCCGAAGCTCCAGCAGGTGATGCAGTACACCCTCGTCTTCCTCGGCGGCGCGCCGCAGAACACGCCGGCGATCTACAATATGATGAGCCACGTCGATTTCAATATGGGCGTCTACTACCCGGACGGCGGGATCGGCGCGGTGGTCGATGCTTTCGCCGACCTCGCGACCGAACTCGGCGTTACGATCACCACCGACGCCGAAGTCTCCGAGCTCACCCGGCGGCGAGAGGGCTTTTCGGTCGAGACGGAAACGGGAGAACGCCGTCCCGAGATCGTGGTGAGCGACGCCGATTACGCCCACACCGAACAGGAGCTGTTACCCGAACACGAGCGGGGCTACTCCGAGGAGTACTGGGACAGTCGAACCTATGCACCCTCCGCCTTCCTGTTGTACCTCGGCGTCGAGGGCGATGTCGATCCCCTCGCACACCACACGCTCGTCCTGCCGACCGACTGGGACCAACACTTCGCGCAGATCTTCGACGAGCCGGCTTGGCCCGACGATCCGGCGTACTACCTCTGTGTGCCCTCTCAGACCGACGATTCGGTAGC
>PXQR01000147.1:10883-13214 GCA_003021235.1 Halobacteriales archaeon QH_6_64_20 | reverse complement strand
AGTCTACAACAGGTCCTCGACGCTATCGGCGACTTCCTCGGGGGTGTCACCGACCGGGACGCCGGCTTCGCCGAGCGCTTCGATCTTCGACTCCGCAGTACCAGTCCCCGACCCCGAGACGATCGCGCCGGCATGACCCATCCGCTTTCCGGGCGGGGCGGTTCGACCGGCGATGAAGCCCACCACGGGAGTACTCATCCCCTCGGCGATGTATTCGGCCGCCTGCTCTTCGTCCTCGCCGCCGATCTCCCCGCACATCACGACTGCCTCAGTACCTGGATCGTCCTCGAACGCCGCGAGCGCGTCAACGAAGTCGGTGCCGATGATCGGGTCGCCGCCGATGCCGATCGCGGTGGTCTGTCCGAGTCCCCGGTCGGTGAGGTTGGAGACCACCTGATAGGTCAGCGTGCCCGACCGGGAGACGAGACCGACGTTGCCGGCCTCGAAGACGTTGCCCGGTAAAATTCCGAGTTTGGCTTCGCCGGGCGTGATGATCCCCGGACAGTTGGGACCGATCAGTCGGGTATCGACCTCGCTCAGGCGTTTGTTGACCCGCGCCATGTCCTGGGTCGGGATGCCCTCGGTGATCGCTACGACGAGATCGAGAGGGGAGTCGAGCCCTTCGAACAGCGCGTCGGCGGCGAAGGCCGGCGGGACGAACACGACCGAGGCGTCGGCCGCTTCGGCCTCGGCGGCTTCGGTGACGGTATCGTAAACCGGCACGCCGGCCACTTCCTGACCGCCCCGGCCGGGCACCGCGCCGGCGACGACGTTCGTCCCGTACTCGATCATCCCCTCGGTGTGGAATTTACCCTCCCCACCGGTGATCCCCTGGACGATAACTCTGGTACTTCCGTCGACGAACACGCTCACGCGAACCACCTCCAGGTGTTCTCGCGAGCAAGGCGAGCGAGAGCAGGGAACAACTCCGCTGTGACCGTGGTGAGTGTGAACTCGTCGAGTTTCGAGGCGCTCCGCGCCTCGTACCGTTCGCGTGGACGGAGTACACGCGAAGACCCAGTCTCGCCGGAGGCGAGGAAGCGATCAACGTAGTTCGCGCGAGTCACTCCCGGTGACGAGCGCGGGCAGGGAGCGCCAGCGACCGTGCTCATGCCGACACCTCCTCGGCGTTTTCCACCGCACGCCTGACGGCGTCTTCGAGCGTCCCTTCTACCTCGACCAGGTCGGTGTTCAGGATCTCCATGCCCTCTTCGGCGTTCGTACCGGCGAGCCTGACGACCACTTCCTTCGGGATCTCGTCGAAGCGTTCGAGCGCGTCGTTAATCCCCCGCGCCACCTCGTCGCCGCGGGTGATTCCCCCGAAGATGTTGAACACGACCGCCTCGACGTTGGGATCGGAAAAGACCATGTCGAGGGCGTTCGCCACGCGATCGGCCTGTGCGCCGCCGCCGATGTCGAGGAAGTTCGCCGGCTCCCCGCCGTAGTAGTCCACGAGATCGAGCGTCGTCATCACGAGGCCGGCCCCGTTGCCGATAATTCCCACATCGCCATCCAGTCGGACGTAATCGAAGCCGTACTCGCCGGCTTTCCGTTCGAGGTCGTCTTCGTACGAGTCGGTCTCCATCGCTTCGAGGTCGGGCTGACGGAACAGGGCGTCGTCGTCGACGTTCATGACTGCGTCGGCGGCGACGACCGCCTCGTCGCTCGTGATCATCAGCGGGTTGATCTCCGCCTCGGTTGCGTCACGCGCGTTCCAGAGATCGTACAGCGTAGTGAGAACCCCTGCGACGTCGTGGGCTACCTCGCGGGCAACCCCCGCGCCGTAGACCGCCCGGCGAGCCTGATAGGGATGGAGGCCGAACGCGGGATCGACGCCCTCGCGCGTAATATCCTCGGGGCTCTCGGCGGCGACCTCCTCGATGTCCACCCCGCCGCGCGTCGAGACCATCGCCACCGGCCGGCCGGCCCCACGATCCATGGTGATCCCCACGTAGAGTTCGTCGACGAAATCGACGGCTGCCTCGACGAGGACTCGGTTCACGGTATAGCCCTTGAGGTCCATACCGAGGATCGATTCGGCGGCCTCGCGGGCCTCTTCTTCGCTTTCGGCCAGTTCGATCCCGCCGGCCTTCCCACGGCCGCCGACGTGGACCTGGGCCTTGATCGCGACCGGATAGCCGATCCGCTCGGCCGCGACGACGGCGTCGCCCACCGTGTCCGCGAGATCGGCGTCGGGTACCGGGAGTCCGGCGTCGGCGAAGATCTCCTTGGCCTGGTACTCGTGTAGTCTCATCACGCGAACCGGGAACGCCCGCCAGCATAAATCCCGTTATCCTCGACCCGTGAGCGATCGGAACCGGATTCGGCCCT
>PXQR01000147.1:0-10863 GCA_003021235.1 Halobacteriales archaeon QH_6_64_20 | reverse complement strand
CCGAAGTCGTCGAAGCGACCGGGACCGAACGGACGGATCACCGACATCATGACGTTGCTCGGCGACCGGCCGCTCTCGGCGGCCACACGGGTCGCGGGCTGTATCGGCCACGCGGCGACGGCACGGCTCTCGCGGGTCGTAGAACGCGACCCGTTACTTTGGGTATTCGGCGCACAGAGCGGCGAGGCGTTTACCGATAACGCGAAGTACCTCTTCTTGCACGTCTGTGCCCACTACCCCGAGATCCGGCCCGTGTGGCTCTCGGCGAACCGATCGGTCGTCACGACACTGCGAAGCCACGGCTACGAGGCGTACTATACTTACTCCCCGCGCGGGCTCGACGTCGGTCGCCGTGCGGGAGTGACCTTCCTCACCCACCGGTTCGGCGACGTCTGTGCGTCGTGTTCGGGCGGGGCGCTTGCGGTCATGCTCTGGCACGGCACCCCCCTCAAACGGATCTCCTGGGACTGGGAGACCGGGTACCGCACGCGGTCGGTCGCGACGCGGGCGGCCACTACCTACACGTACCGCCGTATCGACCTCCTCACCGCGGCGAGCGAGGCGACACGCGAGTCGTTTGCCTCGGCATTTCGGATCGATCCCGAGGTGATCGCCCCGACGGGATACCCGCGCAACGACGTGTTCGCTCGCGAAATTCCTGGGAGCGGGATCGGCATCGACGAGGGCCTCCGCGAACGGGTCCGCTCGCTCGCCAGCGAGGGACCGCTGTGGCTCTACCTGCCGACCTACCGGCGGATCGGCGAGAGCGCGGGCGTCGTCGAGCACGTGGACTTCGCGGCGCTCGATTCGTTCCTCGCCGAGCGCGGGGCCTTCCTGCTCGTGAAAGCCCACCCGTTCGAGCGTCTCGCGCTCGACGGGGATCTACAGCGGGTGATACGCCTCCCGACGGCGCTCGACGTCTATCCGCTGCTTTCTGCCACCGACGGCCTGCTTACCGACTACTCCTCGATCCTGTTCGATTACCTCCTGCTCGACCGACCGCTCGTGTTCTATCCCTACGACGTGGAGCGCTACCGTGCCGAGCGAGGGTTCTACTACGACTACGAGAGCGTTACCCCTGGTCCGGTCGCGACCGATTTCGAGGGTCTGCTGGGCGCGCTCGACGCGGCGATGACCGAGGACGCGAACGGGACCGACGATAACGGCTATGCGAGCGAGCGCGCCCGCCTCCGCGAGCGGTTCTGTCGGGAAGACGAGAACCGATCCGAAGCGGTCTGTGAGGCGGTGTTCGAGCGTCTCAATGCCTGATATCGGCCGACCGGCGTTCACACCCACAGCGGCGGCGCTCGGATCGCCGGGTGGTCCGAGGCGACTTCGAGGCCCTGATACACTGGAAACGGATCGTCGAACTGCACTCGGTCTATAGATGTACGTGCCAGTTCATAGTAGCACTTATCGGGGCGTTTCTCGTAGTGTGCCTTCAATACATATGATCATGCACGCAGTAATACTAGCGGCGGGAGTCGGGTCCCGCCTCCGGCCGGTCACGCGTCGAGTCCCCAAACCCTGTGTTACGACGGGCACGGCACCGATCCTCGCCCACCAGCTCCGCGCGTACGCCGAAGCCGGCGTCGGTACCGTAACGGTCGTCGCCGGTTATCGGGCTCCCCAGGTCCGCGAACTCTGTAAGAGGGTCGCTGCGGAGTACGAGGCCTTCGAGGTCGGAGTGATCGAGAACAGCCGGTACGACGCGACCGACAACATGTACTCGCTCTCGCTCGCGCGCGAGGCCGTCGATGGAAGCGAGGGCGATCTCCTCCTTTCTAATGGCGACGTCGTCTTCGAGCCCGATGTCATGAAACGTCTCGTCGAGAGCGACGCGGCGAGCGCGATAGCCTGTGACACGGGGACCTACGACGCCGAAAGCATGAAGATCACCCTCCGTGGTGAGAACTCGATCGATCACATCTCGAAGGGGATCGAGCGACGTGACGCGTATGCTACCTCGATCGACTGCTATCGGTTCTCGGCTGCCTTTGCCGACGCGCTGTTCGACGAGATCGACCGCCGGATCGACGCCGATGCCGACGACGGCTGGACCGAAGCCGCGATCGATTCCCTGCTTTCGGACTTCGACGTCCGACCGGTCGACGTCGCCGGCCGGCGTTGGGTCGAAGTCGACGATCACGACGATCTGCTCCTCGCCGATCGCCTGTTCTCGTCGCTGTCGGCGCTCGGCGATAGAGGGGCGGCCTTCTTCGATCTCGACGGGACGATCTACCTCGGTGACGGGCTGATCGACGGCGCGAGCGAGGCCGTTTCCGGGCTCCGCGAGCGTGGCGTCGAGGTCTTCTTCCTCTCGAACAACTCCTCGCGGTGGAAGACCGACTACGCCGCGAAGTTGGAGCGACTCGGAATCCCGGCCGATCCCGAGGACGTACTGCTTTCGACCGACGGCGTGCTCGCGTACCTCGATAGCGTGGACGCGGAGGGGGTGTACGTGCTCGGAACCGACGCGATGGCCGGAGCCGTTCGCGATCATGGATTCGACGTCGATCACCCGAGTCCCGAGTTCGTCGTCGTGGGTTTCGACACCGAACTCACCTACGAGAAAACCGCGAAGGCGACGCTCGCGATCCGCGACGGCGCGGAGTTCTTACTCGCTCACCCCGACCTGGTGTGTCCGACCCCCGCGGGGCTGGTGCCCGACTGCGGGGCGATCGGCGCGTTGATCGAGGCTGCGACCGGACAGAAGCCAGTTCGGGTCTTCGGGAAGCCGAGCACCGAGATGGTCGATCACGTTCTGGAAAATCGGGGTCTCGATCCGGCCGACGTCGTCGTGATCGGCGATCGCTTGGAGACCGAGATCCGGATGGCGGACCGACTCGGATGTGAGTCGGTCTGTGTGCTCTCGGGGGACGCGACGCGCACGGCCGTCGAGGAGAGTGCGATCCGGCCGACACTCGTCGCGAGCGACGTCGGCGAACTGGGAGGGCTACTCTGATCGCCGCGAACAGCGTGTGACGAACACGCCGGTAGCTCCGGTAGCTCCGTTCGTCACCGTCCGAGAACCGGACCCGAGATAGTCAGTCGTCGGCCGGTTTCGCAGTTGACGACACCGTGCGATCGTCGGGACCGAGCAATCCAGGGTAATCGGACAACAACCCGTCGACGCCGGCGGCCCGGAGTTCGGCGGCCTGACGCCGAGTGTCGATCGTCCAGGCGTAGACCGCCCGACCTTCCGCGTGGGCGATCGAGACGAGATCGCACTGCTCGAATCCGCCGTCCGGGAGATCGTCGTACGCGTCATTAAAGAAGGAGGTCCCGGGGATCGCGGTGCGCGGCGGACAGCACACCTCCGCGTCGTACCGACGGGTGATCTCCATACCCGTCTCGATCGACTTTCCGAAGAAATAGCCGAGCGGAATTTCAGGTGCTACATCGTTCATCGCACGCAATGCCCCCTCGAACGAGGAAGTAACCAGGAAATCGTGTCCGAACCCGTCGATCACCTCGACGAAGGACTCGGCACTGGCCTCCCACGCGCGATCGTAGCTCGCTCGTCGCGTGTCCGGGAGGTCGCGGTAGGTACGAGCCGGAGTAGTTCCGGGGTTCTTGAGTTCGACGGTGACGGGAACCCGTTCAGGGATCGTTTCGAGGAGTTCGACCAACAGGGGTACGGTCTCGCCGGAATCGAGGATCTCTAGCTCCCGAAGCCGGTCGAGGGGAGTCTCCCAGATCGTCCGGTTCGCCGCGTCGACCGGCGCGTCCGTGAGGCGGTCGAGAAAGGCGTCGTGGAAGACGACGAGTTCGCCGCTCGCGCACGGAACGACGTCGATCTCGACGGCGTCGGCAACGGAGCGGGTCGATTGTGCGGATTCCGCCGGCCGCTTCGTCGGTGCGGTCGCCTCGCGCATCGCGGCGTGGGTGTTCTCGGGGTACGCGCCGGCGAACCCGCGGTGGGCGATCAGGGTCGGGTCGTCGACTCGGACCGGTGGAGGGCTGTCGACCGAACTGCCCGCGTTCGCTACGGGTTTCATTCGTCGGTGCCTCCGAATCAGGCTCCCAGCCATATGAGTATTCGCTTAGGAATCTATAGATGGCTATGTTTCATTCTAGAAAGTATTTACTGACGAATATCATCGCCGGATCGACCGTCGATACGGATCGTCGGAGCACGGTCGGGCGATCGGCGATCACGCCGTCGACGTCGCAGCGAGCCAGGCGTTCGCCCGAGGAGCGACATCGGCGAACCGCCGGTGAGCGAACGGGTACACGACCATATATCGGTGCTACGTCAACACTACGGGCCGAAGGCTTCCCGGGTTGCTGTCGGAGCAGTGTTAACTCGGGGTATGAGAAGAGACAACGAGTCAGTCTAATCGGTTTGAAAGCCCCCCGACGCGCTCGATCCTACGGATTCGTCGCACCTACACTTGCCGCTCGCGTCGCGGGTAGGCTTTTGTCGTCGCCCGCTGAGCGAGGAGTATGCGCGCAGTTCGCTTCCACGAGCACGGCGGGCCCGATGTATTGAGCGTCGACGAGGTAGACCGGCCCGACCCCGAGGGGCACGACGTCCTCGTCGAGATCCGCGGCGCGGGGGTCAACCCCGTCGACACGTACTTCAGAGAGGGGTCGTACGAGCCGCTCGAGATGCCGATGACGCCCGGCGTCGACTTCGCGGGCGTCGTCGCCGAGACCAGCCAGTACGTCGAGGGGTTCGAAGCGGGCGACCGGGTGTATGGCACCGGTCTCGGCCGCGATCACCACGGCGGGTACGCCGAGTACGCGCTCGCCCCAACCGACCGCATGGTCCACCTGCCCGACTCGGTCGGGTTCGAGGCGGCGGGCGGGGCGGGGGTCGTCGCGGTCACCGCCTGGCGCGCGCTGATCGATCACGCCGGCTTGGAACCCGGAGAAACCTGCTTGATCCACGGCGGCTCCGGGGGCGTCGGCCACGCCGCGATCCAACTGGCGAAAGCGACCGGCGCACACGTGGTTACCACTGCCTCGCCGGAATATCACGACCGTCTCGAAACGTTGGGTGCCGATACCGTACTCGACTACGCCGACGAGGACCTGGCCGACGAGGTGCGGAGCGCGGCGGCCGAGAGCGGCACGGCAGGCGTGGACGTGGTCCTCGATCACCGTCTCGACGAGTACCTCCAGTTCGACGCCGACGTGGCGGCGACCGGCGCGCGGGTGGTCGGCATCGGCGAGAGCGACCCCCAAGTAGGGTTCGAGAACGACGGTGTCGCACGCGGCAGGGACGTCTCTTATACGTTTATGACGATGTTCAACACGCCGGATTTCACCATACCTCTAAGACGGCTGGCGTACCTCATGGGAAGCGGCGAGATCACGGTCGATGTCGCACAAACCTACGGCTTGGAGGAGGCGGGCGAGGCCCAGCGCGCCGTAATGGAGGACAGTCACCCGGGTAAGCTCGTGCTCGTGCCCTGAATTACGTTATCCCGAACGAAGCAGTACGCGGCGAGTACCTCCGTCGATACGTATATCAGCGTACGGTCGTCAGCGTCCGTCGATCGGCGAACGACGGTCAACGCACGTAGTAGGGTTCGTCGTCGGCGACGAAGCGCCCGAGATCGACCTCGCGGCGGAAATCCGTCGCCTGTAACTCCGCGAGCGCGCTCACGAGCCGTTCGCGGTCGTTGCCTTCCCAGTGTGCGGGATTCCTCACCGGGTAGACGAGCCAACCGGTCCCGAGCACTTCGATGCCATGGAGCCGGGCCATGTCGAGGGGTACCTTGCCGTACTGTGCGGTATATGTTTCGAGGACGTGACGGGTAGCCCGCTCGCCGACCGGGAGCAGGACGTGTGCGGCGATGGCACGGACTTCGGCGTCGAAAAAGCGCTCCATTGCGTCGTAGTCGGCCTCGGTCGGTTCCCCGTCGTCGGGCATGCACATGTGTAGATAGGAGAGGAAGGTATAGCTCGTCTCGGGGCGCTCGCCGACGCTATCGAGCAGATCGACCTCGGTGAGCGCTTCCTGGAGTGCTATCCCCGCATCGTTCGTGAAGGGCACTCCCCCGCTCGCCCCGCCATAGGTTCCTGGATGGTCGCCGACGACGTGAAAATCGGCGTTGGCATCGCCGTAGCCGGGGACGTACCGCTCGCAAGGCGGGCGCATGTCGAAGGGGTTGCTCACGCGATCGGTGACGTTTTCCACGCTCTCTCATAGCCACCCGGGAACATAAATCACTGCTCAGTGAGAACAGCGACAGGGGTAACAGGGTAGTACGGCGGGACGGCGGAGAACTGAGAGGGCGAGAGAGCCGTCGTGATGACTCCTCGGACGTATCAGCGACGGATCTCGACGACGAGTTCGCGCACCGTGACGTCGTAGTCGGCCTCGGTGAGCCGTCCGAGGGCTTCGATGGCGTCTTCAGCACTACCGCCGTCGAGGGCGAGTTCGACGGCGTCGACGCCCGCGTCGGTGTCAGTGTCGACGTCGTCGTCGAAACACTCGGCCAGTTCGTCGAGCGCTACGCCGTCGGGAGTGATGGACGATCGCTGGCCGCGGAGGCGGAGTCGCCGGGAGGTGGGGACCGATTCGCTTTGGGACATTTGAAATACGACTATGACTTTCGCCGCATCCGGCATAAGCTTCGTGGGGGTTTCGAACCGTGACCGCCGCGCCGCCCCTTCCTTTTCGGCTCCCTTGACCGGACGACATCGGACTCCATCGCCTTCGGGTCACTCGTAGTCTCCGGGTCGTCCATTAGGGGTAGCCAGCCACTTATACGAACGGAGGACGAGACCGGCCACATGACGCGCACTCGCGCACGCGTACTCGTTTCCGGCACCGTCCAAGGTGTCGCCTACCGGGCGAACACCCGGGACGCCGCCCGCGAGCGCGGCCTCGACGGCTGGGTCCGCAATCTGAACGACGGTCGGGTCGAGGCCGTCTTCGAAGGTCCCAAGGAGGACGTCGAGGGGATGATCGAGTGGTGCCGGACGGGAAGCCTGGCCGCCGACGTCCAGAGTGTCGAAAGCGAAAGCGAAGAACCCGGGAGTCTCAATGGGTTCGAGGTCAAACGGTAGCTCACGGCGGCATCGACCGAGTCCGCGCTTATCGGCGCCCATATCGTGCCTTCGCTTCTCGGACGCCTCGTCCGCACGCTTAACAGCGCCGCGCGTGAAGCGCGTTCGATGATCACCGCAGACCGTATGGCCGCCGTCGACGAGAACGCCGCCGCGCTAGGCGTCCCCCGGAAACAGCTCATGGAATCGAGCGGCAACGCCATCGCCCGCGCCGTACGGGAGACGGCCGAACCCGGCTCGGAGGTGCTGATCGTCGCCGGTCGGGGCAACAACGGGGGCGACGCGCTCGTCGCCGCCCGGTTTCTGGACGAGTACGACCTTCGTGTACGCTTGCTCGGGCGCGCTTCGAGTATCAGCACCGATATCGCCCGCGAGAACTGGGACGCGCTCATCATAGCTGACTACGACGCCCGCGAGGTGCGCGATTCCCGTAATCTGGAAGGCGAAATCGACGGGGCCGAACCCGACGTGATCGTCGACGCGATGCTCGGGACCGGCGTCACGGGTTCGCTTCGGGAGCCGGAGGCGACGGCCGCTCGCCTCATGAATGACGCGGACGCCCCCGTCGTTTCGGTCGACGTCCCCTCCGGAGCGAACGCCGACACCGGCGAGCGAGCGGGTGAAGCGGTCGACGCCGACCGGATCGTCACCTTTCACGACGCGAAACCCGGTCTCGTCGATCTCGACGCCGAGGTGACGGTCGCGGACATCGGCATCCCGGCCGCCGCCGAGAACGTCGTCGGGCCGGGCGATCTCGGCGCGCTACGACGCGAAGCCGGGGTCACGAAGGGCGATAACGGGCGCGTACTCGTCGTCGGCGGCGGTCCGTACACCGGCGCGCCGGCGCTCGCCGCGCAGGCCTCGCTCCGGGCGGGCGTCGACCTCGCGTTCGTCGCAGTCCCCCAAGGGGTGTTCGAACCGATCGCGGGCTACGCCGAGGACCTGATCGTTCAGCCCTACGAGGCCGATCGCCTGACGCCCGAGCAGGTAGACGATCTGGTCGAGACGGCGACGCGGTACGACGACATCGTCGTCCTCGGGCCGGGGCTCGGCTCAGCCGAGGAGACCGAAGAGGGTGTGAGAGAGTTCCTCGATGCGTTCGACGGCCGCGCGGTGGTGGACGCCGACGCCCTCTCGATCGTCCCCGAGGTCGAGACCGACGCGACGCTCGTCTGCACTCCCAACACGAAGGAACTCGCCGCGATGGGCGGCCCCGAGGCCGACGACCTCGCCGCCCACATCGAGGACATCGAGTCCTTCGCCGCGGAGTTGGGTCACGTTCTCGTCGCGAAAAGCGAGCGGGACGTGATCTCCGACGGCGAGCGGACCCGAGTCTGTCGTGCCGGCACTCCGGGCATGACCGTCGGCGGGACCGGCGACGTGCTCGCGGGGATCACGGCGGCGTTTCTCGCCCGCGCCGACCCGCTCACCGCGGCGACGGCAGCCCCCTACGTCAACGGCCGAGCGGCCGAATCACGTAGTGAAGCAGGGAACGGCCTGCTCGCCTCGGACCTGCTCGACGAACTGCCCGGCGTGACCTGGGAGGCACGATGACCGAACGCCCGCGACCCGGAGAGGGCCACGCGACCGGGAACGACGGGGATTCGGACCCCAGCCGAGAGTCGGGCGACGACGGATCTGAGGATACCGACCCAACCAACGCGACTGACACGACCGATGCCGGTGACATGACCGACGCAACCGACGCGACCGACGCGGACGGTGCAACCGATGCGGCCGGCGACCTGACGCACACGACCGACGCGGGCGACGTCGACATGGTGGACGTCGGGGCGAAGCCCGATAGCGCCCGTCGGGGGGTCGCGCGCGGGGAGATTCACCTCTCAAAATCGACGATCGACGCGATCCGAGCGGACGAGATCGGCAAGGGAAACGTCCTGGCGACCGCCAGGATCGGCGCGATTCGGGCGGTGAAACACACCTGGGAGACGATCCCGATGTGCCACGGGATTCCGATCTCGAACGTTGATACGGACTTCGTAATCGACGACGACCGACTCACGCTCACCGTGGCGGTCGAGACGACGGGCAAGACCGGCTGTGAGATGGAAGCCCTAGAGGGGGTGACGACGGGACTGAACACGGTCTGGGATATGGTCAAAGCCGTCGAGAAAAACGACGAGGGCCAGTACCCCGCAACGCGGATCGAGAACGTTCGCGTCGTCGAAAAGGACAAACGCGCGCTCTGAGTCGGCGTCGGCCAGCCATCGGCGTCGGGGTACGAGCGCTCGGAGAGAGCGGACGACTCCATCTCTCCCGATCGCGATGAAGGTCGTTTAGCGGTCCTCCTCGAACGAATCGTAGGGCGTTTTCCGATGTCTCGGGCGTCTGCGATCGCCGTCGACCAGTGGACCGAGAACCTCCCGGACGATCACCCCTCGTCCAGTGTATCGAACTCGTACTCACCGTATACGTCGAGCGATTCGGCGGTCGGAGTCGGGTCGCTTTTCGCGCGACTTGGCTGAAGAACGGTAGTATTGTAGTTTACATATAGGCACCGATCTTCTTTCGATAAAGAATCGAAATCGAGGTACCCCACCGGTGTCCGTACGTCCAAGATGCCCTCTCAAACAACTTTTAAGTGGAAGGAACCGGAACCTGTCAGATATGACCAGCAACGAAATTCTCGGTATCGACCTCGGCACGACCAACAGCGCGTTCGCGGTGATGGAGGGTGGCGATCCCGAAATCGTTACCAACGACGAGGGCGACCGCACCACGCCCTCCGTGGTAGCGTTCACCGACGACGAGCGTCTCGTGGGCAAGCCAGCGAAAAATCAGGCGGTCCAGAACCCCGATCGGACTGTCGAGTCGATCAAGCGCCACATGGGCGAGGAGAACTACGACATCGAGACGGACGGCGAGACCTTCACGCCCGAGGAGATCTCGGCCGCAATTCTCCAGAAGATCAAGCGCGACGCCGAAGAGTACCTCGGCGATGACGTCGAGAAGGCCGTCATTACCGTCCCAGCATACTTCTCGGACCGCCAACGTCAGGCGACGAAGGACGCCGGCGAGATCGCGGGCTTCGAGGTCGAGCGGATCATCAACGAACCCACTGCCGCCTCGATGGCCTACGGGCTCGACGACGAGTCCGACCAGACCGTGTTGGTGTTCGACCTCGGGGGTGGGACGTTCGACGTCTCGATCCTCGAACTGGGTGGTGGAGTGTACGAAGTCGTCGCAACGAACGGGGACAACGACTTGGGAGGGGACGACTGGGACCAGGCGATCGTCGACCACCTCGCCGAGGAGTTCGAGAACGAGCACGGCTTCGACCTCCGGGAGGATCGGCAGGCCCTCCAGCGGCTGACCGAGGCCGCCGAAGAGGCCAAAATCGAGCTAAGCAGTCGCAAGGAAACCGAGATCAACCTGCCGTTCATCACCGCGACTGACTCCGGGCCGATCCACCTCGAACAGAGTCTGACTCGTGCGACGTTCGAGTCGCTCACCGACGACCTGATCGAGCGCACGGTCGGGCCAACCGAGCAGGCGCTCGACGACGGCGGCTACGAGAAGGAGGACATCGACGAGGTGATTCTCGTAGGTGGTTCGACCCGAATGGCCCAGGTCCGAGAACAGGTCGAGGAACTTGTGGGTCAAGAACCCAAAAAGAACGTCAACCCCGACGAGGTCGTCGCACTCGGCGCGGCCATTCAGGGTGGCGTCCTCTCCGGCGACGTCGACGACATCGTGCTGCTCGACGTCACCCCGCTCTCGCTCGGCATCGAGGTCAAGGGTGGGCTGTTCGAGCGGCTCATCGAGAAGAACACGACGATTCCCACCGAGGAGTCGAAGATCTTCACGACCGCCGCC
>PXQR01000146.1:35541-42648 GCA_003021235.1 Halobacteriales archaeon QH_6_64_20 | reverse complement strand
AGGCTTACGACAGACAGTATAGAAGCTCCCGAGTGCTCGGCGAACCCCGACGACGTAAGCACGCGAGCGAAGTGAGCGAACGCGCGCAACGAGCCGCGGGAGTCGAGCACTCGGGGGCTTCCTAAGCGGTCTCGGTGGCCTTCTTTAGGAATTTCTTGACCGAACACCAGCCGAGCGGGCAAAGGGCTAAAACGCACACGGTCGTGCTCCGGGTATGTCGGAAGCTCCCATGACCGAGTTCGACGTCCCCGAACTCGACGATCTCCCCGAGGACGTCCGCGAGCGCATCGTTGAGGAAACCGAAGAGGCGGGATTCACGCCGAACGTGTTCGAAGCCTTCGGATTCAAACCCAGTCACTTCCGGGCGTTTTTCGACTACCACGACGCCCTCGTCGAGGACACGGCGCTCACGCGCGCGGAAGTCGAGATGATCGTCGTCACGACCAGCGGGATCAACGACTGTTATTACTGCATCGTCGCTCACGGCGCGCTCCTCCGAATCTACGGCGACGATCCCCTGCTCGCCGATCAGCTCGCGGCGAACCACCGTTCGGCCGATCTCTCCGACCGCCACCGGGCCATGTTGGACGTCGTAGAAACCCTGACCGATTCGCCCGGAAAGGTCGATTCCGCCGATCTCGAACGCCTGCGCGAGGTCGGGTTTTCCGACGAGGCGATCTGGGACATCGCGAGCGTCACCGCCTACTATAACCTCTCGAACCGGATGGCGAACTTCGCGGACATGCGGCCGAACGAGGAATTTCACACGCTGGGACGGCCCGGTCCCGGAGACGAATAGTACCAGGCGTGGTGACTGGAAGTCTATGAGGTTCGCCTAACGATCTCGTGAGAGATAATCAGCGAGATTAAATTCAGTATCGTGCCGTATTCAGCTACTGCTATACCCTCTCCGTGTGAGATACGGTTTCTCTTGTTATCGATGAAACCGTATATATGATCGTCAGGATGTCTGTAGAACTCGCCAATCTTCTCTCTCATTTGTTCCATGTCTTTCCGGAGTTCCTCGCCTGCTATCTCAAGTTCGAGATGATTCAGTAAATGACCAATACGAGAGCATCTATTTGTGTAAGGATCGCCGTTGAATCTCTCAATTGTCTTTCCCTGCTTAATAGTCCCATCCAAGTTTATATCTTCCTCACACGCCCATTTGACGAAGTGCTCCAAAACCGGATAAGATAGGTATGCAGCTACGACCTCTGATCTGCCAATAATCACATCGGTATGTGCCTCTTGGCTCCAATAGCCAATAGGAGCATGCTCCCTCCCAGATGGCAATGATCCACCGCTGGCGGCAGGAGATCGAATCGATATTCGAACGAGCAATTCGAGACTTTCCAACATCTCCGAACTTATGCCTACTTTGTCTCTGACCCGTCGTAGATCTCTATACGCTCGTTCCCAGTATGCGATATGATCACGAGTTACTCCTACTTTCAGAAGTTCCATTAGCTCTACAGGGAGAGCTAAGAGATCCTCCTGAGGCAGCCAACTGATACTCGGCAACGAGTTACTGTATTCAAGCAGGTGTTCGCGTTCGATCGGACCGTCGGCTAGTTGCGCATGTCCTCCAATATCCGCTAACGTCATTGACTGAAGCGGATAATAAGCATCCTCCGGTGTTTTTGCCACGACGCCGCCTCGATTGCGGACGTCGCTTTTCTGCATATACTTTTCATAGTTCTCTTGTATTACGTCTAAATAGCTTCTATGTGCTATAGCAACCCGGGTTTTGTCATAGTTGATAGATTCTTTTCGTAATTCTCCATCTACCCAGAATCGAAGTGGCCCCTCGCGTTCTACGTGACCGAGAGACCCATCGAACAAGTACTTGTTTACCCCTTCATCGAGATTTCCAGTAACTCTGGTAGGATAGACTTCATCCGAGCCATCAGTTCTAATACTCTCGATAGATGAATAATCAGCGAGTATAACTTTATACTCTCCACTCACATCGTCGTTGTCAACGTGTTCAACCACTAACTCACGATTCAATTCCGCTGAGTGACCACCATCCTCTGGTTCGCTGACTCGGACTGGCTCACCGTCAGCAGTGTAGTCAACGTAACCAGATCTTCCGCCTGGTGTGATCGAACCGCCGTAGTAGTAATACTCGTCCGTACCTCCGTCCAGTGTTCCACTGACGAAATCTTTCTCATCCTCATTATTGGTCCTCTCGGTGTACTCACTCTCGGACTCCGGTTCGAAATGGAACGAGTAACTACCTACCTCATCGTCGTCGGAATCACTACGGGCCTCTATCTTAAGATGGTGCCTCGTACAATCAGGTTTGGAATCAGACTGATCGGAGTGATACTCGTCGCAATCATCCTCTCTACTCATATTGTGTCAACGTGGTGAAATACACTGCTCGTATTATACGCTTTACCTTGCCATCGAGCTAAAGAAGTCGGATCTGTTCGGTTCATATGTCTGAGGTAGCACCTGCTACTCTCATCGGCGGATCAAGCCTGAAGATGTTACATTACGCTATGTCAATCATCAAGTAGAGTTCGAGTTGATATCGCCGACTTCACGCATCGTCGCCGTCGAGCGGCGGCCGCTGGTCTTCGAGACGATTGCGACGATTGGCGTAGACGTGTGCGCCGGCGGAAAGCGTGAACGCGAGGGCGATCAGTCCCGCCAGGACGAATCCTGAAAGAGCGCCGAGCGAGAACGCACTCATCCAGACGGCGGCGACGGCCGCCGAGGAGACCGCGCCGAGTCCTAAGTAGTACTCGCTCCAGGGAATCTCGTCTTCGGGCACGACTTCGAGGTAGACCCGCAGGTTCCGGGCGGCCTCGGTGAGCGAAACCGTCCCCCGATCGTCGTCGTAGTCGATCACGTCCGCGCGATCCATCTTCGGCAGGTGGAACTGTTTGAGCGCGGTGTAGACGCGTTTACGCTGTTGGCCTGTAACCTCGCTCGTGCGGACGTCGTTCTCCCAGGCGGCGAGCGTCCGCGAGAGGTCGCGCAGGGTCGCTCGGTCGGCGACGTCAAGCAGGTACTGGAGCACGCGGCGGCGGCGCTCGCTGCTCAGCACGTCGAAGACGACCTCGTTCGAGAGCGAGGGGGTGGACGCTTTCGCGTCGCCCGCCGTCGGCGAGGGACCGCTCATGGGATCGGCCCCACAAGGGCGGTGCGATCGTTCGGTAGGGTCATGACGAGTGTACGCATACTATGAACTTACTTATCTAATAGCTTCGAGGAGGGATCGAGTCGCGGTTCTACGGCGGGTTAGACCGGCGAGGTCGCCGGTCGATGGGCCGAACGGGGCGATAGCGTCCGAACTCGTCCGACCACTATAACCGGTCGTTAAAAACGGCTGAACGTCCGCTTGAACCCGGATCGGCCCATCGAACGACGCGTGTCGCGTCGGACCGCGATTCGAGGACATCCTGGCTGTTCGGTCCGACCCGCTTTACTCGGAGTTCAACTCGCTTTACCCCGAGTCAGGGCCTCTCTGTCGACCTACGGAGTCCGTATACACAGGATCCTACCGGATAGTCACGGATACGTACGCCTCGGGCCGGCGACGATCGCCGGCGAGGCGTATGCGAACATGGCAGACGACAACCGACTGACCCGACGACGCGTTCTCGGCGGAATCGGAACCATCGGTGCCGCGGGCGCGCTCGGGGCGGGTACCTGGGTAGCGTACAGCGACACGGAAACCAAACGGCTCGCCACACAGGCGGGCACGCTCGATCTGAAAGTCGAGGGGGAAGACGGCCAGCGGGACAGCCAGGACGACTCGGAGGACATGATCCGCGTTCAGTCCGGCCCGCTGGCACCCGGCGAGGCGTTCACCGACGTCGAGAAGCTGACCAACACCGGCTCGGTGGCGGGTCAGTGTGTCTCGATCACGATCGGCGACGTGTCGAGCTCCGAGGGAGAGAATCCCGAGTCGGAGACGAACACCGGGGGAAGCGGCGAACTCGACGACCAACTCGGCCTCCGGGCCGCTCTCGACGTCGGCGACGGGATCGAGTTTTTCTTCGGTGGATCGGATTCGATCGCCGATTTCGACGACGTCCGCGGGGAGACCTTCTTCGTGAACGAGGAGCTGCCGAAGACCGGCACGAACGACGAGAGCGGCGACGACCTCATTATCCAGGGGCTCTTTCGCGATCGGTCGGACAACAACGCCGCCCAGGGCGACAGGCTCGAATTCGACGTCGCGGTGCGCCTGTACGAGAACCGCTGTGAGGAGGGCTCGAAACCCGACAAGTAGTTCGAGTCCGGGTCCGAGTCGTCGTTCGGCTCGGGGCCGCCGGGAAACGGACGCCTTGCTCCCGTGTTCGCCCGGTCGCCTTCGCGTGATCGGCCGTACACACCGTACACTGAACACGGCTAGCACAGCACCGATCGGGCGCTTCCCACCGACCGGTCATCGAAGCCGAACACGGCGATCGAACTCGACGACTGACATCACCTCGAACCACGACCGCACACCGACACACCGACACTCACCGACAATGTGCGTCCCGACCAACCGAACCGTCCGCCGAGCGGGCGTCGCGATCCTCGTCGTGGCGCTCGTCGTTCCGTTTGCCATTACCGTCGTCCCGGAACTCGCAGGTGCCGACCGGGCCTATGTCGTTCGTTCGGGAAGCATGGCACCGACGATCGAGGCGGGCGACGTCGTGCTCTTCTCGGGCGCACCTCCAAGCGAGATCAGGGCGGGCGACGTGATCTCCTATCGCACCGAACGAACCACTGCCGACGGACGCGCCGGTGTCGTAACCCATCGTGTCGTCGGCGTGGAGGACGGAGGCGACGGGGGTTCCTTCCGGACGAAAGGCGACGCGAACGACCGCACCGACCCGGGACGCGTCCCGGCGTCGGCCGTTATCGGTCGAGTGACGTTTGCGATACCGCTCGTCGGGTCCGTCATCGCCTTCGCCGCCAGCGATGCCGGGTTCGTCGCGCTCGTGGTCGTTCCCCTCGGCTTGCTCGTCGCCAGCGAGGTCGTCGGTCTCGTCCGTGCGTTCCGAGCCGATCGGGAGGAACCTCGAAAATGAGGGGCGACGCTAAGCGGGCGACGTATCTGCTCGTCGTGGCGCTCTTGACCGCCAGCGTCGTCGTCCCCTACACCGTTGCGAGTCCGAGCGACACCGGGCGATCAGCTTCGTCGCGATCTGTGTCGCCCCGGACGCACCGGGCGGCGAGGTGGCGATCCGCCCGGCCGAGTCCAAGGAGGACGACTCGAACGAACCGGTGGCGGCCGAGTGGCGATCGACGATACCCGCACGAACCGTCGTCGTGAACGCGGGGCGACGGATCGAGCGCTTCGCGGGCGGAAGCGGGGGCACCGTCGTGGTCGGGAGCGGCACGCCGGCGACCGGGGCGTCGCCAGCGCGGCCCTGTCCGGCCGGCGAGGACCCCCTCGTGAAGTTCGAGCGGCGAAACGGCGAGTTCGTCCCCGAAACCGAGTGAGACGTCGAGCGATCGATGGAAAGCGCCTTCTCCGGTGCCCGCTCTCCCTTCTTCTCCTTCACCTCTCGCTCCGTCCCGTGTTCCGTGTTCCCCGCTCCCTGTTCGAGATCCGTAATTCCTGACGTCCTGACGGACCACCGAACCGGCCACTATCGGGCTATCGGCATGCCGCGATAACTGCGGAGGGGTTAGGAGTCGGACACCTTTCGACCGACTGCGACGTAGAGCGTTCCGACGTTCGTCGTCCAGCATCGGGCGTCGGCGAACGTCCGCCGGATCGCGTTCACGATATCGACGTCGGGCTGCCAGTTCGTCGCGTAGGTCGAGATCGGGGTAACGAGCGGGTTGAGCGCGCGCCAGAGTCCCTCTTGGAACGGGCGGGCGTCCACGACGGCGAGTCGGCCGCCCGGTCGGAGGACGTCGTGAACCTCGCCGATAGGGTTCGCCGACGCCCGCTCGCGTGCCCCGCCGACCATCCCCCGGCTGTAATCGAGGCCGACAATCCGTCCCTCCGAGCCGACGCGCTCGGCGAGCGCGTCGAAATTGACGCCCGCTCCGCACCCGACGTCGAGAACCGCCTCGCCCGGATCGAGGCCGAGCGCTCCGAGTCCGAGTCGCCGGGCCGCACGCCCGCGCCCGAAAAGTGCCAGGCGAACGAACCCCTCGTAGATCCCCTGGTGTGCGCTCCACCAGTCGTAGACCCGGCGACCGTGATCGGGAGAAGCGACCCCGAGGGCGAGCGAAGGCGGTGATACGAACACTCTAAAGAAACCTCACGCCCACACGCTGTCGTCGGCGTTCCCGGCGGTTCGGCCGTGATTCGTTCCGGGGTGGGTAGGTGTCGGAGGCATGCCCCACCGTTCGAACGCCCGGCACATCGCTGTTGTGCCTCCCATCGCAGTTGGAGTCGGCCGTCGTCTCGACCCACGTCGTTTCGACCACCCGAAGTTCGGATTCGAAAGCGAACGGCGCGTACGGGTCCGGAACGAACGAGCAATCGGTCGATGAGGCTCGAAAACCGTCGCTCGTAGCCGAAGCCGTATTGTTCGCTCGGGTTCGAAGGAGAGTATGGACGAACTAGACGGGATCGACATGGCGATCCTTCGCCTGCTCATGGCGGACGCCCGCCGGCCCTACAGCGACATCGCGGAAGCGGTCGACCTTTCGGCACCGGCAGTCTCGAACCGGATCGAGCGCCTGCGGGAAACCGGCGTGATCCGGCGGTTTACGCTCGACGTCGACCGCTCGCAACTGCGCGGCGGCGTATCGGTACTCGTTTCCATGAACACCGACGCCGACGCCATCGATCGGGTTCGCGAGCACCTCCGGAACGCGGGCGCGGTCGAGCACCTCTTTACCACCGCCGACTCGCGACTCGTCTTTCACGCGACGCTACCCACCGGGAACGTTCGCGAGTGGTTGCTCGCGACGATCCCGACCGAGGACGTCCGGGGGTACGACGTGTCCCTTCTAGCCGGCGCGGAGTGGTCGCCCGAGATCGGCGAGACGGAGTTCGCGCTGTCGTGTGCCGAATGTGGCAATACCGTGACGAACGAGGGAACGACCGCACGCATCGGCGGGGACCGCTATCGTTTTTGCTGTCCTTCCTGTGAGGCGCGCTTCGAGGAGCGGTACGAGCAGCTCAGCGAG
>PXQR01000146.1:0-35447 GCA_003021235.1 Halobacteriales archaeon QH_6_64_20 | reverse complement strand
CCTTCGGCCCGCCGGTCTTCGATCTGCGCTTGGACCGCGTTGCGATCGACGTCCCCGAGCACCGAGACGACGTCGACGAGCGTCGGTTGATCGATGCCGTCGCCACGGCCGCCGCGGGGCGTTCCGTCGGCGAAGCCGGACTCGTCGCTCTGTAGGTATTCGATGTACTCGCGAACGTCGGTCTCGCCGCCGAGGCGGTCGTGCCACGCCTGCGGGTAGACGCTGAGCCGATCGTCGCCGAGGTCGTAGAGGGCGTCGTCGTCGACCCAGGTCCGAGTGCCGATCCGTGCGTCCTCGATCGCGTCCGCGAACTGCTCGGGATCGAACTGGAGGTTCGGCTGGTCGGCCAACGCGTCCGCGTACGTCCCCAGCGTCCCACGAGCGATTCCCGGCGATTCCGTTCGGTGCTCGCGCTCGATCAGTCCTACCAGCTCGGTCAACAGCAGGTTCCGACTGCGATCGATAACCGTCTCGATGACGACGTCTTCGACCTCGGTCATAATCAAGGTCGCTACGCGAACAGCGTGTATAAGAGGTCGACTGGAGGCGATCGACGGGGGGCAACCGAAGAGCTACTATCGCCGTCGCGGTGCGACGTCGAACGAGGTCTCGGGGAGACGACCCGGCGAAGCTCGGGCCATATCCGAGGCATCGACGCCGTGAGGGGTCTATTGGTCCGATCAGGCGTCGCTCGGGTCAGGGTCGTACGTCGGACCGACGCGAACCGGGACGGCCCGCTCGCGGACGGTGAGGGTAAGGCGTTCGTGGGACGCGATCTCGCCGTCGAGGCTGAACTCGATCGGGCCCTCGCCGGTCGCGTCGATCTCGATCCGGCGGGCTCGGAGCCCGGTGACGTTCTCGGTCTCGCGGCCGAGCAACTGGCGCTCGATGGCTTCGGCGACCACGTCTCCGGGGGGCATCTCCTCGACGATCGTGACGTCGAGCAGGCCGTCCTCGATGTTCGCCTGGCCGACCTCGCCGGCGTACCGGCGGGCGTTCCCGACGACGATACACAGCGCTTCACCGTTCCAGGACCACTCGCCCTCGGCTCCCCGAGCGTCTACCTCGACGTCGAGCGGGTCGAAATCCGCCGCGCGCTTGACGCCCGTGATGACGAAGGCGAGCGAGCCGAAGCGTTCCTTGAGTTCGTCGGACGTGGCCGAACTCGTATCGGCGGTCAGCCCCGCAATACACGACTTCATGAACGGCTCGTCGTCCGCGAGCCCGACGTCGAGCCGGCGTACCTCGCCGCCGTCGAGCACCGAAAACCCCCCGTCGATGTCGGTGATCCCCATGTCCGTCGCGAAGATGTTCGCTGTCCCGGCCGGGATCACACAGAGCACCGGCGGATCGGTGACCGAACTGCCTTCGGAAAGCTCGCCGTTCGCTTCGTCGGTCCCGCTCGTTCCGTTCGCTCCGCCCGTTTCGTTCGGTGCAAGGGTCTCGACCGCGTCGTCGGTGGTTTCCGTCCCGTCTGTCGCCCCGTGAACCGCGTGCATGCGCTCGATCGCCGTCTCGGTTCCCGAGCGGATCGCGCCGGTCGCGTGCAGTCCCGAGAGGACCTCCTGGAGCGTCCCGTCGCCGCCACAGACGGCTAGTTCGCGGACGTTTTCCGCGACTGCCCGCCGTGCGAACGCCGCGGCGTCGCCCTCCCCTTCGGTCTCCAGTACGCGGATCCCCCGATCGGCGGCGAGGCGGTGGACGCGATCGCCGTGGCCGCCGTCCCCGCTCGCCGGATTGAGGATCAACCATCGGTCGCCGCCACCGTCGCTCTCGTACCGGTCGTTGACGTCGCTATCGACGGTCTCGCCGTTCGGGGGAGCGTCGCCGTGGGTCGGTGTCGCCCGGTCGGGGTTCATGGATACCTTCGAGCGCTCGCAATTTCGTTTCGTAGCTATCTAACCGTTGTGGCGAGCGGGAACCACCCCGTCGCCGTGTCGCTCTCGGCGGTCGTCTCGCATCGGTCACCTCCCGGCGCGCTCGACGAACCGGAAAGCCGAGCCTCGACGACGAGCGGCTCCCGGGGTACCGAGCGGCCACGAGCCGGGCTATCGGAGCGAGACGAACGAACGGAGTCGTTTCAGAGGTCCCCGCTTGCGGCCAGGTCGCGGATCTCGCCCGCGCGTTCTGCGATCTCCTCGCGTTCCTCGGTGTCCTTGTCGTCCCAGTGGCCGTAGACGAGGCTCATACGGTAGTTATCGCGCAGTCGCTCCTCGTTGCGCCCCAGAAAGTCCCAGTAGAGCGCGTTGAACGGACAGGCGTTCTCACCCACGGTCTTCGTCTTCGCGTACTCACACCCCGAACAGTGATCGCTCATCTTGTCGATGTAGTTCGCCGAGGAGGCATACGGCTTCGAGGCGAAGACGCCCGAGCCGTACATCCCCATCTCGATCACGTTCGGCGTCGTCACCCAGTGATAGGCGTCGACGTACGCCGCATGGAACCACTCGTTGAGCTGTCGTGGCTCGACGCCGTAGGTCAGCGCGAAGTTGGACAGGATCATCAGTCGCTCGATGTGATGGGAGTACCCCCGCTCGCGGACGCTTTCTACGACGTCGGAAAGACAGGCCATGTCGGTCTCGCCGGTCCAGTAAAACTCCGGCAGGTCCTCGCTCGCCTCTAACTGGTTGGCGTCCGCGAGGTCCGGCATATCGTAGCGGTAGACGTGGCGCATGAACTCGCGCCAGCCGATCACCTGGCGAACGAACCCCTCGACGCTATTCAAGGGCAGGTCGCGTTCGACGTACGCATCGAGCACGCGTTCGACCACGCGTGCGGGGTGCAGAAGGCCGAGGTTGATCGACGAGGAAAGCAGCGCGTGGTTGAGCGACCACTCCTCGTCGAGCATCGCGTCCTGGTAGGGACCGAACTCCGGGAGGCGATCGTCGACGAACGATTCGAGCGCAACTTCCGCCTCGTCGCCGGTCACCGGCCAGAAGAACTCTTCAGAGTCGGCCCACGCGCCGCCGTAGGGGTACTCCTCGTAGCTTCCGTCGAACTCCTCTGCGACCCACTCGATCACTTCCTCGGTGATTCCATCGGGTTCGAATCGCGTGGGGTCGGGCGATTCGTATTCGGTGCCCGGAAACTTCTGGTTCTGATCGTCCAAGTTCCACTCCCCGCCGATCGGCTCTTCGCCGTCCATCAGATAGCCCGTCTCGCGGCGCATCATCCGGTAAAACGACTCGTGATCGAACTCCTCGTTTCCCTCCGCGAACTCGTCGAAGCGTTCCTCCGAACACAGGTAGGTCTCGTTCGTCACGACCTCTAACGAGCCGCCGTGACCTTCGACGAGGTCGGTCAGTCGATCGGCCGCTCCGTAGCTCGCCGGTTTCATGACAGTAAGCTCGTCGCCCGGGCACTCCTCGAAGTAGCTCTTCAAAGCGTCGTCGAAGCTCTCGGCCTCGTGGTAGGAGACGTCGTAGCCGGCCTCGCGGAGGTCATCGCGGAAGTGACGCATCGCGCTGAAGACGAGCGCGAGCTTGTGGGGATGGTAGGCGTGGCGGCGCGCGAAGTCGTGCGCTTCGATCATCAGCACGCGCTCGTCGGTGTCGGCACGCGAGAGGGGGCCGACCGCGGTCGTGAGCTGGTCGCCGAGAACCCAGATAGCCATTGCTTTTCCTGGGTAGCGGTCGAACCAAAGGAGCCGGGTTCGCGCCTCCCTTGCCGGTTCGAGACCGGAGAACGGATATTCAAGCCGGCGGCCTATCCGTTGGTCGGAACTACTGATGGACGAATGACCGACGAGACGCGTTCGCGACGACGGGTCCTGCGTTACGCCGGTGTGGCCGCGACCATGGGAACGCTCGCCGGCTGTGCCGGCGGGGGATCGGGAAGCGAGGGCAACGAGTCGGCCAGCACCGAAGCCGAGACGACGACGGCGGTTCCCTTCGATGCCGAAACGGAGACGCCGGCGTCCACGACCGCATCGGAGGGGTCGAGTTCGTACCTCCAGCCGGCACCGGAGACGGTCGATCAGTGGCTTCTCGATCAGAACCCGTTTTACGACGGCAACATGGTCGTCGGGATCCCGTACGTCGGGGTCGGTGCCGGCGAGGCCAACACCGGCTTCGATCCCGCGGCGGTCAAGATCTCGACGGGCACCGAGATCACCTGGGAGTGGGCGAGCGCCGACAAGCCCCACAACGTCGTCCAGATCGCCCAGACCGGGACGGAGGAAGCGGCCTTCGACAGCGGCGAGCCCCAGCAGGGCAACAACATCACATTTAGATACACCTTCGAGGAGGCGGGTATCTACCGCTACGTCTGTACGCCACACCGCCAGCAGACCGGCCGGGGCGCGATCGTCGTCGTGGACGAGCCGGTCGGTATCGGCGGCGAAGCGAACGCGAGCGAGAACGAAAGCGAAGGCGGGAACGCGAGCGCCGGTACGAACGGGACCACAACGGGGACGACGATGGGAACCGAAACCGAGACCAGCGGCGGCTAACCGAAACGACACGACTCGCCGATCGAGCGTGGACTAGCGGACCGGCGGGCTTGCGGGTCGGTGGGTCAGTGTGTCGAGACGAGGCGGTGTTCGTCGGTTCGGGCGAGACAAACCGGCTCGATGGGGTACCGAACGTGTTGTGCTGTTTCTCCGAGACGAACAGTCGTTCGAACGGTTCCCTACAGGCCGGACAGAGCAAGTCGTGACGGCTCGTTAAGTGCATCGTCCGCCCGTCCTGTTCGAGCAGTTTGAGCCCGTGGCGGTGTTCGTGTGCGTCGAAGCCACCTGCAACGTTCAGTCACTGCTGTTGCCCGAACGGAGGCCGCTCGCTTCGGTATTTGGACGTTCGGCCGACGCGCGAATCGAATCGCACGGTCGAATTCCCATTGCCCGTCTCCGTACTCTCCGCTTCGGATCGTGTCCTGCTTGCTTGCCTCGGTCGTTTCGCACCCCGGCTCAGGCGTCGCCGTACTGCTGTTCTTCGCGCTCGCGCAGTTCGATCCGGCGGATCTTCCCGCTCGATGTCGTCGGTAGCTCCTCGAGGTACTCGATCCGGCGAGGGTACTTGTACGGAGCCGTCCGTTCCGTCGCGAACTCTTGAATCTCCTCGGTCAGTTCCGCCGAACCCTCGTACCCATCCGCGAGGACGATATAGGCTTTCACGACCTGGCCGCGTTCCTCCTCGGGACTCGCGACCGCCGCGGCTTCGGCGACGGCTTCGTGATCGACGAGGGTGTCTTCGACCTCGAAGGGGCCGATCCGGTAGCCCGCCGAGACGATGATGTCGTCCGCCCGGCCCTCGAAGAAATAAAACCCTTCGGCGTCCCGGGAGGCGAGGTCGCCGGTGCGATAGAACTCCTCGGCAAAGGTCTCTTCGTCCAACTCCGGGCGCTCATAGTAACCGTCGAACAGACCTGGGCACTCGACCGGCACGGCGATCTCGCCGATCTCCTCGTCCTCTACTTCCGCGCCCTCGTCGTCGACGATCGTCGTACCCATCCCCGGCGCGGGCCGGCCCATACTGCCCGGTTTCACGTCGATGCCCGGATAATTGGTCACCAAAGCGACGGTCTCGGTCTGGCCGTAACCGTCCCGCGGGGTGAGGTCGAAGGCTTCCTCCATGGCGTCGATCGGCTCGCGGTTGAGGGGTTCGCCCGCCGAGAGCATGTCGGTGAGCGAGAGGTCGTACGCCGAGAGGTCGGCCTGGGCGAACATCCGGTACTGGGTCGGCACGGCACACAGCTTCGTGACTTCTTCCTGCTCCAAGAGGGTGAGAAAGCGATCGGGTTCGAACTCGCCGTCGTAGAGCAGTTGCGTGGCTCCGGAGGTGAGCGCCACCCCGACGGGGCTCCAGAACCACTTGGCCCACCCGGTGCCCGTCGTCGCCCACAGGAGTTCGGAGTCGAGATCGGTTTCCTCGTCGATGCCCCACCAGTAGGGGCCGTTCACGCGATTGAAACAGTACATCCAGCGGTGACGGTGGGCAACGGGTTTGGGGTTGCCGGTCGTGCCGCTGGTATAATTAATCGTCATGTACGTCTCGGCGTCGAGATCGGGCCCCGAAAACTCCGTAGATCGGTCCGCGACGAGATCCGAATAGGAGTACCAGTCTCCGGGGTCGGTATCCGCGCGTTCGGTCACGCTGTCGGGGCGGTTTTCCGGCGATCGGCGCGCCCCGCCCAGTACGATCACTCGTTCGAGCGGGGAGTCCTCGAGCACGGGTTCGACCATCCCGGCGAGCGAGTCGTGACAGACGATCGTCGTCGCCTCACAGTCCTCCGCCCGGAAGGTGATGTCGCCGGCGGTGAGCATCGCCGAGCAGGGGACGAGCACCGCACCGGCGGCGAGCGCGCCCACCTGGATTCCGAAGACGTCCGGGTGCCGGGGAAGGAGATGCATCACCCGGTCGCCCTCCTCGACGCCCAGGTCGGTCAGCGCGTTCGCGAATCGGTTCGCGTCGTCGCGCAGATCGGCGTAGGTGCGCTCGTTGCGCCCGCCGGTCGCTCCTAAGAACTTGATCGCGACCCGATCGCCGAACCCCGCGGCGTGTGACTCGATAACTGATGGAAGGTCGTAGTCGTCGGGGACGTCCCACTCGAAGGAGTCGATCGCGTCGTCGTAGTCGATGGCCATGGGTGGGGCTCTCCCGGATCGATCATTACCGTTTGGGTCGTCCACAGCAAGTCGAACGGAAGACGATCGCCCGACAGTCCGGTAGTTTGAATAACATCATAAACGTCCGTTATACTGACGCCGATAGATGCCCCAGCACGTCTCACGCCGCCGGTTCCTCGCAGGAACGGGTGCTGCCTGTGTCGCAGCCGCCACCGGCGGTGCTCCGAGCCGCACGCGAGCCACACTGGCCGGCGACGACCGCCGAGGATCCGAAAACCTCGGCGACCTCGAAGCGTTCGTCGATCGGATAATGGAGACGGGGCTCGACGAACACGACATCGGCGGTGCAACGGTATCGGTCGTCCACGACGGCGAGGTCGCCCTCGCTAAGGGATACGGACACGTGTTCTGCAGCGAGAGCGAACCGGTCGTCGCCGACGAGACGCTCTTTCGAATCGCCTCGATCTCGAAGGCGATCACGTGGACAGCAGCGACGGAACTCGTCGATCGAGGGGTAGTCGACCCACACGCACCGGCCGGAGAGGCGCTCGAATCGGTGTCGATCCCTCGGACCTACGACGAGCCGATCACCCTTGCTCACCTCGCAACGCATACGCCGGGCTTCATCCAGCGTTCGGGTGGCAACGTAGCGACCGACATCGACCGGATTCGGCCGCTTGCGGCGAACCTCCGTGAGAACGAACCGATTCGATTCCAGTTACCTGGTGAAATTCCGAACTACACGAACTACGCCGCCACACTCGCCGGACAGCTCGTCGCCGACGCAGCGGGCACGTCCTTCGGGACGTACGTCGAGAGCGAGCTGTTCGAGCCGCTCGGGATGAACCGGAGCACGTTCGCGCCGCTGCCGGACGGTCTGGTCGGCGGCGCGAGCGAATCGCACACTGATGAAGTGAACTGGTACTCTTAAGTTCCGCCGGCGTCGGGCATGAGCGCGACCGCGACGGACATGGCACAGTTCATGCTCGCACACCTGAACGGTGGTGCGGTCGACGGGAATCGCATCCTCTCGTCGGAGGCCGTCGATGCGATGCACCGTCAGTGGTTCACGCTACACGAACAGCTCGATGGCATGGCGTTCGGGCTCCAGCGCCAGAGGCGAGACGACGTACTCGTTCTCCGGCACAGCGGCGGCGTGCCTCGCTTTGCCAGTGATCTGTTGCTCGTCCCGGAACTCGGTCTCGGGCTGTTCGTCTCGTGTCACAATGGCAATGCGTTCGACGCGAAAGCGGCGTTCGTTGACGCCTTCCTCGACCGCTACGCGCCGGTGGACGAGCCGCACCTGGTGCCCGACGGCCGTCCCGCTCGCGCCGACGCTATCGAAGGCCAGTATCGGTCCATCAAAGTGACTGAAAGACCGACGTACGGGAAACTCCCGTGGGCGTTGTTCAGTACGAGACCCATCGACGTTCGGTTCGAGGCGGACGGCACTCTCGTTACCGATACGGGTGGCAACGCGGATCGGTGGGTCAAGGTCGAACCGCTCGCGTTCCGCGAGGACGACGGAACGATCACCCACCTGTTCCGGGAGGGGTCCGTCACTGCGTTCGAGCCGGTTTCCTGGTACGAGACGATGGGTATTCAGGCCCGACTCGCGGCTATCACCGCGCTCGTGGTGCTCTCGGGAGCCGTCGGCTGGCCGCTCGGGACCGTCCGGCGGTGGTACCGTGGCGGACCGTCGCTCTCGGGCGGGCCACGACGAGCCCGATGAGTCGCCGGTGCCGTGCCCGGTTGTCTCCTCGCGTTCGTCGCCTCTGCCGTCGTCCTCGTCGTAGTGGGGGCGCTCAATCGTCCGCCGCCATGGCTCGATCTGGTGTTCGTCCTGCCGATCGCGAGCGCCGTCGCAACCGTCTGGGCCGGGGTGTATGCCGTCCGGTCGTGGTGGGAGGCGTACTGGAGGCTCCCGGTTCGAGTTCATTACACCGCCGTCGTCTGTGCGGCCGCGGTACTACTCCGGATGCTGTACTACTGGAACCTGCTGGGGCTCCGGCTCTGAGACGGACTGAACACCGAACGCGGTTTCGGACGGTCGCAGCAGCTACGGCCTGAACTCAGTGCGGTCCGTCCCGATCATTCGAGTTCGTCGGCCAGTTCTTCGAAGGACTCGACGGTGAGATCGAAGGCCGTGTTCTCGACGCCGAGCGGTTCGACCGGCAGGTGCCGGCGGTTGACGAAGGCCGTGTGTATACCGACGTTCGCCGCCCCCGCGGTATCCCAGGAGTGCGACGCCACCATCAGGAGTTCCTCGGGATCGCGATCGAGGGTATCGATCGCCGTCTCGTAGATCGCGGGGTGGGGCTTGAACGCTCGTGCCTCCTTGCCGCTAATCAGCCCGTCCAGATACTCGTCCTAGCCGGTATTGCCTGCCAGCCGGTCGAGCATGTCGTAGTTGCCATGGAGAGGATATATAGCTCGTAGCCGGCCTCCTGCAGTCGCTCGAACGACTCCCAACTCGGCTCGTATGGATCGAGGTGATCGTACGCGTCGATCACTTCCTCGCGGGTTTCCTCGTCGAGGTCGATTCCGTAGTATTCGAGGGCATAGTCGAGCGCACGGGTCATGAGTTCCCACCAGGTCACGTAGTTCTCCCGTTCCGAACCACTCGTTTCGTCCATCAGCGCGATCTTCCGCGAGGGATCGATCTTCGTCTCCCGCCAGAGGTGGAACACCTCATCGATCACCTCGTCGGGCCGGTCGGTCGCCTCGCGGAGTGCCGCCGTCACGCTGTGGGTGTCGTGCGTCGTACAGTACATGTCGAAACAGAGCGCTTCGACGTCGGTCGGCGAGGACATACCTGTCGCTCGGTCGACGACGGTTTAGCTCCCGGGACGGCGGCGATCCCGACGCCTTCCATGCCGGTCGGCTCCGCTGTCACCCCACGCTCGCCACCGTCGTCGTGACTACCCGGTCGCCGCCGTCGCTTTCGGGTCCGCCGTCGCCGCGACTGTCCGTCCGACCCTGGGATACTTGCCACGCCCGTCCGACCGGCCGGCATGGCAGGTAGTACCTTCGCGTCGGCGACCGACCTCGCAGCCGCAGTCCGTGCCGGCGAGCGCTCACCGGTCGAGCTCCTCGAAACCCACCTCGATCGCATCGACCGCCGCGGCGACCGGACGAATTCCTTCATTACCGTGCTCGCCGACGAGGCCAGCGAGCGCGCTCGGGAGGTAGAAGCGGCCGTCGAGCGCGGCGAGGACCCCGGCCGGCTCTGTGGCGTCCCGATCGCTATCAAGGACCTCGGATACGCGAAGGCCGGCGTCCGCCTGACCTACGGCATGCGACCGTTCGCCGAGAACGTCGCCGACCGCACTACCGTCGCCGTCGAGCGATTGGAGAACGCCGGCGCGGTCGTGCTCGGGACGACGAACACGCCCGCGCTCGGCCACACCGTCCGGACGTACAACGAACTCGTCGGCCCGACGGCGACGCCCTTCGACCCCGAGCGCAATGCTGGGGGTTCGTCAGGCGGATCGGCCGCCGCCCTCGCCGACGGTCTCTGTACCCTTGCCACCGGCTCTGACGTCGGGGGGTCGCTCCGGACGCCCGCCGCCTGCTGTGGCGTCGCCTCGCTCAAGCCGTCCTTCGGGCTGATCCCGCGCGACGCTCGGCCCGACGCCTTCCGCGCGCATACCCCATTCGGCGTGCTCGGCCCGATGGCTCGCACAGTAGGGGACCTCGCGCTCGCCCTCGACGTGCTCGCCGGCCCGGACGACGCCGACCCCTACAGCGTTCCGCGATCGGACGAGGGGAGTTACACCGGAGTGACCGACCGTTCGGCGGACGACCTCGACGTCGGCTACAGTCCCGATCTCGATCGCTTCGCGGTCGAACCCGTCGTCCGCGAGACGGTCGGCGACGCGGTCGACGACCTCGCGAGTGCCGGGACTGCCGTCGATCGTGTCGCGGTGGGTGGTCCCGAGAAGAGCGAGCTGGCCCACGCTTACGGGACGCAGGCGACGGTGCTGTTCGCTACGAACGTCCGCGAGATGAACGACGAGTTCGGGATGGATCTGCTCAACGATCACGCCGACGACCTCGCCGACTCGTTCGTCGAGACCGTCAGAATGGGTCGGGGCCACGACGCTCTCGACTATACGACGCTCGACACCGTCCGGACGCGTCTCTACGACGCAGTGGAAGAAGCCTTGGAGGGATACGACGCGCTGATCTGTCCGGCGCTCGCGACCCTGCCGCTGACTCACGACGAACCCCTCCCGACCGAGATCGACGGCGAATCGGTCTCGGGGCTCCCGATGGACTGGGCGCTCTCCTGGCTCTTCAACATGACCGGCCATCCGGTCGTCACCGTCCCGGCGGGAATCGCCGATGGCCTGCCGGTCGGCATACAGATCGTCGCCCGACGGTACGACGAGCGCTCGGCGCTTTCGGTCGCCGCGACGCTCGAAGAAGCGCGACCTTGGGCCGATACGTACCCCGAACTGGGCGACTGAGAAGTACCCATCGGATATCTGATAACTGTTCCGTCCTCTTATCGCCGACATCCGACGAGCACGCTCGCTGATTGGTGGCGGTTCGAAGGCGATCGTGTGTCCGCCCTCCGGAACGGAGCGGGCAGGACTGTACGTCCCCCGCCGGTCAAGGGAGACGGTCACGGAGATACTGTCGGCCGAGGCGGAGCGCCCACGAGCCGATGCGTCCGATCGGTGCACGCGACGCGAGGGCGACCGGGTTCCTGTCGGGGGTGCCGGCTTCCGCGCCGGTGACGTCCCACTGTAAGTGATCGAGCACCGTCTCCGCCGCCTCCCTGGCCTCGGCGAGCACGGTCGCTTCGTCCAGCGTTCGAACGACGCCGTTTCGAACGACCGGTTCACCCGCCACCACCACGTCACGGACGTCGCCCGCAGGTCTTCCCGGGACGAATCGTGGACCCGAAACGTCGAAGAGGACGAAATCCGCCGCTTTGTCCCCGCGAACGAGGCCGACGTCGTCGAATCCGAGTGCCATCGCACCGTTTCGCGTGAGGGCTCGGAAGAACTCGTGGGGAGTGCTCGTGTCCTCGCCGAACAGCAGTCGTTTGGTCATCAGTCCCTGCTTCGCCTCTCGAAGGAGTCCCACGAGTCGATCCAGCAGGCATCGTCGAGGCCGAGCGCGACGTTCGCGCCCCGGTCCGCGAGACGGGCCATCGGCGGCCAAGCCGGATCGCCCTCGTGAAAGTACGTGATGGCGCTGGGACAGTGCAGGACGTGTGCACCCGCGTCGGCGATGCGCTCGGCGTCCTTCCGTCGCCCGTGGATGAGGTGGGCGATCAGCGTCCGGTCGGTGAGCAGACCGCGGGAGGCGAGGATATCGATGCTATCGGCCACGCCACCGGTTCGTCCCGCCATCTCCGACAACGGATGCTCTAACGCGTGCGTGTGGAGACGGATTTCGGGATGAGCACTCGCGAGGTCGGCGATCCGATCCCACGTTTCCGGCGCGCAGTACTGAACGATTCGGCGCGGTCGAACTGGATACGGGTCGGGACTCCGGCAGGAACACGTCGGAGATCATCGGTCCGAGCACGGCCCGCATCCCGCTCTCCCCGAGCGCATCCACGAAGGCCGTCGGCGTGCGGTCCATCGAGTTCACCGTCGTGATACCGCTCGACAGCATCGATAGAGCGGCCAGCCGTCCCCCGGCCCGTGAGAGCTGTCGCCACTCGGCGTCGTCGAGTTCGAAGAACAACCGCGCGGCGACTGCGAACAGGTTCAGTCCCTCGAAGTCCGAGAAGAGTCCGAGCAACGGGCTGAGTTCGAGATGAGCGTGGGCGTTCACCAGTCCCGGAACGAGGACCGTGTCGGTTCCGTCGATGACGGTCTCGGCGTCGGGAACCCGGTCGTCCGGTTCGAGCGCGGTGATGGTCCCGTCCGTGACGGCGATCACCGCGTTCTCGGTCACGGTTTCGGGCCGATCGGGCGAGACGACCGTCGTGTCCTGGACGACGAGGTCGGGCGACACGGTGTTCGAGCGGGGTTCGACGTGTCGTGAGAAAAACACACCGGTGGCGGTCGTGCGCTCGCCGCGCGGAACGGACCTGGCCGTTATATTCCTCGCCGCCGTACTCTAGATCGATTATGGACGAGGTTCCGGAGTACGACGTAACCATCGTCGGCGGCGGACCGGCCGGCTTGACCGCGGCGCTCTATACCACACGATTAGGTCACAGCACGAAAGTTATCAATCGCGGCGGCGGCCGCGCGGCGATGATGTTAGATACCCACAACGTCATCGGCGTCACCGAGGACGTCTCGGGGAACGAGTTCCTCTCGACCGCAATCGAACAGATCAAGAGTTACGGCGCGGACTACGAGCGTGGCAAGGTCGAATCGGTCGAGCGCGTCGAAAGCGACGGGGAGAACGGAGACGGCGACGGCGACGACCGCTTTCACGTGACGGCTGGCGACACCGAAGTCCTCGCAAAGCAGGTCGTCTTCGCCACTGGCTTTTCGGACGTGCGCCCGGACCCGCCGCTCCCCCGCACCGGTCGGGGCTTACACTGGTGTCTACACTGTGATGCATACATGTTCGTCGACGAGCCGGTATTCGTGATGGGCACGGGCGAGGCGACCGCTCAGGTCGCGATGATCATGCTCAACTTCACGCCCGAGGTCGACGTGCTGACCCGAGGACAGGAGATCGAGTGGTCCGACGAGACCGACGAACAGCTCCGTGCCCACCCGATCGAGGTCGTGAGCGAGGAGGTCTCGGGCATCGAGCGCGGCGACGATGGCTGGCTCGAAGCCATGACCTTCGAGGACGGCTCTCGGCGCGAATACAGGGGCGGATTCCCGATGTACGGGTCGAATTACAACAACGAGTTGCCCGAATCGCTCGGCTGTGAGCTGACCGACGACGGTACCGTAGCGGTCGACGACCACGGCCGGACGTCGGTCGATGGCGTGTATGCGGTCGGCGACCTCGTGCCCGGCCACAATCAGATCCCCGTCGCGATGGGCCAGGGCGCGAAAGCCGGTATCGCGATCCACTACGATCTCCGGAAATATCCGATGTCCCTCGACGAAATCGAGCAGGCAGGCGGCGAAGTAGGTAAAGAGAACGTACCGGGGATCGGCGAGGACCTCCGCACGCGGGCGCGCGTTCACAACGGAAGCGCCGGCGGTGCCGCCAGCGGCGAGGCAGCGAGCGACGACTGAAGACCGACCGTCGACCCCGACGAATCGAAGGCAGTGAACCGAGCGTGAATCAGCCCGTAGCCGGCGCGAGAACGACCGCAACGGGCGCGCCATCGAAAACGGGGACAGAACACCGAACCGTCGGTATCGAACCCTTGAAAGCAACGGGGACGGACTATAGGAGTGATATGGAACTCGACGACATCGAGACGATAGCGGTGCTCGGCGCGGGCAACATGGGGCATGGAATCGCCGAGGTCGCCGCGCTGGCGGGCTACGAGGTCTCCATGCGCGACATCGAAGCGGACGTGGTCGAAAGCGGTTACGAGGACATCGAGTGGAGCCTCGAAAAACTCGCCGACAGCGGCCAACTTTCGCAGGAAGAAGCCGATGCGGCCGCAGAGCGGGTCACGCCGCTCGTCGACATGAGCGAAGCCGTCTCGGACGCCGACTTCGTCATCGAGGCGGTTCCCGAACGTATGGATATAAAACGCGAGGTCTACGCCGACCTCGAAGCACACCTCCCCGAGGAGGCGATCATCGCTTCGAACACCTCCTCGCTGTCGATCACCGACCTCTCGGAGGCGACCGAGCGTCCCGAGCAGTTCTGTGGAATGCACTTCTTCAATCCCGCCGTCAGGATGCCCCTCGTCGAGGTGATTACCGGGGCACACACCACAGAGGAGACGCTCGACACCGCAGAGGCGCTCGCCGAGGACATCGAGAAGACCCCGGTTCGCGTCCGCAAGGACAGTCCGGGCTTCATCGTCAACCGAGTCCTCGTGCCGCTTCTCAACGAGGCGGCATGGATCGTCGAGACCGACGCGGCGACGATCGCCGAGATCGATAGCACCACGAAGTTCGGCATGGGCCTGCCGATGGGCGCGTTCGAACTCGCCGACCAGGTGGGGAACGACGTGACGTTGGACGTCCTCGAATACCTCAACGAGACACTGGGCGAGGCGTACGAGCCCTGTCCCCTCCTCGAACGAACGGTCGAAAACGGACAGTTGGGTAAAAAGAGCGGCGAGGGGTTCTACGACTACGACGAGGACGGGGTCTCGATCCCGACCGACGAGGGAAGCGAGGAAATCGAGCACCGATTGCTCGCGGTGATGGCGAACGAGGTCGCGAAACTGGTCGGTGAGGACATCGCGCCCGCGAACGACGTCGATCAGGCCGTTCTGCTCGGCGCGGGCTTTCCGGAAGGTCCGGCGAAGATGGCCGACGAAGCCGGTCTCGATACCCTTCGCGAGACGCTAGAAGAACTTCAGGAGGAAACCGGCGCACTGCGTTACGAACCGGCCGAATACCTCGAAGAACGTGCCGGAGAACATGGGTTTCACGATCGAGACGGTGAGGACAGTGACGGAGGTAGCCAACCGTCCTTCGAGACGATCCGTGTCGAGTATCCCGGGGATCGAGTAGGGACGATCGAACTCGATCGGCCCCAGCGGATGAACACGGTAAACCCTACGATGCTCGACGAACTGGAGACGGCGATCGAGCGACTGGACGGCGACGAGGAGATCCGATGTATTCTGCTCCGTGGCGCGGGTGACCGGGCCTTTTCGGCGGGGGCAGACGTGCAAGGGATGGCCGCGAGCGCGAGTCCGATCGACGGGATCGATCTCTCACGGACAGGTCAGGAGACGTTCGGGAGAATCGAGACCTGTCGGACGCCGGTCGTGGCGGCGATCGACGGCTACTGTCTCGGCGGCGGGATGGAACTCGCGACGTGTGCGGATCTCCGCATTGCGACCGAGCGCTCGGCGTTCGGCCAGCCGGAGGTGAACCTCGGGCTCCTGCCGGGGTGGGGCGGCACCCAGCGCCTCCAGCACGTCGTCGGTGCGGGCCGTGCGAGAGAGATCCTCCTCACCGGCGAGCGCTACGGTGCGAAGGAGATAGCCGAGTTCGGGTTCGTAAACCGGGTGGTCGAAAACGACGACCTCGCGGAGCGTGCCCACGAACTGGCGACTGACCTCGCTTCGGGGCCGCCGATCGCCCAGGGGTTCATCAAGCGCGCGATGGTGCGCGGGCGTGAGGACACCGACGCCGGCCTGGAGATCGAGTCTCAAGCGTTCGGACACCTGATGCACACCGAGGACCTAATGGAAGGTATCGACGCGTTCGCGAGCGATCGTGACCCGGAGTTCGAAGGGAAGTAGTCCGTTAGTTGGCCGGAGCGGGGCCTTTGCTGAGCGATCGAAGCGCCGTTATCGCATTCGCACTCGCCCGAGACGAGTCCGGAGATGCTTTCTAGCTTAGTCACTTACGGACGCGTATGTCGAGCGAGACGCGATCGGGGAGCGTCGATTCCGATCTACAGACCGCCCAGTACCTGACGATCGGGATGAACCTCACGCTGGTACTGGCCGTCGTCACCGTCGCGGCCGGCGTCGCCCTCGGCGTTGCGATCATCGTGGTAGCGACGGTCGGGCTCTTTGCGCTCGCAATGTGCGGGTACGTCGTTGCCCACGTGACCCTCCATCGTCGCGTCGCCGACGCCCGGAAACGGGGCCGCGAGCAGGCGAGCGTGACGGGAGCACTGGGGCTGATCCGGGCGAACTTGCTTCTGTACGGCGCGTTCGTGCTCGCGGGACTGGCCGTCGTCTTCGAGTTCGGCTACGTCTAAGCTGGCCGATCCGAGCGTATCGAGGCACGTTTCGCCGGATAGGAAGGTCTCGATCAGTCTCGGGTTCGATGCCGAAACCGAACCACCGAAGCAACGACGAACGAGTACAGTGCGTTAGCTCGACCGCGAAGGACAGCGCTTATGTGTCGATACCGCGGACGGATAGGTGTCGCTCGGTTGGTGTAGTCCGGCCAATCATGCGGGCCTTTCGAGCCTGCGACCAGGGTTCGAATCCCTGACCGAGCAGTAGTTCTCGACCACGCGGAACGTACAAGCGAACATACACGACAAACGAACTCCGAACTCGGGAATCGGCGTTAGCGAGCGGGTCCGTCCACGGCTTCAGATCGGGTAGCGAGTCGCTGGCGAGTACCAACCGACGCCACATGATCCATCGCCGGTCTCGAACTCACCGTCGTGAACGGCAGTAACGTTTATGTGCTGTATCCCAGTTCGGATCAACGAGAACAACGCGAGATGAGCCCCACAGTGACGAGTAAACGAAACCCTCCCTCGACGAATTCTCCCGGTCGCTTCGCGACGGTCGTAAACGGCTCGTCGGACTGATCGACGGCTACCCGAGCTACTACGACCGTCGCCGTCACCGGATCGACGTCCTGCTCGAAGACGCCGACGGAAACGAACACCTGAGCGAGTACTATCGTCTTCAACCGAACGAAACGGTTCGCGAGTTCGTCCAGCAAGCCGAGCAGAGCGGATACGACTGTCGAGTGCTCGCCCGGTGGTCCCCGCATCGGCACGCACACCGTCCGCGATCGGCGGTCTCCCAGCGCCTACGTCGAGCCGTCCACGGGTTGTACGCATGTCTCGTCCGCTGGGCGCGTCGAACGAGGGAGAACACCGACTCCCGATCCTAACGCGAATACGACGAACCTTTCCCCGGTCGGCTGTCGGACCGTCAGCCGTCGATCGCTACGGGTTCGATCCGGTCGATCGGATCGAGTTCGTCGGTGGACGTATACTCCTCCGAAATCGAGAACTGCCATGGAGCCGACCACCGACTGGCAACGCGCCGAGCGTCGATATACGGACCCGGTCATCGGCGACGGCACGCTCTCGCGGCTGTTCGCCGAAAGCGCTGAACGACACGCCGATCGGATCGCACAGGGCTACAAGGGCGGCGTCTACGACCGGTCGCTGGCCGGGTCGGTAGTCGAGAGAGCGCCCCCCGACGAGTACCGGACGCTTCCCTACCGACGACTACACGAGATCGTCCGCCATCTCGCGGCGGGGTTTCGCGACCTCGGAGTCGAGGCGGACGACCGGGTCGCGATCTACGCCGACACGCGGATGGAGTGGGCACAGTGCGATCTGGCACTGCTCGCTTCCGGCGCGGTCGTGACGACGGTCTATACCGATTCGTCGACCGAGCAGGTCGAGTATCTCCTCGGCGATCCCGAAGCGAGCGCCGTCGTCTGTGGGAACGCCGCGCTCGCCGATCGAGTGCTCGACGCCGTGGAAGCGGGCGACCTCGCTATCGAGTTCGTCGTCGTCATGGACGATTTCGAGGAGGGACGCTTCGCCAGGGCCGAGAGTGAGACGGCCGTTCCGGTCCATACGCTCGAAACGGTTTACGACCGCGGCGCGTCCGCGTTCGATCGCGGGAGCTACGAGCGCTGGCTCGACGATCGTGACCCGGACGACCTCGCGAGTCTCATCTATACCTCGGGAACGACCGGCCAGCCCAAAGGCGTACGACTCACCCATCGTAACTTTCGGGCGAACATCAACGGGATCCGCCGCCGGTTCGGCCCGCGGCCGGACAAAACGAAAGGCATGGCGGTGCTCGACGAGACGGCGCGGAGCCTTTCGTTCCTCCCGCTCGCCCACGTCTTCGAGCGGACGTCGGGCCATTTCGTCATGTTCGCTTCGGGCGCGACCGTCGCGTACGCCGAAAGCGCCGACACGATCGCGGAGGACATCGCACTCGTCCGTCCGACGACCGCGACGAGCGTTCCACGGGTCTACGAACGGATCTTCGACTCGATGGTCGAGGAAGCCGGCGATGGACTCGGAGGGACCGTCTTCGATTGGGCGCTCGACGTCGGCCGGGCGTATCAGCGTGCCGACGATCCCGACCGCTCGCTTCGCATACGTCACGCTGTCGCCGATCGGCTGGTGTTCGAACAGGTACGGGAGAATTTGGGGGGACGGATCGACTTCTTCATTAGCGGTGGAGGTACCCTCTCGCCGGACCTCGCCGAGCTGTTCGCGGGCATGGGCCTGCCGATCTTCGAAGGGTATGGCCTAACCGAAACCGCACCTGTGGTGTCGGTGAACCCGCCCGAAGCCCCTCGACCGGGCACGATCGGCCCGCCGCTCGACAACGTCGACGTCGCGCTCGACGACACGCGACTCGACGACGCGGCCCTCGATGCAACGATATCCGACGAAACGGCAGTCAGCGAGGTTAGCGACGACGACTCGGGCGTCCTCGTGGGCAACGGGAGCGGCACGAACACCGTGAAAAACGGCGTCGATCCCGATGACATCGGCGAACTGCTCGTCCGGGGACCGAACGTTTCTTTGGGGTACTGGAATCGACCGGACGAAACCGGGCGTGCGTTCACAAAAGAGGCTCTCGCGAGCGAAGTCGTTCGAGAGGCGCAGAACGCCTCTCGTGATGACGAGACGGTTTCGCCGTCTCGAACCACGAGTGAGAGTTCGGAAGAGCGAGGCTCTTCCAAAAGATGGTTCCGGACCGGCGACCTCATCGAACGCCGCTCGGATGGTTATCTCGTCTACCGGGACCGACTCAAGCAATTGCTCGTGCTCTCGACGGGCAAGAACGTCGCCCCCGAACCCATCGAAGGCCGTTTCGCGACGAGCCGGCGGGTCGATCAGTGTATGGTGATCGGCGACGAGCGCAAATTCGTCGCGGCGTTGATCGTCCCGAACTTCGCGGCGCTTCGGGCCTGGGCCGCCGAGGAAGGAATCGACCTGCCGACCGACCGCGAGGCGATCTGCCGGGACGAGCGCGCCCGCGAGTGGGTCAGAACCGAGGTGACACGCGCGAACGCGGCGCTCGCGAGCCACGAACGCATCAAGCGCTTCGAACTCGTTCCGACCGAGTGGACGCCCGAAAACGACCTGTTGACCCCATCGATGAAGAAGAAACGTCGAAACCTCACCGCGGCGTTCACCGACCGCATCGAGTCGATCTACGAGCGCGAATCGACGCAGGCCGAGTGAACCGACCGACGGCATCGAAACCGTCGCTCGACCGCAACCCGAACATGACCGATAAGCGACCAGGACGCTCTTGAAATCGCGGCAAAGGGATGTTCGGCGTCTCCCGAGAGTATATTTCATTATATTACTAACAGAACATAAGACTTATCTCGTGTTAATCCAAGCCGGAAACGGAGCGTGAGCGAGTCGCCGACCGGCGCACGCCGATCGGCCAGCGCGCTTCGGCGCGACCTCGTGGGACCTATTTCCCCGCTCACGCTCCCCCCTCCCCCCCTTCCCCTCCCCTCTCCGCACGACGAGCGTGCTCGCCGCTCGTTCGCCGATCTCTCTCGACTTCACACGTAAGCGAGGGGTCGGCGAGCAGTTTTCGGCCGGTCGCTGGGTTCGGCGGCTATCGGTTCCGAAGCCGTTCGTGCGCGGCGTCCATATCGATCATCGGCCGCGGGTAGCCCTCGTCGGGACCGCCGTCGAGCGTCGCCTGTGCGTCGTCGCGGAGCGTCCAGGGTTCGTGGATCCTCTCGCCCAGGTCGGCGAGTTCGGGCACCCAGTGACGGACGTACTCGCCGTCCGAATCGTAGCGTTTCGCCTGCTTGACGACGTTGAAATATCGGTTTCGCGAGTCGTTGCCGACGCCGGCCTGATACGCCCAGTTGCCCCAGTTCGAACAGACGTCGTAATCGACGAGTTTGGCCTCGAAGTACGCCGCACCCATGCGCCAGTCGATTTCGAGCCAGTCGGCGAGAAACGAGGCGACGTTCTGCCGGCCGCGATTGGACATGTAGCCCGTCTCGTTGAGTTCGCGCATGTTCGCGTCGACAAAGGGCACCCCCGTTTCGCCCTGTGCCCACCGCTCGAAGTCCTCGCGGTCGTCGCGCCAGTCGACCGCTTTGCCCTGAATACCGCCGGACGCGAAGAAGTCGTCACCGTACTTCAGTAGCTGGAACGTGTTGAAATCGCGCCACATGAGTTCGAAGAGCAACCAGTACGTCGATTCGTTCGAGACGCGTTCTGATTCGTAGCGTTTCACCTCGTCGAAGACGTATCGCGGCGACAGACACCCGTGAGTCAGCCACGCCGAGAGCTTCGAGGAATAGCCCGATCCCAGCAGTCCGTTACGGGTTTGTTTGTACTCGCGCAGGCGATCCTCCTCGAAGAGGTACCGCGCGACGCGTTCGGTCCCCGCGTGTTCGCCGCCCTCGAATGAAAGCACGCCGCGGTCGTCCGTCTCTTGAGGCTCGACGCCGAGGTCGGCAGGAGACGGGATCTCGCCGGGATCGGCGTCCGGCGTCGAGATAGTATCGGGCGTCGAAAGCTGATCGCGGATGGTGGCGTTGCGCTCGACGGATTTCCGCCAGGGCGTGAACGTATCGTCGATCCCGTGTACTGACGTCGGCAGGTCCTCGACGTGATAGAGGGTCTTGCCCCAGCGAGAGCGCGACTCGACCCCCTCGGCGTCGAGCGCGTCGGTAACGGCGCTTTCGACGGCCTGCTCTTCGGTCGCAGGGAACGTATGGTAAAAGACCGTTTCGACGTCGTACTCGGCGGCGAGGGCGGGAACGATCTCTTCGGGTTCGCCCCGTCTGACGAGGAGATCGCCGCCGCGCTCGCGCAACGACTCGCGCAGATCGGCGACGCTTTCGGCGACGAATCGCGTCCGATAGGGACCGGTCTTCGGGAGGTCGAACATGCCGGTGTCGAACTCCCGCGGGTCGAAGGAGTAGACCGGAAGGATCTCTTCGCCCGCTTCGACGGCATCGACGAGCGCTTCGTTGTCGTGGACGCGCAGGTCCTCGCGAAACCAGACGAGCGTCGTGTCCGTAGCGTTGTCCGACATGATGAGTACGCGACCGCAACGACGCGGCCGAACGAGTAAACACAAACGCCCGAGACACATGGCTCCCCGGGAACCGGCCGGGACCACGGACACTACGCGAGGTGATAGAGCCGGCGGCCCCGGCGACGGGATCGAGACAACCGGGAACTCAGTGCTCGGGGCGGTCGGCGTCCTCGCGGTCGGACCCGTGCTCGCGGCCCGATCGCGACTGACCGACCGCGAGGACGAACAGCGCGACGAAGAGGACGCTCCCGACGGCCGGCGCGCCGATGGCCCCGAGTACCGGCACTCCGAGCGCGACAGCGGCCATCGCGCACAGGCCGACCACGGAGAGCCCGAGGTAATACCGCGTCCACCCCGGCCCGAGTTCGGGCTCGGGTTCCGAACCGGACTCGCCGCCGGTCGTGAGTCGCATGTACGCTTCGACCTCCCGGACCCGGTCGGTGAGCGTGACCCGCTTGGCGTCGGCATCGTACTCGACGATACCCAGGTCGTCGAGCTTCGGGAGGTGGGTTTGGTGTAAGGAGACGTAGACGCTCTGACGGATGTTCCTCGGCGGCGGGGACTCGCCGGTTTCGAGCGCGGCCACCTGTTCGGAGAGCTCTCGAACGCTGAGGGAGTCCCCGTTGTCCCGCAGCTCTTCGAGCGTGAGACGGCGGCGTTCGTTGCGAAGGACGTCGTGAACCTCCCCTTCGTCGAGAGTACCCTCCGTGGTCATAGGGTTCCCCGGCGAGCCCGTTGTGTGATCGACATCGAGTATACGTTACTAACACGTAGGTAAGTATAGCTATAAAAATTTAGTGGGCGGTTATTCGCTCCCGGCGAACCGTAGGAAGCGCCGTGTCCCCGTGACGCGCCGGAAACCGGCCGGAAACGACCGCGAACTGACTGCGACCTCGCAGGCTGGATGCACCGTCAACGAACCGGGAAACCGAGCGAGTCGTAGCGCCACGGGCTTACGATCGGTACGACGCTACTGCTTTAACCGAAGGTTAAACCGTGTTCGTCCGCCGTGGTTCGGCGTACGAACCCCCTCGCTTCCGTGGAGAAGCGCCCGGATCGAGAGCGATAGGCGTGCTCCTGCGAGTTCGTTCCGTCGCTCAGGCGAGCCACTCGTCCGGTTTGGTGTCGTAATCGACGTCGGTGGCGGCGATGTCCTCGACTTCCTCCCATGCGAGGTCCTCGATCGTCGTCTCCTCGCCGTCGTACCGGATTAGTTTGCCGCGTTCTTCGGGCTCGGGCTCGCGATTACGACGCTTGGCGACCTCGATGTCGTGTTCGTTGACCTCCTTGACGATCGTCATGAGGTTGACCGGTCGGCCCCAGAGCGAAAACACCCGTTTCAAGGTCTCACGAGCCTGCCCGAGGTCGAGCGCGACGCCGTTGTACCGGTGGCCCAACAGCAACTCGTTGCGATTGTTGTAGTTGCCGTCGTAGACCGCGATGGTGGGTTTCCCGAAGTTCGTGAACTGTAACATCAGCTTCTTCTTGACGTCCTCGTACTCGGAACTCGTTACCCGATAATCGCCGGTCGCGCGGGTGTACTCGTAGGTGAAGTAGTCGTTGTCCTCGATGAACTCCTGGCTGAGGAACTCGTCGAGAAAGGTCACGTCGTTGTGACTCTCTCTGATCTCGGTCATGCGCTTCCACCCGGCGGCGTGGTCGACGTCGGCGAGCGCCGTCTCGACGTCCGGGTACAGTGCGTCGTCGAAGAGGTATCGTGCGATGCGCTCGATCTCGTCGAGGCTCGTTCGGGCTAAAAAGGCGCGGTTCTGGGGTTTCGCCAGCGAGTAGTGGCGTTCGGCGAGCCCCGCGTACGAAAGCACCTTCCAGGGGTAGGCGTCGACGTCGATCTCGCCTTCCTTCGCCCGTTCTAGGGCGTTGGCGTCGATCCGTGGGTCCTCGGGGTCGAGGTCGGCAACCGTCTCCGAAGAGATCGAATCGATCTCCGGAGCGGCTTCGAGGCTTTCTAACACGACGTCGAAGTCGACGACCTCCTTGCAGTTGCGCCAAGTGATCCCCTCGACACGAAGTAGGTGCTCGAAGACCTCCCGGCGATTGGCGCTGTTCTCGACGTACTCCCAGAGCTCCTTGCCAAGTTTGTAGGGATTCAGCCCCGAGGAGGCGAGCACGCGGGCCTGGTGATCGGCGTAATGGAGGAACTCGTTCTGCCCTGCGAAGTTCTCCTCGCCCATCATCATCGATTCCCAGTAGGCGGCCCACCCCTCGTTCATGACCTTCGTCATCTTCTGCGGGGCGAAGTAATACGCCTCCCGTCGGAGGAGTTCGAGCACGTCGCGCTGCCAGCTCTCGTACTCGGTCGCTTTCTCCGCGTCGTCGTCGTAGGCCATCCCGTGTCGCCAGAGGAACCCCAACAGGTCCTTTTCGGGTTCGACCGGGAACGAAACCGGTTCACCCTCCCCGTCTTGGGCGTCGAGCCACTCCTCGTCGAAGACCTCCCGAACGACGTCCTCGGAGAGTTCGAGATCGCCCAGTCGGTCAGCGATGGCTTCGGCTTCGACTTGCTCACCCTCCTCGCCGACGCTCGACTCGCCGAAGGCGGTGTGCTGGTCGACGTTGTCCTCTAGACAGAGCACGTGATCGATCCACTTCTCGACGTCCGCCCGGCTGATGTCGGGATCGGTCATGTACTCGTCGATACGTTCGGCGTGCCGAGCCAACATCGCGGCGGCTTCCGGACGGTCGGCGAACATCCCGAACCACTCGTTGTTCGCGAAGAAATCGGCGTGGGCCTCGACGTGGGTGATGACCGCTTTCTGATCGGCTACGTCGTTCGACTCCTGGAGGAAGGCGTGCGCTGGGTCGTCGTTGTTGACGATCTCGAAGGCCTTCCCCCCCAGGAACTGGTTCTGTTTCTGCTGGCGATCGTAGGCCATCCCCCAGCGCCAGTGGGGATATCGTTCCTGAAAGCCCCCGTACGCGATCAGCTCGTTCATCTCGTCGTAATCGACGATCCAGTAGTTGACCGAATACGGATCGAGCCCTAACTTCGCGGCGAGCGCGTTCGCCTCCCTGACGGGTTCTTCGAGCGCGTCGGCCTGGCGTTTGGCGTCGATACGGTCGGAATCGCGATGTACTTTGCTCATGCTGGTATCTCCTCGTCCGCCGCGTCCTCGGTGCTCAACACGGTGTAGATCGCGTCGACGACGTCCTCGGGGCCGCTCACGTAGGCGACGGCAACGTTATCGGTGCCTCGGAAGTGACGTTCGACCTCCTCGGCGTGGGTCGCGTTGATCGCGTTGCCGGAGGGTTGGGTCTCGACGTAGGCGTGCAGGTTCGCCGGAATTCCCTCCATCAGCGGCACGACGCGTTCTTCGGTGTCATTGCTCGAGTTCTCCGAATCCCCCGCGGCGAAGACGTATCTGTTCCAATCGTTCCAGGGGTACTCTTCTTCCAAGATCTCCTTTGCGAGCTCGTACGCGCTCGATATCTTGGTGCCACCGCCGGACCTGATGCCGAAGAAGTCCTCGCGTTCGACGCGCCAGGCTTCGGCGTCGTGAGCGATGTAGACGAACTCGGCGTGATCGTACTTCCCGGTGAGATACCAGTCCAGGGGAGTAAAAGTGCGCTCGACGAGTTCGCGTTTCTTCTCGCGCATCGACCCCGAGACGTCCCGGATATTCACTACGACGACGTTCTTTTCCTTCTCCTCGATGATCTCGGGGTACCGGTAACGCTCGTCCTCGCGTCGGAAGGGGACGTGATCGATCCCGTCGCGACGGATGCGATCGGCGGTCGAGGATCGATCGGTGTTTCGCTCCATTGCCTCGAAGCTCTCCCAGGTCGTCCGCTCCGTAGTCGAAAGGTCCTCGTAGGCGTCGTCGAGCCACGCCCGCGAGACGGGGATCGACTCCCCGCGCGCCCACTCGAAGACGGCGGCTGGCCCCATGCCCTCGACTTTCAGCGCCTCGCGGACGAACTCCCGGTCGAAGTCCATCGCGAGCTTGCGCTTGAGTCCCTTCTTGAACAGTTCCTCGAAGTCAAGCGTGCTCGTCGGTCCGGTACGCGTTACGTCGGTGAAGTCGCCTTCGGTCTCCTCGACGACCTTCTTGCCCTTCGGTTCGAGGTCGAGCCCCAACTCCTCGTCGAGTTCGGCGGCGAACTCCTCGGGGTCCATCTGGTAGTACTCGTGGTCGCCGCCTTCCTCGCCGGGGTCGCCCTCGTCGCCGTCGTCGCCGGGCTGCGGTTGGGGTTGGCCTACCGGGTCGCCGACGTCGGGCGTACCGTCCTGGCCCTGGCCGACGCCGCCACGATCGCGCTGGTCGTACTCGAACTCCGGTAGGGAGACGATCTTGATCGGGATCTTGACCTCGCCGGGAAGCGACTGGCCCAGATCGCCGTACTGGATGAAGTCCGCCAAGTCCTGACGGCGCTGTTCGCCGACGGCTCGATACCGTTCGAGGTCCTCTCTCAGTCCCATCGGTAGCTCACCTGGCTCATGACGTGTCGGCTCGTCAGCTCCGCCGACGCTTCGGTGTACTCGAACATATCGAGCATGTTCTCTATGGTTCGTTCCTTCACGGTCGCGGTCTGAGTTCCTGAAGGAGGATCGTCCCAGCGTCGCGGATCGAAGTCCTCGAACGTGCGTCGGACGTCGTCCCAGTCGTGACTGCCGAGCACCGACTTGATAACCGGGATCTCCTTTACCTGCACGTCGGCGACGGTGAAGTCCTCGTCACGATTGCGCCAGGCGTGACGATTCAAGGCCGTGATGATCTTGTCCGTGCGGAACTGACGGACGGCCGACGAGGGCTCGTTGCCGTCGTAGCTCTCGGTGCTGAATCGCCCGAGGTGTTCGATCTCGAAGACCTTCATCTTGAGCGGACTGGGCTCCTCTAACTCGCCCCGGTCGTTCTCCACCTGCTCGTCGTTGGCCCACGCGTAGACGTGGGTGATGTACTCCTCGACGGTTTCCTCGTCGACCCGTTTCTCGCGCATCATCGCTTCGAGGACGTCGGTCTCCTGTTGTTGGTAGATGTAGTTCTTCACGGGTACCACGCGGTTCTCGAACTCCGAACGCTCCGCACCCGAAAAGACCGGGGCGTCCGCGAGCCCTGCTGCCATCTCGTTCAGGACGTCGCGGGGCATGACTACGTTCTCGACGTCCAGGTCGGGGTGGTGGCGGTCGGTGTTCGCGTTGAGCAGGTCGGCGATGACGTCACGCGTGTAGGTAACGGGTATCCCGCCTTCGCCCTCGGCGGCGTTGTCGTCGAAGTCGAAATCCTCGGTCTCGAGGCGTTCGTCGCCATCCTGGAGGTAGCCCCGGTCGAACAGCAAGGCCTTGTCGACGAGATCCAGACCGGGAGGAACGTCTTCGGCGTCGAGCCTGGTGACGACCGCGAAAAGCGCTGCGCTCTCGACGGCGTGGGGGGCCAGTTCCCGGTCGGCGACGTCGTATTCGGAATCCCGGACGGGAATGGTGAGCGACCCCCCGATCAGCGCTTCGAGATCCGCGGTCGACTCGGGACGCCAGATCTCGGTTTCGTTCGTGAGTTCCCGGCGGATGAGTTCGGTTTCGAGCGAGAGATTGGTGAGGTAGCCGAACTCGTGTTTGTCGAGTCGGCGTTTCAAGGCCTTCAGGGGATCTTGTCCGCGCCGGTCGGCGTGTTGATTGAGCCGCGCTTCGAGGTCGGGATTGGAAATGATGACGAGTTGGGTGTCGACGTCCATCCCGATCCCCTTATCGAGCTTTACCGACCCCTCGTCGGGCACGTTCAGTAACTTCTGTAGCAGATCGGCGTGCTGGGCGGCGTCCTCGACGATCGTGAGCAGGCCGTTGCCCTGGCTGAGTACGCCGTCGTACGAAAACGCCTGGGGGTTCTTCCGACCCCGGGAGTCGAGTTCCCGCAGCATGCCGGCCATCCACGATCCGACGAGGCGTTCCTTGGGCGTGCCGTCGTCTTCGGAGTGGAGCACGCCGATTCCTTGGCCCACGTCGACGACGAAGTTCTTGACCCGGAGGTGTTCGGGGTCCGCAACCGTCGAGAACAGCCGTTCGACGCCTTGCCGGCGGTACTGCTCTTCGAGGTGATCGTAGGCCTCCCGGCAGAAGGGGTCGAGTCGGCCCTCGACGACGGTGTCGATGTGATCGTCGATATCGGCGTTGAGCGCTTGCAGTAACTCGCTTCGCACGTCCGGCGGGAACACGGTGAGCGGGTGCGATTGCACTGGACTCTCGTACCAGTCGTCCTCGTCGGCGACGCGTTCGGTGCCATACGTGAGCCCGCTCGACGAGGACGCACCGGAGACGTTCCACTCGACGGTGTACCGCCGGCCTTCGTCGGTCTTCGAGTACTCGCGCAGGCCGTTGATGAGACACCGTTTGAGTTCGCTCTTGCCGGTGGCGGTCGGGCCTTCGAGCCAGACGATCTTCTCCTCCTTGCCGCGCCGAGCCGCGATCGAGCGCAGGTCGTCGACGAACCGATTCAGGACGTCGGTGTTGCCGAGGATGGCGTGTTCGCCGTCGTTGTGCGGGTCGTCGAAGAACTCGAAGCGCTGTTTTGCCTCGCCTTCCTCGATTACCTCCCTGGTACCGGCGGCTTCGATCGCCTCTAAGAGGTACTTCGAGGCATGGGAGGCGATGTGTGGCTCCTCGAAGACGCGATCGACGTAGTCGGCGAGCGTGATCGGTTCCTCGTAGGTAGCTTCGAGTTCCCGGTCGGCGGCCGTGACGTACTCGCCGCCGCTCTTGGGCATGGGCGTCGGAGCCGAGCCCCCGTCCGCTCCGGTCCTCCCGTCGCAGGGGAGTTCTCGGTCACGGTCTCGGTTCCGGTCTCGGTCGGTTTCGAAGTCGCTCTCCGATTCGTGGTCCGGTCGGGACATGGTCTCAGGTCTCGATCTCCGCTCTCGCCACCTCGGCACCGGCGAACTCCAGTACCTCCTTTGCGCCCTCGCGGGAATAGCCCTGTTCGATCAGGGCGTTGACCCAGGCGTTTCGCTCGTCGTCGTCCATCTCACCGGAGGAGACCAGTGCCGAGAAGTTGATGTTGTGTTTCTTGTCCTCCCAGAGCTTGCGTTCGAGCGCTCGCCGGAGACGGTCGTTGTCCTGGGGATCGAACGCCTGACCCTCCCGTGCGCGTCGGGAGACCCAGTTGCTTACCTCCTGGCGGAAGTCGTCCTTCCGGTCCTCGGGGACGTCGAGGCGTTTCTCGACCGAGCGGAGGAAGGTCTCGTCGGGACCCTGCTCGCGGCCAGTGATCTCGTCCTCGACGGTGTCGTCGTCGATATAGGCCATGACGTGATCCATGTATTTTTCGCCCTGGCGCTGGATCTCGTCGAGATCGTAGGCGAGCGCGTGACGGACGTCCTCGATGGCCCGGGCCTTGTACTCCTCGCGGACGAGTTCGAGGTAGCGATAGTAGGTCTCGAAGCGATCCTCCGGGATCGAGCCGTGATTCTCTAAATTGCCTTCCAGGTGGTTGAACGTCGTCAGCGGCGAGAGGAACTCCCTACTTCGGTGCATCGAGTCCATGATAGCCTCGGCGATCTCGTCGCCGATGAAGCGCGGAGAGACGCCCTCCATTCCCTCGCCGATCTCGGCGGTCTCGGTGGCTTCCTCGCGCAGTTTCTTCACGTCGACGTCGTCGGCCTCGTCGATCTCGCCGTTGTACGCTTTGGCCTTCTGTATCAGGTCGACCTGCCCGCCGGAGGGCTCTTCGATCCGGGTCAGTACGCCGAAGAGGCCGGCCATCTCCAGGGTGTGGGGCTCGACGTGGATGTCCGGGACGTCGGCGTTTCGCAACATCTTGCGGTAGATCTCCGATTCCTCCTCGTACTGGAGCACGTAGGGGAAATCGATCCGCTTCGTGCGATCGTTGAACGCCTCCATCTTCTCGTCGCCCTTCTTGTCTTTGTATTCGGGCATGTTCGTTCGGCCGACGATCACCTGGTCGATGTCCATCCGGGGGTTGTTCTTCGGTTTGATCGTCTGTTCCTGGGTGGCGTGCAGGAAGTCATAGAGGAACTCGCGCTGGAGTTTGAGCAGTTCCTCCCCCGAAAAGAGGCCCCGGTTCGCGTTACAAAACGCCCCTGAGTAATCGAACGCACGAGGATCGGACTCGCCGTAGACGGCGATCTTCGAGTAGTTGACGTCACCGGTGAGTTCGGTCTCGTCCTGGTTTTTCTTGTCCTTGGGTTCGAAGGTCTCGACACACTGGCGCTTGTTCTCGTCGGCGACCAGACGAACGATCTCGATGTGGTTCTCCAGCACCTGCTGGAGGTCGTCGTCGTAGTACCCGAGCAGGCGATCGAGGTAGAACTCGCTGGCAGGGTCGAGCGCCTGCTCGTTGCGGATGGTATAGGGAGCGTCCAAGGTCTCGTTGATCGCCTCGATGACGCGACCGCGCTGGGAGAGCGGGACCAGAACCAGTGGATCCTGTGCCATCGGCGATCGGACGACGTCGTCGGTCGGGTCCTGGTCGGGGAGGACGTCACAGAGGTTCGTCCACCGGAAGGGGTACATCCGGCCCTCCTCCCGGGTCGTATAGTCCTCGAAGTACCGCCGGAGCTGGCGGTCGAAATCGGATTTGCCCGACCCCACGGGACCCAAAAAGAGCTTGATCCGCTTTTCGGGCCCCAGTCCGCGAGCACCTGACTTGACCTTGTTGACGAACTCGTGGATCGCTTCGTGGATCTCGCGCCCGTAAAAGGTGTTCTCGCCGTCGTAGAGCGGATCCTCGCTCGCGAGGCGGTACTCGACGACGCCGGCTTCCTCGTCGTACTCGGTGCCGTAGTAATCGAACATGTCCGCGACGCGCTGGTGGGCGTTGCGGGCGATCTCGGGCTCGGTCGTGACCTGCTGTAGGTACCAGTCGAACGATTGGCTCTCCCTGAGGTCCGTCGGGATCGACGCCTGGTACTCCTGGCTCAGCGTCTCGAGGGATTCGATGTTGCTTGTCATGGTATCACGGGTTGTGGTTCGAGCGACTCGACGCCGCGTCGAGCGCCGAACGATCGTGGTTCGGGGCTGGGTCGAGCGTGAACGCACCGTTCGAGCCGGACGGGGGGACCGGAAGCCGACTCGAAACCCGGACTCGGGACGTGACGTCGAGCGCCGCTCACGAGCGTCGACGACCACCCTTCGAACCGATCGAGATCGGTCGCACCGTCCGCTCTACGAGGGTACTGGCGAGCAACCGCGACGCGATGCCCGGGATGGGGCTGACGTGCGCTGTTGTGTATCATGCTCACAGGCACCGTCCCACGGGTACGACGAAACCGGCGTCAGGGCGGCGACGGGTCGGATGCGGGGCATGGGGACGGCGTGACAGTACGAGTGGACGAGACCACCGATACTATTTACCGTGTCAGAGCTACACATATATAAAGATTGCTCCGGCGCCGTCATTTCGTAGCTCGGTTCGAGTTGAAAATTATACGATAGCGCTCTCGTATGCCACTTTGTGTGATCGAGCCTCGTGGTCCAAGGTTTAAGTGTTCGATGCTTGCACAGGGCCAACCGGAGGGAAGAGGTCCGGCAAGCGAGCGGAAAGCGGGCGGAGGCGGGTGAGAGCGGGTGCGAGCAAACGAGAGCAGGCAGGAACGAGCCGACCGGTCGATACTTGCCGAGTCGGAACCTATGGGCATCGATGACCGGTCTCGACGACCTCCCGGCGGGCTGGGAGCTCTGGAGCGACGGCGAGGCAAAGGTCGTGCTCGTCTATCGTCCGGACGTCTTCGACGCCGGGGAGTTCCCTGCAGCGTGTCTGCCGACGATCTACGTCACCCATGGTCGCCGGGAGCGACGGCCCGGCACCGACCTGCGATCGCGGCCGGGCGAGCAGTGGTACGTCACTCTCTTCCTCGAACCCGAGGTCGAACGCGACGCGGAGATCCGCGAGGACCGACCGGCGGCGATCGCCGCGGCCCGCGACCTGAGCGACCGGTTCGCACGCGGCGACCTCGACTATCGAGGGCTGTACCAGGTACCTCGGGAGGTCTACCTCGACCGGCTCGACGAGCTAACCGGACGGGCCGGAGGGGACGGGTAACCGGAGCGAGCAAAGCGAGACGAGCACCACAGCGGCGAGGCGACCGACCGAAATCGTGGACGAGGATCTTAACCGGAACGACGAATTAAAAAGACTATGTCCGAAGTCACGCTCATCGGGACTCGACTCGCCGACACGGGTACCGAGTTCGTCTACCGTGGGGAAGCGCCCGGCTGTGAGGGCTGTCCGTACCGAGGGCAGTGTCTCAACCTGGAGGAAGGCACCAAATACCGGATCACCGACGTTCGCGACACCGGTCCGCTCGAATGTGCGATGCACGACACCGGCGTCACCGCCGTCGAGGTCGAACCCACCCCGATACGAGCGAACGTCGCCTCCCGAGGGGCCTACAAGGGCAGTACGGCGCGCCTCGAAGGGCCGTGTCCGTACACCGAGTGTCCGAGCCATCCCTACTGTGAGCCGGCGGGCGCGGAGTTCGATCGGGACTACCGGATCAGCGAGGTAACCGGCGATCCGCCACACGACTACTGCATGCTCGACCGCGATCTCACGCTCGTCGAGTTCGCCCCGCCAACGGAGGAGTGACGAGCGTTCGAGCAGGCGATCCGGACGACCGCAACGACCCCGTCGGTTGGTCACTGAGCGCCAGCGTGGGAGCCACGTCCGGTCTCGACCGGGTTCCGATCGAAGTCCCCGATCCGCTCGGCGGCGTAGCCGAACTCCTCCTGGTAGCCATACGAGGACAGAAGCACCGGGTAAAAGGGCTCGTCGGCGACCAGTTCGTGCTCGCCGGCCGTCGCGAAGGTCGTCCCGGCGGCCACGCGCTCGAAGTTCTCGACCAACACCCCGTACTCCTCGGCCGGGTCCTTCGGGATACGTCGTTTTAGCTGGTAGATCGGCACCCGGCGCGCGTCGGGCCGCTCGCCCGGCAGCGCGCCGACGGCGGTGAGGAACTCGCCGATCAGTTCGTAGGCGTTCTCGGCGGCCCCTTCGGAGTTCTGGAGGCCACACTCGACTTCGATCACGTCGGCGTAGTCGATGAGCCGTCCCTCGCCGAACCCGCCGACGTCGACGGCCGCCTCGATCGAGAGGTACGGACAGATCGCCGCCGCGAGCGGATCGTCGGCCTCGACGACGGCGAACGGTCGGTCGAACGACTGGGTCGAGTGCAACGAGAGGGTCGTACAGCCACGCACCTCCCGGAGGAGTTCGGGCGCGAGGCGTCGTTCGTACTCCGGCGCGTCGGGGTCGCCCGGGAAGACCCGGTTGAGGTCGGCCTCGGTGTAACGGACGTTCCGTTCAACCGCGCGTTCGTTCGCAACGATCAGTTTGACCGGTCGCTCGACGGCCGGTCGTTCGTCCACCAGGCGTTCGATCGCGCGCACACCACAGGGCTCGTCGCCGTGAACCGCCGCCATAACTGCTAGTTCCGGCTCGTCGTCACCGTCTCCCAACCGCTCGACTCGCATTGAGAGAGCTACGGTCCGGCCCTTCAAGTCGCTTTAGATACTTCCCTTCGGGGATACTCGCTGACGACCTCGCTTCGGCTCGCCGCGTGTGAATCACTCGGATCGGTTTACTGTAATCTCGGCTCGATCAGTCGAGGCGCTCGGCGTACGCGAAGTCGGCTTCGTAGGCGGTCGGTCGCTCGCCGTCGAGGGTGATCCGCCAGCCCTCTATCTCGGCGGGTTCCGAGAGCGCGTTCGTGAGTACGGTACGAACGTCGAGGACGTCCACGCCGTAGAAATCATACGGGACGTCTGCGAGGTACTGCAGTGCCGTTTCGAACAACGAGCGCATCCCGGCGTCGTCGGCGAAGTCGGTGTGTTTGTACGCGCCGGCGGCGACCTGGACCATCCCGTGGAGGAACTTGCTTTCCGTGTTCCCTCGGCCGTAGTTGTACCACTCGTCCTCGAAGCAGTCGTGCGATTCGTGATAGTGGCCCGAATTGTAGAGCCGAACGCCGTGTTCGACCGCTCGGCGGCAGGTGGCGTGTTCCCAGATCCGTTCGTCGGAGCGCCACCCGGTCGGGTCCCCGAGCGGCGGGGCGACGCTCGGATCGCGGGTATGGTCGTCCATAGCGGGTCTTCGCTCTCCGAGTTCCTAACGGCACCGACGATGGGGATGCCGAGCGCGGCGGGGTCGCATGTGAGCGAGCGGCAGTACGGTCCTATGATCGCGCCGGTCCGCAACGCTTTATTCGTCCCTGCGCAAACGATCGGATGCATACGTGCGAGGGTAGCCAAGCCTGGCCAACGGCGACGGACTCAAGATCCGTTCCTGTAGAGGTCCAAGGGTTCGAATCCCTTCCCTCGCACTAGTAACATAGTGCGCGGAAGATCAGGACGATCTTCCCCTCGCAAACTCCTGTAGAACGCAACGGAGTAGCGGTGGCGACGGACTCGAAATCCGTTCCTGTAGAGTCTTCGTGGTCCAAGGGTTCGGAGTTCGAGCGCAGCGAGAACTCGAATCAGAGAGCAGCTTGCTACGACCGTGGTTCACAGGTGAGCGTAGTGAACCTGTAAGCAAGGAGTGTAGCGAGTACAACGATCGGAAAACTACGGGGGTCGTTCACTCGTCTAACCGAAACTAGAGCCACACGGCTGGACCGTTTCGCTAATAACCCTATCTATCGTTTCGACCCTCGTCAGCGCGATCACATATTAGCCCCGGGTCTACCGAATAGGTTGCTATGACCGGCGACATCACCGCGATGTCTTGGAACGTTCGAGGCGAGATCAGCATCAGCGACGACCGAATGCAACGTCAACTCCGGTTCCTTGACGACCATACTACTGATATCGATTTCTTCTCGTTCCAAGCCGTGAACTATGAGAAAGGATCAGCGGGTAATCGAGAAGGGCAACTCGGTGTATTTCTCGACTATTTCTCGGCTCACGACTACCATGTCGTACACACTGGTGACTGGGCACGAGAGCTCGCAGAATCAAGTGTTCAGCCTCACGCAAACATTGATGCCCCGCACAACCGCTGTAATCTCATCGCTAGTCGATGGCCGATCGAGCGCCGACCACTGACGCTCCGAAATCATGGCGACAGGAAACCGCGAAAGCTCGATTATTACTATTCGCACTTCCCGGATAAGATGCTAGTCGCCGGGACCGATCTCTCTCGCAGCGATGCAATCGCTGCCAACGAACTGGAACTCTGGAACGTGGGTATTATCAATGGAGCTAACTGGGGCGAGGAGAAAACCAATATGCTCGAAACCGTATACGCGCGGGTCCATCATACAGACAGCAAGTACGGACATTCCTGTCCTTCTAGGTGGTGACTTCAACGCACCGCAATCTGAAACGGCAGATGGAGATATCGTTCCACACGGTGAGAACGCAGGGCAGTACACGAACCACCCGTTCTATGGTGATCCATACTATCTTCGGAATCCGACCAGCGAAATGAACGAGTTCAGGTTCGACCAACGGTGGCGATTAGCCGAGGCTCGGATCTTCGATTCGAATGTGGGCGGATGGGACATGAGGGACGCTTATTGGGCTGCCGAAGGGAGCCGACACGAGTCAAGTGATACGGACTTTACACACATAGTTCACAATGCAACACCTCCGCAGAAACGATTAGATCATATCCTCGTCTCGAACCAGTTCGGCGTACAATCTTGTGAGATCTTGAACGGTAGAGGGACGTCAGTCAATGGCCTCGATGTCAGTGACCATGCACCAGTAGTAGCGCGGCTACTCGTTTAATCGATATAAAAAGCACTGGGGAAATCATTCAGAATAGCTCAGTATTGCCGCCCGAAATCACTGGCACTGTATCAAGATGACCGCAATTCACGTTGGAGAAGACCACATTCAGCTCATTCAATGGCTTCGACAGCCGTGACCTCCCCGAGCACGTCCCAGCCGTCGGCTGACTCCCGGGCGATCAACAACGGGTCGTCCTCGCCGTCGGTCACCAGCCGGTGTGTCGCGTCCTCGGAGACGCCTTCGGCCTGGAAGGATTCGCCGAAGAACTCCGCACTTTCCGGTTCGAGATCGATCGTCTCGCCGCTATCGAGGGTCGGCCGCACCGGTTGCGGCGAGAGGTTATACAG
>PXQR01000145.1 GCA_003021235.1 Halobacteriales archaeon QH_6_64_20 | reverse complement strand
ATCCGGCGCATGCTTGGCCGAGCGATCCACACCCGCGTCTCGAAGACGATCGCGGAGTCGCCAAAGGCCGTGGCGACGACGTGAGGCGCTGGGGATTCTTTCACCATCTCGATACCCTTGGCAGTCTCTTCGAGTACCGACTTGACGGCGTCTAAATCGCTGTCGTAATCGACGCCGACCTCGGCGGTGACTCTGATCTGGTCGTTCTCCGAGAGGTTCGCGTACTGCTCTTCGGTGATCGTGTCGTTCGGTATTAGGACGTGTTCGTCTCCGGCGGTTCGCAGTTTCGTGTTGAATATTGTCACGTCGGTGACGATCCCGGTTCGGTCGTTAATGGTGACCCAGTCGCCGACTCGGAACGGGCGGGCGAGCAACAGCATAAACCCCCCGATCACCGCGGCGAACGTTGAGCGCGCGGCGAAAGCCATGACCGCAGTGATCGCCCCGGCACCGATGAAGATGCGTCCGAGGTCGACTCCCCAGAGCGCCAGCGCAATGGCACTGGCGAGTGCGATGGCTCCGACATCGACGACGTGATAGGCGATGGAACTCTGGTGTTCGGTAATCGCATCGTTGTCTTCGAGCGTGTCGATCGATCGGTTGATTATCCGAGAGCCCAGATACGCGACCGCGAACGTGGCGATCGTGATCAGTTGCTTAATCGCAGTCCAGCGATCGACCGTGAGGAGGCCAAAGAGGAAATCGAGCACGTAGGGCACCTGCCAAATAAAAGTCAGTGCCAGGATCGAAAGCAGGATTGCCCCGATCAGCCCCGTTGTCTTGATCGCTTCCGCGGGCGTCTGACCGTATCGGGTCCGGGCGGCGTCCGCTACCCGTGCTAAGATCCATATACTGATAACGATAGCGAGCGCCACCGCGGCGGTGGCGGCGATCTGTGCCTCAGTCGTTGATAGCGGACTCTTTTGTAGCCCCGAGACGACACCGACTATCCTTACGTTCACTCCGCCCTCCTAGTCGCTCCGTCAATCAACTGTTGACGGGCATTAGGTCGGTGATTACTTGTATCTTTTGCTTTCTTTTGCATACCACAACGGGATGCAAAGAATCGGAAGCAGTCCTCGCGATTTCCCCTCTCCCTGCTCTTTCGCTCAGCGCTCGCTCGCCGCCGGTCGCGGGCTGACGGCCATCCGGAGTGATTTCTCGGGCAAGAGGGCTGGTCCCTGCCCCGAGGACGAGGGCGAAGGTAGCGATGAACGCCCCGAGGGGCCCCGACCGGATCAAGCGCGAGCACACGGTCGCGAACGAACTTACCAGCCACCACTATTGTGAGCGCGATCAGTGCGATCACCCACGAAGTCCACCCCGAGACTTTCGATCGAAGCTATCCGGGTCCGGCCGGTTCGACGCGGCTCAATCGAGCCGACGCGAGCGGGTCGAGACGTTCGATCGAGAGCGCGTCGAAACGCATACCGTAGCCGATAAATCCGTCCTCGACAACGAAGGGACGTGATCCCGGACGCGAACGCGACCGTCCCCACGGCCGAAGCCGACGTCGAACCGCGAGCCGAAGCCACGGTCGTCGTCGGGGGGACACGCACATGGAGGTGATCGTCGTCGGCGCGGGCGAGGTCGGTTCGAACATCGCCGAGAGCCTCGCCGACGCGCACGACGTCACCGTTATCGACCGGGATCGCGATCGGGTCGAAGCGCTGACCTACGGCGAAGACGTCCTCGCGCTGCGGGGTGATGGCACCTCGCTCGAAACGCTCCGGGAGGCAGGGGTCGAAACGGCCGATATCGTGATCGCCAGCACCGACGACGACGAGGCCAATATCGTGATCTGCGGTACCGCGAAAGCCGTGGAAGGTGGCTTTACGATCGCCCGTGTCAGACGGACGCGGTACATAGACACCTGGAACCAGGCTGAAGGTGCCCTCGGCGTCGACTTCATGGTCGGCACCGACCTGTTGGCCGCGGAGTCCATCGCCCGGGTGATCGGTCTACCAGCTGCCCACGACGTCGATTCGTTCGCGAACGACCGCGTGCGGATGGCCCAGCTCGAAGTCACCACGGATAGTCCGATCGTCGGCGACACGATCGCCGAGGCCGATCGCTACGAGCGGCTCACCTTCGCTGCAGTGCTTCGCGGTGAGGAGGTACTCGCCCCGCGCGGCGAGACCGTCATCGAGGCCGGCGACGATCCGGTGGTGATCGGCAGTCCGGAGAGCGTCCGCGACTTTGCGAGCGCGCTCGCCCCCGGCGAGGAGGCGATCGGCGACATCGTGATCGTCGGCGGCAGTGCCGTCGGCGCGCTCGTTGCCCGCCTATTGGAAGACGCGGGCTTTCGGCCACGGTTGATCGAGGCGAACGACGAGCGTGCCCGGGAACTCGCCGAGGAGTTGGCGAGGACGACGGTCTTGCGACACGACGGTACGGATCGGGAGTTCCTTCGTCGGGAACACGTCGGCGAGGCCGACGCCGTCGTCGCCGCGCTCGAAAGCGACGAGAAGAACCTCTTCGCCTCGTTGCTCGCCGACCGTCGCGGAGCCGATCGAACGATCGCGGTCGTCGAGAAGGGCAGTTATGTCGATATCTTCGAACAAGTAGGGGTAGACGTCGCGGTCAATCCCCGGGAGGCGACCGCCGAGGAGATCGCCCGATTCACCGACGAACAACACGCCGAAAACGTCGCAATGATCGAACACGACCGCGCCGAGGTCCTGGAGATCGAGATCGACGCGGAGAGTTCGCTCGCCGGCCGCCGGATCGACCAGTCGATACCCGATCTCCCGGCAGGGCTCGTCATCGGGGCGATAACCCGGGCGGGCGAACAGATCACTCCACGGGGCGATACCGTGATCGAACCGGGCGATCACGTCGTGGTCTTCGCTCACCGCGACGCCATCGAGGCAGCGAGCGACCTATGAGGACGGCGAGCGCATCGTGCGGGGAGCTACCCCGATCGACCGAACGGCTCGAAGCGGTCGGACGACTCGAATCGACCGATCGGATGGACCGAACGGACCGGACGAACCGGATCGATCAACGCCGATGAGTGATGGCGGCGGGCGCGGGTTCGATTCCGGTTTCCTCGACGTCGATCTCGATCTACGCGTCGAGTGGCGCACGAGCCTGAGCTTGCTAGGAACCATCGTCAAATACCTCGCGGCCGCACTGGTACCGCCGCTCGCGCTCGGACTGTACGACGGCGATTGGGTTGGGGTGCTCGCCTTCGCGGTGACGGCGCTCGTCGCCGTGCTCGCGGGGACGGCGCTCGAACGCCTCGATCCCGACCCCGATCTCGACCCGCGCGAGGCGTTGCTCACGGTGGCGCTCACCTGGCTCGCCGCCGCCTCCCTCGGGGCCGTACCGTTTGTGCTCGCCGGTACCGGCACGATCTCCCAGCCGCTGAACGCGCTGTTCGAGTCGATGAGCGGGTTTACGACCACCGGGGCGACCGTGATGGGCTCGATCTCGCTCGACACCCACTCGCGGGCGATCATGCTCTGGCGCCAGGAGATCCAGTGGCTCGGCGGCATGGGGATCGTCGTTCTCGCGGTCGCGATCCTCCCCGAACTCGCCGTGGGCGGTACCCAGCTCATGGACGCCGAAGCCCCCGGACCGGGGATCCAGAAGCTCACTCCCCGGATCGCGGAGACCGCACGGGCACTGTGGATCGCGTACATCGGGTTTACCGTGCTCGAATTCGTCCTCTTGTACGGCCTGCATCTCGTAGGGTTAGCGCCGAACATGACGCTTTTCAACGCGATTTCCCATCCGCTCACGACGATGCCGACCGGGGGATTCTCGCCCGAAGCGAGGAGTATCGAGGCGTTCGCGCCGATCGTCCAGTGGGTGATCATCCCCTTCATGATCGTCGCCGGGACGAACTTCGCGCTGATCTGGGGAGCCACCCACGGCGAAGGAAGCGTCCTCGGCGAAGGAGGCCTCTTCGGCGACGAGGGTGTCCTCGGCCCGGAGGGGGCCTTCCGGGGGGACAGCGAGTTCCGCGCGTACGCCGGCGTGCTCGCCGTGCTGTCTGCGCTCGCGACGGTGCTTCTGTTCACCGACCCGGGGCTCACCGACGTCGAGAACGTCGGGCGGGTCACCGGGGCGCTCGAACCCGCGCTTCGCCACGGGACGTTCCAGGTGGTCTCGATCGTGACGACGACCGGCTACGCGAGCCTCGATTTCACCGCCTGGAGCGAACCCGCCCGCTATCTGTTGTTGTTCGTGATGTTCATCGGCGGATCGGCAGGATCGACCGGCGGCGCGGTGAAGATCGTCCGCTGGGTGGTGATCGTAAAGACGCTCCGGCGCGAACTCTTCAGGACCGTGCATCCCGAGGCGATCAGACCCGTTCGCCTCGGCGGCAGGCCGGTCGACGAACGGGGCATCGAAGGCATCTTCGCTTTCACGCTCATCTACTTCGTGGCCTTCTTCGTCGCCACGGGCGTTGTCCTCGTCGACACGCAGGTCGCGGGCACTCCCCTCGGCGTCTTCGGGGCGATGAGCGCGATCGCCGCGACGCTCGGGAACGTCGGGCCGGGCTTCGGCGTCGTCGGCCCGATGGGCAGTTACCTCTCGCTGCCGCCGCTCTCGAAGCTGTTGATGGTAGGGCTGATGTGGCTCGGTCGTCTCGAAATCATCCCCGTGCTCGTTCTCCTCACCGGCGCGTACTGGCGTTCGTGACGCTTCTCTCCGAAGACCGAAGGAGAACCGGTAAGTCGAGCCCGAGCCTCCCTTGAGGACTACCGGGCACCGTGCCGCTGCGTCGACGACGATCGTGTACCGGTTCCGTAAGTGTCGCTCGGTGTTTCGCTACTGGTGTCGATCGCCACGGCCAACGAGACACTGATAACCGAGTGCTCCCGATACGCCGTCGATGATCGCCGTCTATTCCGTTCTCGCGCTCTCGTTCGTGTTTGCGCTCGCGATACTGTTCACCCGGATCGGGGAAGCCTGAGCCTGTTGGGCGCTCTCGCGCCACTCATCGGCTCGTTCGCAGGTAGCGAGGGGAACTCGATCACGCTCGTCTACGTTCTCGTCGGCGCTGGCGCGATCGCCCTGTTCGCACATAGCCGCTTTTGAACAGGCTGACCATGCCCGTTATCGAACGATCTCTCGATCGAACCACGAGCCTTGAAATTCGGGATTACAGTCACTCGGACTCCGTGACGAGTACCGCGTTTCCGAGATCGACGCCGAAGCGGGAGACTGGATCGCTGACGGTCCGCTCGGAGAACTAGATCTCGCCGCAGAGGGCGTACTCGTGTTGGGAATCGAGCGCTCCGATGGGTCGTATCTCGGAGCTCCCAGACCGGACGCCGAGATACGACCGGGTGATGCGCTCATCGTCTACGGGAGAGAACACCGCCTGGAGGAACTCTCGGGTCGCGAGGCAGGCGACAACCAAGCACGCGAAGACGCCGTCGAAGATCACGAAGAACGCCTCGACGAACGGAACGAACGTGCCGAGGGAGCGAGGCTAAACCGAGAAGGGACCGAGGGGATCGGATCGAAGTAAACCTCACTTCAGGGCCGACATCGCCCCCGGAAACGGCTACTGGACCGGTGTGTTTCGAAGAGTCGAGATACGAAACGCTGAAACGCCGAGATGGTGAACTGAGAGTATGGAACTCCGGGTCACCGAACGTCAGGACAACGAACTCTCGATCGAGATCGCCGGCGAGAACCACACCTTCATGAACGTGCTGAAAGAATCCTTACTGGAGACTGAGGATGTCACCGCGGCGACCTACGACATGAACCCCGAGCAGTCGGGCGGCCAGACCGAACCGATCCTCACGATCAAAACCGAGGAAGGTGTCGATACCTTAGACGCCCTCGAAGACGCCGCCGGTGCCATCACCGAGAAGACGACGAACCTCAGGAACGCCTTCGAAACCGCTGCCGCGGCGTAGAACTCGGATAGCAAGCGGACGGGACCGAATCGGCAAAGCAAACGCGGACCACCGCTCTCGTAGTTATAGTCGAACCGGCACGTTCCGCTCGGCGAGGTAGGTCTTGATCTCCTCGATCGAGTGTTCCCCGAAGTGAAAGATCGAGGCGGCGAGCGCGGCGTCCGCTCCGGCATCGACGAACGCTTCTTCCATGTCTTCGGGACCGCCACAGCCCGACGAAGCGATAACCGGGGTCGAGACGTTCTCACAGACCGCCTTCGTGAGCGGAACGTCGTAGCCGTCCCCGGTGCCGTCGGCGTCGATCGAGTTGACGAACAACTCGCCGGCACCACGGGACTGGGCCTCTCTCGCCCACGAGACGACGTCGGTTCCAGTGCCTTCCCGGCCGCCTTTCACGGTGCACTCGAACCAACAGGACTCGCCGTCTATCTCGGCGTAGTACTCGCCGTCGTCATCGTACCGGCGGCGGGCGTCCACTGAAATCACCATACACTGGCTCCCGAAGCTCGCCGCGCCCTCTGCGATCAGTTCGGGGCGGGAAAGCGCAGCGGTGTTGATCGAGACCTTATCGGCCCCCGCTCGCAGGGTTTCTTTGATGTCCTCCCGGGTTCGGATGCCTCCGCCGACGGTGAGCGGGATGAACACCTCGTCGGCGACCGCAGAGACGGTATCGAGCATCGTTTCCCGTCCGTCGGCCGACGCGGTGATGTCGAGGAAGACGAACTCGTCGGCACCCGCCTCGTTGTAAGCTTTCGCCATCTCCACGGGGTCGCCGGTGTACTCCAAGTTCTCGAAGTTGACGCCGGTGTATACCGCAGGGTCACCCTCGTCGTCGAGGTCGACGTCGATACAGGGGATGAC
>PXQR01000144.1 GCA_003021235.1 Halobacteriales archaeon QH_6_64_20 | reverse complement strand
TGTGAAGGAGGTATCATAACCGGACTAGATCACCGACCCAATAACCGAGATTCCCGGTGACTCGACTTAACGGTTTCCTTCACTTGTCTCACTAACGCCTTGCTTCCGATCAGTACGTCGGGTTCTCCTCAGACACGCCCTCTCGCTCATTGACCACGCGCGCGAGGACGAACAGCGCGTCGGAGAGCCGATTGAGGTAGGTAACGACGTGTTCGTTGACCGCTTCTTCCTCCGCGAGCGTAACCGTCCGGCGTTCGGCGCGCCGACAAACGGCCCGCGCGTGATGTAAGCGCGCGCCCGCCGTCCCCCCGCCCGGGAGGATGAACGACTGGAGGGGGTCTAACTCCTCGTCGTAGGCATCCATCCAGTCCTCCAATCGTTCGGCGTGTTCGGCTTCGGTCTGCGGGTCGTCGGGATCGGGGTCGGGGTTCGCGAGGTCGGCCTGGACCACGTGGAGGTGGTTCTGGATCTCGCGCAGTCGGTCGTCCACGTCGTCGTAGCCCGTCGGGCGGACCCGGCCTACGAGCGCGTTCACCTCGTCGGCGGTTCCGTAGGCTTCGATCCGCGGGCTGGCCTTCGAGACCCGATCGGCGCTTCTGAGATCGGTCTCTCCGGTGTCGCCGCGCTTGGTGTAGATCTTCATATCACTGCCACGTCCACCACGGACTTATATTCGACTCTCCTGCTCCGATTCCGTCCTGGCCTGGCGTTCCGTCGGCGGGACGCACTCGCACTTCCGGCGTTCCCGTCCCGGAGCCGACGAGCACTCGTCCCGCCGGTTTATGTGTCCCGTCGCCGAGTCCTACTGCATGGACGGGATCCACGATGTCGGCGGGATGGACGGGTTCGGTTCGCTTTCCATCGGTCGGGACGACGGCGACAACAGCGACACCGACAACGATAGTGACACCGACGGCGACAGTGGCATCAACGACGGCGACGGCTCTACGGACGACGAGTACGATCCCTTTCACGAGCAGTGGGAAGAGGTCACATACAGCCTGTTCGTAGCGACCCTCGGGAACGGAATCGCAAACATCGACGAGTTCCGTCATAGCATCGAACGGATGGACCCCGATCGGTATCTGGCGGCGAGCTACTACGATCGGTGGGTAACGGGGCTCTCGCGATTACTGCTCGAAACTGACACCATCGATTTCGAGGACTTTCAGGCCCGAACCGAGGCGTTCGATACCGGCGAAGGAACCCTCCCCGAACGTACCGAACCCGGCCTGGTTGACGAACTCGCGGCGGGCGTCGCCGACGCCTACGGAGGCGAGGGTACGGTTCGGGACCCGCGCTTCGAGGCCGGCGAGACGGTCCGGGTTCGCAACCACTACCCGGAGGGCCATACGCGCTGTCCGCGCTACGTCCGTCGGGCCCGCGGCACCGTCGAAGCCCACCGCGGCGCGCCCGTTCTCCCGGACGCGAACGCACATGGTGATCCGGTTACCGAACCGCTCTACGAGGTCGCGTTCACGGCGCAGGAACTCTGGGGCGAGGCGGGCGATCCGAACGTGACGGTGACGCTCGATCTCTGGGAGTCCTATCTCGCTCCCGCGACCGCCGAGTCGAGCGACACGCCGGACGACGACGCCGAGGACGTCGGGGACACCGACGACTTCGAGCGCGCCGACGCCCATCGACGAGCCTAACTGATCCGGCGGGATCGACGAGGGCGACGGAACCGACGCCGGCGACGACAGTGCTGGACCGATACCGGTGTCGGTATCGACGCCGACGCCGATGCCGACAACGATAGGTGACTGGCCTCGGAGTAGGAGTCATGAGCGAGGGAAGTTCTACAATAGACGTCGACGACCACGCTCGCCGATTCGATCCCGAGTCACGAGCGCGGGCGCTTCAGTCGCTACTCATCGAAAAGGAGTTGCTCTCCTCCGACGCCGTCGATCGGATCGTCTCTACGTACGAGGACGAGATCGGCCCGCTCAACGGGGCCCGCGTCGTCGCCCGCGCGTGGACCGACCCCGAGTACAGGAATCGTCTGCTCGACGACGCGCTGGGTGCGATCGCCGAACTCGGGGTCGAAGTCAACGAGGACACGATGGCGATCGAAGTCCTCGAAAACACCCCGACTGACCACCACCTGGTGGTCTGTACGCTCTGTTCGTGTTACCCATGGGCGGTGCTCGGGCTGCCGCCGACGTGGTACAAGACGCCGGCCTACCGCTCGCGGGCGGTGAAGGATCCGCGGGAACTGCTCCGCGAGGAGTTCGACCTCGATCTCGACGACGGGATCGAGATCCACGTCCACGACAGCACGTCGGAACTGCGGTATATGGTGCTTCCACAGCGCCCGCCGGGAACCGAGAACCTAAGCGAGGACGACCTCGTGGAGCTGGTGACGCGGGACGCGATGATCGGGGTTGCCCGACTCGGTGAGTGAGATGGCCGGAGACGACTCGCGAGTCGACCGGAACGACGCCGACTCGGGCGAACCCGACGGTCTCGCCGAGGTCAAAGGAACCTTCGACGCCCCGTGGCAGGCCCGAGCTTTCGCGGTCGCCGTAGCGATGACCGACGAGAGCGATCTCTCCTGGGACGCGTTTCAGGACCGACTGGCCGCCGAAGTGGAGCGATCCGATCCCGAAGGCACTTTCACTGACGTCGATACTGGCGGTGAGACCGGAACCCGAGCCGCGACCGGGATCGAGGCCACGGAGGCGATCTATTACGAACAGTGGCTCACGGCGCTCTCCCGACTCCTGATCGACGCGGACGTCCTCTCAGCCGAGGAGGTCGCCGCCCGAGCACGGGAGTTCGCCGAAGGCGAGCGAACCGCCGAGGAGTGGGTCGACGGCGAACGTGATCACGCGCACGGCGACGGTCACGACCATCCACACTGATCCCGACAGTCGTTTCGGCGTTCTCCTCCGCGACGCGACGAACAGTGAAGTCCCGTTTCATTATCGGTCGTCCGATCGATCGGTCGGACCCCGGTTTTCGTTCCCGTAGTCAAGAGTTCGTCTCGGCGAAGACGAAGGTCGCCTCGCTCCCGAGCGGATCGTCGACGGTGCGCTCCGTCCTGATCCCGAACCCGGCGTCGCGCAGTTGTGCGTAAGTTTCCGCTCTCCCCGGCGTGCTCCAGAACATCGAGTGCCCGCTGTCGAGCCAGTTCGATCGAGTGCCCTCGTGGCGCGACGTTCCGATGGTCATCAGCAAAACGCCGCCAGGTCGCAGTACCCGCTCGAACTCCCGGTAGGCCGCCGGGTGCTCGGCGCGCGGGACGTGAAAGACCGAATGGTAGGCCGTTATCGCCTCGACCGTTCCCTCTTGTAGTGGGATCGACGTCATGTCCGCCTGGATGAGTCGCGCTCCCGGAACGTTTACACGCGCCAGTTCGAGTCCCTCCCGCGAGAAATCGAGGCCGATCGCGTTCGCCTCGCCGACGAGGTTCGAGAGGGTTCGCTTTCCGTCGCCGCAGCCGACATCGAGAACGGTCGCCTCCGCCGGAAGGTCGGCCACCAGTTCGTCGATGAGGTCGGCGTCCGGTCCGTCGGCCCGTCGGTTCGCCGCGTAGGCTTCGCTCACGGCGTCCCACGCTTGTCGTACCCCATCGCGTTCTGCCGGCATGATCGGCGTTCGTCGGGAAGCCCCGTCGGTGTTGTGGTGGACAACGGCCGTGATGTCGATCGGGCCGAAATCAACTCACCGTAGTCCGAAACGAGGCCGTCCCTCCCCCGTGTCGAAACCGCTCTAAAGTGTATATTCAGTGATGAGATCGGGAGGACATCTCGCCCTCGAAACCGACGTATGGGTCGCTATCGACCTCTACATGTGACTCATACACCCAGCTTTTATATAGTATACTGACTCCGATCTATTAGGAGACAGAGGGTCGAGGTAATGAACCGGGACGGAACATCTACTACCGAATACGTGTCCCGCCGGAGCGTCCTGAAGGCGAGCGGGTGGGTAGGCGGTGCGTTCGCGCTCGGGTCGTCGGCCCGGCGCGTCGGCGCTCGGCAATTAAACGGGACGATCCCGTCTCGCTGGACGGTCGTCGCCATACCGGACACCCAGAAGTACGCCGAAAGTTCGTCGCTCGTCTCCTACGCGCAGGACCAGACCGACTGGATCGCCGCCCAGAAGAACGTGATGAACGTGGTGTTCGCCACCCACGAGGGGGATATCGTCGAGAACGGCGATAGCGTCACCGAATGGGAGCGCATGAGCGACGTCATGAACACCTTAGACGGCGAGGTTCCCTATAGTGCCCTGCTCGGCAACCACGACTTCGCCGTTACCGGCGACCGCGAGTCGTCGACAGAGAACTACCGAACGTACTTCGGCGAGTCGCGGTACGAGGACTACGACTGGTTCGGCGGCACGGCACCGGACGATCGCGGGCGCTACCAACGCTTCGATGCCGGTGGCTACGAGTTCGTCCACCTCTCGCTGGAATGGGCCGTCCCCGGAAGCGCCTCGGACTCGGACACGACGATGGGCTGGGCACAGGACGTGCTCGACGCCAACCCGACCACGCCGACGATCATCACTACTCACACCCACCTCTGGGATCGACCCGATCGGGAGGGACACTCGCCGAGGGATCACGACGCCAACTCCGGTCAGGAGATATTCTCGGATCTCGTCGCGCCGAACCCGCAGGTGTTCATGGTTCTCAACGGGCATTCGTTCAGAGCCGACGGCGAGTGGGCACAGGTCTCACAGAACGACGCCGACCTCGACGTCTACGAGATGCTCGCGTGTTACCAGGACTACCCGAACGGCGGGAACGGGTGGCTCCGGACGATCGAGTTCGTTCAGGACGGTGGTGTGGACGAAGCGGATCGGATCCGGGTCCGAACCTACTCGCCGACGCTCGACCGATTCGAAACCGACGATCGAAGCCGGTTCGGGTTCGATCTCGATTTCGCCAATCGGTTCGACGACATCCCGGAGTCGTCGGCAACCGATTCTAAACGGTCCTAAAGTCCATCGAACGCCAACACACAACAGCAACACGCGGTAGCAACGGAGACGGCGGCGTTCGATAGCTCTCGGGGCGTCGCTTCCAAGGATTACAGAGCCGGTGGAGGGATTCGAACCCTCGACCTAATCCTTACGAAGGATTCGCTCTGCCAGTCTGAGCTACACCGGCGCAGTACTCCGGTTCCGACCATCGTCGACCGGACCCGGAGAGTGCGCCACGCGCTGACGGGCGTCAGTACGTCCGTGAACGATCGGAATAAGCGTTGCGAACGCTGCTGAATCGTACTTCGGACGGTCGGACGGAAGCCATCGGGATCGACCAGGGCCACCGATCGTCTCCCGTCCGCCCGCTCGCTACCCGCGCCGGAGGCGTGCGTCGATGCGAACGTTCAGTTCGTGTGGCGCGTACGACCGGACCCGACGCCGGGTTTCGATCGTCGTGTCGTACCCCGTCCGCCCTGCGGCCGCTTCGATCGCCCGCTTGCCCGGCCCGAACGGGTCCGATTCGTGCTGGATGTCGTAGTAATGGATCACACACTCCGCGTCGGCGAGCCGCACTGCCGTATCGAGAAAGTCCGCGGCGCTGTGGGGCAGGTTCATGACGAGCCGGTCGGCTTCGTTCTCGAACTCGCTCACCACATCGCGGACGTCGCCTTCGATGGCCGTCACGCGGTCTTCGACACCGTTCCGGCGGGCGTTCTCGCGGAGATACGAGACAGCCGCCGGGTTGAGGTCGATCCCCGCTACTTCGGCACCGCGTTTCGCGAAGGGGATGGCGAACGGGCCGACCCCCGCGAACATATCGATCGCCCGCTCGCCGTCGATCACGTTCTCGGCGACGAGATGGCGATCGGTCGCAAGCCGCGGCGAGAAGTACACCTCGCGCACGTCGAGGCGGTACTCACAGCCGTACTCGCGGTAGGTCGTCTCGGTACCCTCGCCGGCCAGTAGTTCCCACTCGCGAGTTCGATGCTCACCGCTGACCTTCGAGGCACGCCGGAGAACCGCCCTCACCGGGAGGTCGGAGGTCATCACGGCGTCGGCGACCTGCTGAGCGCGTTCGGGGTCGTCTTCGGTAAGCAACACGACGTCGCCGAGGCGTTCGTAAGTAGGGGCGAAGCCTAAGATATCGGCCGGCGTCCGCTGGGTCCGTCGTGTGGCGACGTGGCGTTCGACGATCTCGTACTCCGCGGGTACCGCCTCGGGGTCGGTGACCGGAACGTACACCCACCCGTCCTCGACGGCGATCTCGTGGCCGTGATCGAAGAGGCCACGCTCGTCGAGGTCCACCCGCGCGTCCTCGCCGCGCTCGCGGGGAGCGCGCACGCACGCCACCGTGGCCATACGTCGGCTCGGCGGCCGTCGAGCGTAAGTCCCACGGGTTTCGACTCCGGTTCAGATCGACGCTTTCGGCATCTTCGGCATCATCAGCGTCGGTTGTCGTCATCGGCGTCATCGGTGTTTGACCCTCTCGCGGGATGGACGGAGAAGCCACACGCGCAGGCTCAGGCACAAGTGTCAATCGATCGCCGGGCCGAGAACGATCGATGTCCGAACAGTTACACCCTCGTAGTTTCGCTCACGTCGGGATCACCGTGCCCGACATCGAGGCGGCGCTCGACTGGTATACCGACGTACTGGGATTCGAGTTCCTCATGGGGCCGATGGACGTGACTCGCGGCGAGGACCACATCGGCGAACTGCTCGACGACGTTCTCGCCGATTACGACTACGAATCGGCACGGATCGCCCATACCACCACGGGCAATGGAGTCGGCGTCGAGTTCTTCGAGTTCGATACTACCAGTGAAAACGCCGAACCGGAGCCGACGAGGTCCGGTCCGTTCCACATCTGTGTCGTCGATCCCGACGTCCAGGGACTCGCCGAGCGAATCGCAGAAGCCGGCGGCGAACAGACCTCCGAGGTATGGCATCTGTTTCCCGACCAGGAGTACCGCCTCGTCTACTGTGAGGATCCCTACGGCAACCTGATCGAGGTGTACTCACACAGCTACGAGCAGATCTACAGTAATCAAGACGAGTAGCCGAGAGTCCTGTCTCGGTCGCCGTGCTTCGGCGGACCGACAAGCGACGACGAAAACAGCGCGCGAACGGCGAGCGGGTTATACCCTAAGGCCGCTCAGCGAAGCCATGCTCACCTTCGTCGGGCTCGGTTTGTACGACGAGCGTTCGATCACGATCGAGGGCCGCGACGCGCTCGCCGACGCCGACCGTGTCTTCGCGGAGTTCTACACCAGCAAGCTTGCCGGAGCCACTACCTCGGATCTCGAAGCGTTCCACGACGTCGACATCGAGGTCCGCGATCGAGTCGGCATCGAACGCGACCCCGAGCCGCTTTTCGACGCCGCTCGCGACAGTAGTGTCGCCGTTCTCGTCGCGGGCGACCCGATGATCGCAACGACCCACGTCGATCTCCGGCTCCGAGCGACCGAACGGGAAATCGATACACGAGTCGTCCACGGAACGACCGCCCAAACCGCCGCGAGTTCGCTCACTGGTCTTCAGAACTACCGCTTCGGGAAGGCGACGACGCTTCCGTTCGCGTACGGTAGCGGCGGCGTTCCCGAGAGCGTCCTTACAACGGTATCGGAGAACCACGAGCGCGGCCTGCACACGCTCTGTTATCTCGACATCGAAGCCGAGCGCGAGGCGTACATGGGTGCTGACGACGCCGCTCGCCGCCTCGCCAGCGCGTTCGGCGAGGACGAACGTTTCGATGCCGGCGAGGAGACGCTCGCCGTCGCGATCGCACGCGCCGGGAGCCCGGCCCCGACCGTGCGCGCCGATCGGCTCTCGGTTCTCTCGACCACCGACTTCGGCGACCCGCTACACCTGCTCGTGGTTCCCGGCGATCTCCACCACGTAGAAGCCGATGCCCTGGAGGCGTTGGCGGGCGCGCCCGAGGACCTGATCGGCTCGTATCGAGTTCGCTGAGACCGCCGGCACGTCCCTCGGTCGGCGGTTTCAGTTCCCGGTGGTCGGTCAGCGTTTGCGTTCAGTCGGCGTTCGTGCCGCGGTCCGTGGGATCCGGGGGGTCGACGTCGAAGGCGTCCCGGAGGTCGTACTCGTTGCGGGTCGCGACGTAGAGGACGTCCTCGATGATCGTGAGCACTTCGGGGAGTCGGCGCACGACGAGCCAGGTGATCCCGACCAGCGCGACGACCGAGAGGCTCTGGCTGAGGACGCGGTCGGCGACGAGATACGAGACGAGATAGGGGTCCTCGCTCGAAAACACCCCCAGGACGAACTCGGGGAAGACGTGCAGGCGCTGGGTGCCGAAGGCCACGGCGATGAAGACGTTCCGGACGAGATTCAAGAGGTAAATGACGGGCACTGAGACGGCGAGCGCCTGGAGTTTCCGTTCGATCGGTGCCGTCACCGCGGCGATCAGGCCGGCGACGATGGCGATCGAGCCGATCCCGGTACACGCAATCCGGATCGTATACGTGAGCGTGTGGCCCGACGCCGCGGTGAAGACGAACGTGTTCCGGTAGGGCGCTTTGTCGTATTCGGCTCCCGAGACCACATCGTAGACGCCGCCCGAGGGATAGCCGACGAGGGTAAGCAGGGCCTCGGTTTGGCGGGTGACGACCTCGATGAGCGTTCGCTGGAGCGGGACGATCAGCTCGAAGGGCAAAAATATGAGTCCCATGGCCGCGATCGCCCGCGAGAGTACAAATAACGAGTCGCGACCGCGAGCGAGCAGGACGGCGACGTAGATCGTCGCTGGCACCGCAGCGAGGCTCAAAACTCCCTCGACGATGCTCTTCTCGAAGATCGCGTAGTAATGAACGAGCGAGAGCCAGAAGACGCCGAAACACACCCAGGCTACGGCGCTTACGTACCGTGCCCATCGTCGGTCGAATCGACCGACCCGTTCGAGGGCCGTACCGGCACAGAAGGCCGCGATCACCACCCACGCGAGCGCGTCCGAGTAGGCGTTGAGTCCGGCAAGCCCGCGCAGGAGCCCCTCCAACATCGAACGCCGCTACGGCGATCGACGGCATATGTTTTTCGACCGAACCGCGACGAATACAACCCCTCGCGTCGCGTTACTCCCGGTAGCGGCTCGACCCGACCGCGACGGGTCCGTAGCGGTCCTTAGCAAACTTTATATAGAACCACAAACATCGACGTAGTGAGGACCGATCATGGCACAAGGATCTCCACAGCAGCGCATGGGAAATCAGCCGATGTTCATTCTATCGGACGACTCCCAGCGCTCACGCGGTCAGGACGCACAGACGTCGAATATCGAAGCCGGCAAGGCCGTCGCCGAGTCGGTTCGAACCACCCTGGGGCCGAAGGGCATGGACAAGATGCTCGTCTCCGATTCGGGTGACGTAGTCATCACCAACGACGGGGCGACCATTCTCCAGGAGATGGACATCGAGCACCCCGCCGCCCAGATGATCGTCGAGGTCGCCGAAACCCAGGAGGCCGAAGTCGGCGACGGGACGACCACGGCGTCGGTGCTCGCCGGGCAACTGCTCGCGAAGGCCGAAGACCTCCTCGAGGACGACGTCCACCCAACGGTGATCGTCGAAGGGTACAACGAGGCCTCCAGGCTCGCCACCGAAGCGATCGAGGAGACCGCGATCGACGCCGAGGTCGACGACGATCTCTTGGAGCAGGTCGCCGAAACCTCGATGACCGGCAAAGGAACCGGGGGGGTTGCCCCCGAGCGCCTCGCCGAGACGGTCGTCGAGGCCATCCGGAGCGTCGAAGCCGACGACGGGATCCGGCGCAACGACGTGCGCGTTCGCACGCAGGTCGGCGCGAGCGCGACTGCCACCGAACTCGTCGAGGGCGTCATCGTCGACGAGGAACCCGTCCGCGAGGACATGCCGACGAGCGTCGAGGACGCCACGATCGGCGTCTTCGACGTCGAGTTCGACATCCGGGAGGCGAACGTCGACGCCGAGTACGACATCGCGGACATCGACCAGCTCAACGCCGCGATCGACGCCGAGGAGGGCGAACTCGCGAGCTACGCCGAGACCCTTTCCGAGGCCGGCGTCGACGTCGCGATCGTCACCGACTCCATTGCCGACCGCGCGGCGTCGTACCTCGCCGAGGAAGGCATCCTCGCCTTCGAGAGCGTGAGCGACGACGACGCGACCGCCATCGCCCGCGCGACCGGCGCGAGCAAGGTCGGCTCGCTCGAAGACTTAGGAGACGACGACTTCGGCCACGCCGACAACGTCGGCGTCGAGGGCTTCGGCGAGGACGACCTGCTGTTCGTCGAGGGCGGCGACGCCGCCGAGTCGGTGACCGTCTTCGTCCGCGGCGGGACCGAGCACCTCATCGACGAACTCGAACGCGCGATCGACGACGCGCTCGACGTCGTGACCGCCTCGATCGAAACCGGCGGGGGGGTACCCGGCGCGGGCGCGACCGAGATCGCGATCGCGAGCCACATCCGCGATCGGACCGCGAGCATCGAGGGCCGCCGCCAACTCGCCGTCGAGGCGTACGCCGACGCCGTGGACGTCCTGCCGCGCACGCTCGCGTCGAACCTCGGGATGGACCCGATCGACGGGCTCGTCCAGTTGCGTTCGGAACACGACTCGGAAGACCGTGCGGGCGTCATCGCCGAGGGCCAGACCGGCACCGTCGGCGACCCGATGGAGTACGGCGTGCTCGACCCCGCCGCCGTGAAACGCGAAGCCATCGAGTCGGCGACCGAGGCCGCGACGATGATCGCTCGGATCGACGACGTCATCTCCGCGGACTGACGCGACGACCGACCCGCTCGAACCCCTTCTTATTGCGCTAATGCCGGCCGAGCGACTGCACTAGTTAAGCGCCATGCTAACCGATCGTCCGCCAGCCGTCACCGCGAGGTATCGTACTCGACAACCGATACGTTTCACTCACAGAGCACGAATTCGACCGGCCGGCGCTCGGTCTCGTAGTACGCTTCGACGAGATCGGCTTCGGATTCGATCGCCGGAACGACCCGCGTGTCGGCCGACACCGACAGCGGCGCGCTCTCGAAGGGATACGGCTCCACTCGTACGGTTCCCGGCCCGACCGGCGAGACGTCGAGATCGGCGGTCTGTCCCTCGCCTGTCGGCACCGACTCGATACTCGTCGGATCGATCGACACGCTTCGACAGAGGAACAGAGAAAGCGTATCGAACGCCTGTAGCAACAGGTAGCTCTCGCCCAATCGGCTTCGTCCGGAAATCGAGTCTGTGGCTTCGGCGATACTTCCCGTTTCGTGGAGCGCGGTGAGGAAGTCCTGCTCGTTCTCGTCTATGTACTCGCCGTAGCGCTCGGCGTCGGCCAGCTCCTCCGCGACCCGTTCCTGGAAGGTCTCCTGTTCGGCCACGAACTCGGCGAAACGCGAGTCGTCAGTCCGATCGGGGATGCCGGGCCGCGTACCGTAGGCGCTCCGTCTGAGACCGGCGGCGTGCATCGAGGCGAGCAGGCCGGCGTACCGGTCGATCGCCGCGACGGCCGTGACCCCGTCCCCGTAGAAGGTCGTCCAGGATTCGGCGGGCACGTTGATGAAGTCGATGACGCCATCCTCGCCGATCCGGGGTGCCATGTCGTATTCCTCCCAGCCCGCGTCGTGATGGGTAGCGGCAATACACGTCGCGTGCCACGGGTCGGGCCGGGCGAACGTCTCACCGCGCCACCGGGCAGCCAACTGTCCCGAAAGCGCGGCGTGGTCGGGTTGGGTGACGAAGCGATACCGGTCGGCGGCTTCGGTGACGATCATCGTCCCGTCTCCTCGGCCCAGCGTCATAGTTCGATCGCCGATCCGTGCTGACTCACACCGGCTTCGTGGCGGTCCGTGTGTTCGATCGACCCTCGAAACAGTTCGTCGAGGAGTCGCCGGCGATCGGCCGTCGATCCCGGTACAGTCCCCAGTCCCCAGTTCGGTCCGATCTTCCGCCTGACTTCGCGTACGTCTCGGCTACCTCGTGAGACGAACCCGATCGCCGACCGCGAGGCCGAACGCCTCGTTTCCCCGGCCCTGGTTCGTCGCCAGTTCGACGTTGCCGTGGCTCCCGACCGTCACGACGCGCTCGCCGGGTTCGACCGCCGCGTACGTCCGTGTAGCGGGTATCGACTCGCCGTTCAACTCTACCTGTTCGCCGTACCGGCCGTCCAAGAGGTCTCCCGGGAGGTTCGTGACGACGTTTCCGAACCCGTCGACGACGAGCACTTCCCCCGTCGCCTCGTCCTCGTCCACCGCGGGTTCGGGGAAGGTCAGATCGACGTGCTTGGTCGTCGGGGTTACCCGATCGAGCGTTTCGACGTCCTCGACGCCGGCCTCGTGAACTGCTCCGGCCGCCGGAGCGAAGACGTCGCGTCCGTGGAACGTCCGGCTCGCAGGGTCGTCGACCTCCCAGGTGAACACCGCCGGTTCGGGCTCGCTCGCGCCGCTCGTGATCTCTTCATCCTCGGTATCCACATCGTTTCCTCCGCTCCCGCCGTCCTTGGCGGCGAGCGCGCGGGCGACGGGCACGAGGACGCCGTTGTCGGGGCCGACGAGTGCATGATCGCCCGCCCGGACGACGAGCGCCGCGCGGTCGGTCCCGACGCCGGGATCGATCACGGCGAGATGAACCGCCGGCGGGAAGTATGGGAGCACCTCGCGCAACCAGAAGGCGGCAGCTCCGACGTCCTGGCGGGGGAAGTCGTGAGCGACGTCGACCAGCCGGGCGTCGGTGCGCGAGCACAGTACACCTTTCATCGCCGCGGGGTACGGCGAACCGAAATCCGAGCTGAGAGTGATCACCGTTCGGATCTCACTGGCCGACCCCGTTCGCACCGTTGTCGTCTCCCCCGCCGTCGGCCGCGTCGACGAGGCTGGCCTCCTCGCCGTTCGTGCCGAGGTCGTCATCGGTCGTACCGACGCCGCCGTCGGTAGTCCCCTCGGCGTCGGTAGCGCCATTGACGTCCGAGCCGTCGAGCGCTCGGAGGCGCGCAACGCCATCGATACCCTCGATGACCGTCACGGCCGCCGGCGGGACGAGTTCGCGCCAGTCATCGCCGCGGATCATTCGCTCTCTAATCTGTGTGCCCTCTAGGACCTCGCGGTGGAACATCGGGGACTGTTCGACCGTGACGCCACGCTCTTCGAACAGTTCGATGACGAGCGGGTTGTTCGAGTACGCGACGTCGAAGGCGGGACACATCGCTTCGACGTGGCTCACCCAGACGGCGTTGCGGTCGATGTCCTCCAGGGGGACGACGTAGCTCACGAGATCGAGTTCGGCGAGCGCGCGGGTGATCATGGTGATCCGTTCGCCCGCCGTGAAGGGGTCGTGGGTCGTATGGGAGACGTCGGCGCTGCCGATACCGAGGACGATCTCGTCAACGTCCGCCGCGATCCGCTCGACCATCCTGTGGTGGCCGTCGTGATAGGGCTGGAAGCGGCCGATGTAAAAGCCACGGCGCATACGCCCCTCTACTCACGAACTGTTATAATCGGTCCGGCTTCGATTCGTCCTCACTGGCCGGTCGTTCGCCCCCGGGAGAACGGCTTCCGTAGTCACCGCATCGACCGGCTCTCGAAGCTCGCGTTCCGATCGTATCAGGGAACCAATCGAAGCGCCCTCCGGCGATTTTTGAATGTGGCAACCGCCGACGGAGGGGAGAAAGTATATGAATGGATAGTCCGTCACTTCACTTAGCGGAACGCCCTATGTTATGAGTAAAGAGACAGATACTGACGACGCTCCCTCGACGGGAACCGCGGCCGACCCGGAGGAAACGGAGGAGCCGGAAGGGCCGGAAGAACCGGAGGAACCGGAACCCACCGAGGATGGGACCGACGACGGTAGCTCGCAGGAGGGGTTCGACGACAGTGTCGAAACCGGCGTCGGAGTCGAGACCAACGGAGACCTCGACGTCGAGACGGACGAAGACGACCTGCTCGGCGGACTCGAAGTCGAATCGACCGACGACATCGAGGTCCCGGACCGCCTTGTCGATCAGGTGATCGGCCAGGACCACGCCCGGGATATCGTCCAGAAGGCGGCCAAACAGCGCCGTCACGTAATGATGATCGGCACGCCCGGGACGGGCAAGTCGATGCTCGCCAAGGCGATGAGCGAACTCCTGCCCAAAGAGGAGATGCAGGACGTGCTGGTCTATCACAACCCCGACGACGGCAACGCACCGAAGGTCCGAACGGTGCCCGCCGGAAAGGGCGAACAGATCATCGATGCTCACAAAGAAGAGGCACGGAAGCGCAACCAGATGCGCTCCTTTTTGATGTGGATCATCATCGCCATCGTAATCGGCTATGCCCTCCTCATCGAGGGCGCAGTCCTCTTAGGTGTGCTCGCGGCGGGTGTCATCTACCTCGCGTTCCGGTACGGTTCCCGATCGAGCGACGCGATGATCCCGAACCTGCTGGTGAACTCCGCGGAGACCCAGACCGCGCCCTTCGAGGACGCGACCGGCGCGCACGCCGGCGCACTGCTCGGCGACGTTCGCCACGACCCGTTCCAGTCCGGCGGCATGGAGACGCCGAGTCACGACCGGGTCGAGGCCGGTGCGATCCACCAGGCGAACAAAGGTGTGTTGTTCCTCGACGAGATCAATACCTTGGATATTCGCTCCCAGCAGAAGCTGATGACGGCGATCCAGGAAGGCGAGTTCTCGATCACCGGCCAGTCCGAACGGTCGTCGGGCGCGATGGTCCAGACCGAACCCGTTCCGACGGACTTCATCATGATAGCCGCGGGGAACCTCGACGCGATGGAGAACATGCACCCGGCACTACGGAGCCGTATCAAGGGGTATGGGTACGAAGTCTACATGGACGACACCATCGACGACACCCCCGAGATGCGCCGGAAGTACGCTCGGTTCGTCGCTCAAGAGGTCGAGAACGACGGCCGACTGCCAGCCTTCACGCGCGACGCGATCGAGGAGTTCATGCTCGAAGCCCAGCGTCGCTCGGGCCGCAAGGACCACCTGACGCTCGAAATGCGTGATCTGGGTGGGCTCGTTCGCGTCGCCGGCGACATCGCCCGGGCGGAGGACACCGAGTTCACCACTCGCGATCACGTGCTCCGAGCCAAGCGCCGGTCGCGCTCGATCGAGCAACAGCTCGCGGACAACTACATCGAACGGCGCAAGGACTACGAACTCACCGTCGCCGGCGGCGACGTCGTGGGTCGGGTCAACGGGCTCGCCGTGATGGGCGAGGACTCGGGGATCATGCTCCCGGTCATGGCCGAAGTCACCCCCAGCCAGGGGCCGGGCGGCGTGATCGCCACCGGTCAGCTCAAGGAGATGGCCGAAGAATCCGTCCAGAACGTCTCCGCGATCATCAAGAAGTTCTCGGACATGGACATCACCGAACGAGACATCCACATCCAGTTCGTCCAGGCCGGCCAGCAGGGCGTCGACGGCGATTCGGCGTCGATCACCGTGGCAACCGCCGTCATTAGCGCGCTCGAAGGGGTTGCGGTCGATCAGAACCTCGCGATGACCGGCTCGCTATCGGTTCGTGGCGACGTGCTTCCCGTCGGCGGCGTGACTCACAAGATCGAGGCCGCGGCGAAAGCCGGTCTCGATACGGTCATCATTCCGGCGGCGAACGAACAGGACGTGATGATCGAAGACGAGTACGAAGAACAGATCGATATCGTTCCAGTGAGCCACATCTCGGAAGTGCTCGAAGTGGCGCTCGCCGGCGAGACCGAGAAGGACTCGCTGGTTGACCGCCTCAAGTCGATCACCGGCTCGGCGCTCGACGGACAGCGAACCAGTCAGAGTCCCGGTAGCCCGAGCCCGCAGTAGACGTGGCTCGGTGGGCCGCCTTCGCTGGCCTCAGCGTTCTGTCGGTATCGCTCTTCCTCGCGCTCGCACGTGCATCACAGGTGATGATGAACGACGGTACTGACGCCGATACTACCAGCACCGCCAGTACCGTCGAAACCGACGCAGGGCTCGCTTCCGACGTCGGCGTCGATACCGACGAGTCCGCTTCGGCGCGAGGGCGGAACCCGATCGCGGCGGACGCCGACGCTTCGACACGAGAGGCGACCGATTCCGGCGTCGCGTCCCCGGAGCGCTCTGACGGCGTCGTATCCGACCCGTCGAACGAGGACGAACGCTCGCCGGTCAGTGGAGACCGCCGAACCGACGACGGTCGCGGCGGCGAGGACCGCGACGACGGTGACGGTCGTGTCGAGGGCGACGGCGCTCGTGCGCCGATCGACTCGATGTCGACGGGTGCGCTGTTGCTCAACGTCGCGTTCTCCCAGGGGGTGTTCGGCGGGTTGGTACTGCTCGGCGCGTGGTACACGGAGATCCCGCTCGCGGCACTCGGCGTTCCGAATATCCCGACGCTCGGGACGTTGGCGCTCGGCGTCGGGCTGGGAGTCGCGTTGTACGCGGGCAACGAACTCGCGGCCGCGGGCGCGAACGCGCTCGGCTTCTCGCCGCCCGAGGAGCTTCGGACCAGCCTCGCGCCCGACTCCGTCGCCGGGTGGGCGCTTCTTCTCTGTGCGATCCTACCGGCGATCGCGTTCGTCGAGGAACTGCTCTTCCGGGCGGCACTGATCGGTGCGCTGAGCGCAGGGTTCGCCGTCTCGCCGTGGGCACTCGCGGTCGTCTCCTCGATCGCGTTCGCGCTCGGTCACGGCGCGCAGGGCTCGCTCGGCGTGGTCGTCACCGGCTCGCTGGGACTCGTCCTCGCCGCGGCCTTTGTCCTCACCGGGAGCCTGTTCGTCGTGGTTCTCGCCCATTACCTCGTGAACGCCCTGGAGTTCGTCGTCCACGAAGGACTCGGTATCGAGTGGTCGGAATGAGCTGCCCTTTTTGTCGCTTCGCGTTTCACTACTGCCTACGCTCTCATGTAGACTGGCGGAACGGCATGCTAACGATGGACGCACTATGGCGAGAGACAGCCGCTACGTCACGAATACAGGTTATTCAGGAGCTGAATCGCTCGTCATCTCGTGGTTTCGCCGTACTACAGAAAGCGACTTTTCATTATTGGAGCCGGACTGTACTTCTATCATCAGTTCCTGAATTAGACATCGTCTCGTTGATCGTGCGGCTGGCACCAGCAGTTCCGCCGCGAACGAGCGCCGTAGGCGCGAGCGAGTGGTTTTTGATCCACGGTCGTTCCCGTTCGCTCGCGTTGCTCGCTCACCTCCCACTCCCTGCTCTCGTTCGTGGTTCGAGACGGCGGAGCCGTCTCGTCATCACGAAAGGCGCTTCGTGCCTTTCGAACGACTTCGCTCACGAGAACAGGTTTTTTGCTGTGCCCGCAGCGAGCGCCGCAGGCGCGACCGAGGACCACAGCAAAAAGGTGCGTTGTCAGAGGTTCTCGATCGATCGCAGTCGCTGTTCGACCCGCGGCGGAGCGGCGCTCGGCCCGTCGCGAACCCGATGATCGGGAACGAAGATCGGGACCGGGTTCTCCGCGAGCGCCGTCCGAACCGAATCGAGGTCCTCGCTTACCTCCGAATCGAGGTCGGGTACCGTCCCCGTTAGCCGTTCGACCGACACCTGTTCGCCATAGGGGATCTCCCGCACGGCTTCTAAGACCGCTCGCTGGTCGGCCGGTACGGTGAGGCCGACCGTGACGGCCGAGAAATCGCTCTTCGTGCCTTCGAGGTAGCGCTCGATCCGGTCGAGCAGTTCGAGGTCATCCACAGCGTCTTCGGCCGGTGTTCCCGGGAACGACACCGATACTACCCGATCGCCCGCGATCCCCAGCTGTACGTATCGGTCGAGGTACGATGACTCGCGTGCGTAGATACCGGACGGATCGTCCTCGTCCATACGTCCCGGAGAACGATCACCGGCTTCAACGTTCGCCCTGGCGACCCGACCCCCCGTCCGTCAGCCGGGATCGCCGGACCGACGGCGCAACCCTTATGTGCAAATCAGTGCATTAGTGTACATCGATGAACGTCGAAAGCGACCTCGATCCGGCGGTCGCGTCGATCCTCGACGCCGCAGGCGAGCGACCGGGGGGAGACGAGCAGCTCTCGGTCGCGGCTCGCTCGTTGCCGGCGGCGTTCGCGCGCGCCGAAGCCGACGGTCGAGTCCCCGTGATCGCGGAGGTAAAACCCACGAGCCCTACCACCGAGGGCAGTCGTGGGACCGATCCCGTCGAGTTAGCTACGGAGATGGTCGCCGGCGGCGCGGCGGCACTGTCGGTGCTCACCGAACCGACACGCTTCGACGGCTCGGCAGAGAACCTCGAGCGCGTTCGCGAGGCCGTTTCGGTCCCCGTGGTCCGCAAGGACTTCCTGCTCCGTGAAGCTCACCTCGACGCGGTGGCCGCTGACCTCGTGTTGCTCATCGCGCGGTTCGTCGACGACCTAGAAGAACTGATGACGGCCGCCCGCGAGCGGGGCATGGAGCCGCTCGTCGAGGTACACAGTGCTACCGAACTCGAACGCGCGATCGACGCCGGAGCGGCGATCGTCGGGATCAACAACCGCGATCTCGCGCGTCTGGAAGTCGATCTCGATACCTTCGAGCGGGTCGCGAGCGCGGCTCCCGACGGCCTGACCCTGATCGCCGAAAGCGGGATCGGTAGTCGGGAAGATGCCGCACGGATGCGTCGGGCCGGTGCCGACGGATTGCTGGTGGGATCGGCGATCATGGCGGGCGACGTGCAGGCGAACACCGAACGTCTAACACGGCCGGAGGACGATCGAAACTTATGAGCGAGGGACGCGGACGGGAGACCGATCGGAGACCGGGATCGAGGTCGGACCCGAACCCGGACTCGGCGACGGAGGAAGACGGGCGGCCGGGTATCTATGGAGAGTACGGCGGCCAGTACGTCCCCGAAGCGCTGATGCCCGCGATCGAGGAACTGACCGACGCCTACGAACGATACGTCCTCGACAACGATGAGAACTTTATGGACGATTTCGAGGCGCGGATCACGGACTTCGGCGGGCGTCCGACTCCCTTACAGCACGCCGCCCAACTGAGCGACCGGTACGACTTCGAGGTGTATCTCAAGCGCGAGGACCTGCTTCACGGGGGCGCGCACAAACTCAACAACGCCCTCGGGCAGTGTCTGCTCGCGAAATACATGGGCAAAGAGCGGATCGTCGCCGAGACCGGCGCGGGCCAACACGGCACCGCCACCGCGATGGCCGCCGCCCACCTCGGGCTCGACTGTGAGATCTACATGGGAACCCGGGACATCCGCCGTCAGCGCCCGAACGTCTTCCGGATACGGCTCAATGGCGCACAGGTCAATCCCGTCGAGGCCGGTCGGGGCACGCTCAAGGAGGCCATCTCCGAGACGATGCGCGACTGGGCGACGACGGTCGAAGATACGCATTACGTGATCGGGTCGGTCGTCGGCCCCCACCCGTTCCCGGCGATGGTGCGGGACTTCCAGCGAGTCATTGCCGAGGAGATCCGCGCACAGAGCATCGAGACGTTCGACGCGTTGCCTTCCAGCGTCGTCGCGTGTGCCGGCGGCGGATCGAACACGATGGGTGCGTTCGCCGCCTTTACCGAAGAGCGGGGACGGACGGGGGAAACCGGGAAAGCCGAGGAGACGGGAGGACGCGACGACTCGGAGGTCGGGCTGTTCGCCATCGAGGCGGGCGGGTCGTCGCTTTCGGTCGACGAGGACCGAGGGGTGGCCCCGAACTCCGCGTCGCTGTCGACCGGTTCGGAGGGCGTGCTCCACGGCGCACGCACGAAGTTGCTCCAGGACCGGGACGGACAGATCATGGAGTCGCACTCGATCTCCTCGGGACTCGACTACGCGGGCGTCGGCCCCGAACTCGCCGCGCTCGTCGATTCCGAGCGAGTGCGTGCGCTCTCGGTCGACGACGACCGGGCCTTAGAGGGCTTTCACCGACTCTCTCAGGAGGAGGGCATTATCCCTGCGCTCGAAACCGCCCACGCGATCGCGTGGCTCGACGAGACAGACCCCGCAGAGGTCGGCGATCGCGTCGTCGTGAACGTCTCCGGTCGGGGTGACAAGGACTTAGAGAGCGCCCTCGAGGAGACCGCGAAACGTGATCTCGACATCGCCCCGGAGATGGACGTCTTCGACGTGAGCGCGATGGCCAGCGGGAGCGAGGCCGACACGAGCCAGGAAGGAACGAACGGTCACGACGCCGACGCCAATGCCAGCACCGGTTCCGAGAGTTCCGATTCGGATGGCGGCGAGGGGAACACACGGTGAGCGCGATCCGCGAGGCGTTCGTCGACGAACCGGCCTTCGTTCCCTACCTAGCAGTGGGCGACCCCAACGCCGAGGCCAGCATTGAGTATATCGAGGCCCTCTGCCGGGGCGGCGCGGACGTGATCGAACTCGGCCTGCCCTTCTCCGAGCCGATCGCGGAGGGCCCGACCATCCAGGGGGCCGTCGTCCGCTCGCTCGAAGGCGGGATGACACCTGCCAAATTCTTCGAGACGGTTTCGAGGCTCGACGTCGACGTGCCGCTCGTGTGTATGACCTACTATAATCTCATCCACCGGTTCGGCGACCGGGATGGTCCCAAGCCGTTCGTCGAGCGCGCGGCGGAAGTGGGTATAAACGGGTTCGTCGTGCCCGACCTCCCGGCCGAGGAGGCAGGTCCCCTACGCGACGTCTGTGACGAGTACGGACTCGATCTGATCTTTATCGTCGCGCCGACCACCCGGGGCGAGCGCCTGGAGCGGATCATGGCTCGGGTCTCGGGATACGCCTACGTCCAGGCCCGCCTCGGCGTGACCGGCGCGCGCGCGAACGTCTCGACACAAACCACGGCGAGCCTCGATCGATTGGCCGACTGGGACATACCCAAAGCCGTGGGCTTCGGAATCAAGACCGGCGAACACGCCCGCGAAGTCGTCGCGGCGGGTGCCGACGGCGTGATCGTCGGCAGTGCGTTGGTAGACCTGATCGCCGAGGGCGGGGAGGCCGGCGATTCGGTCGGGGAGGTCGCCGATCGCCTCGAAGCCAAAGCACGGGAGCTGAAGCAGGGCGCGCTCGAAGGGCGGGGAACCGAAACCAGCGCCGGCACCGGCACCGAGGCCGAAGCCGAGCCTCGGGCGCGACCGGAACGCAAATAACGCTCCTTGTTAGAAACACACACAGCATGAACGCGGGAAAGGCCGCACGGCTTCGTCGTATCGGTACGGACGGTCGCTACGTGATGATCCCGATGGATCACGGCATCACTCTCGGAGCGGTTCGCGGACTCGCCGACATCGAGGAAACGATCGACGCCGTCACCCGGGGCGGCGCGGATTCGGTGCTCACCCAGAAGGGGATCGCCCCGCGCGTTCACCCCAATAGCAATGGCGCGGGCTATCTCGTCCATTTGAATGGCTCGACGACCGCCGGTCCCGATACGAACGACAAACGGGTCACGGGCACCGTCGAGGAAGCGCTCCGGGTCGGAGCCGACGCCGTCTCCTTTCATATCAACGTCGGCAGTGACTCGGAACCCGGCCAGATCGAAGACCTCGCACGGGTGACCGACGCCGCAGAACGGTTCGGGATGCCGGTGCTGGCGATGACCTATGCCCGCGGACCGGGCGTCGACGAGACCGATCCCGAGGCGCTCGGGCACGCCGTGCGCCTCGGCGAGGAACTCGGGGCCGACATCGTGAAGACGGGCTACAGCGGCGACGCGACGAGTTTCGAGCGTGTGGTCGAGTCCACGCGATTGCCGGTCGTGGTCGCCGGCGGCGAACCCGAAGGCGACCGAGCCTCGCTCGAAGCGGTCCGGGGCGCGATGGACGCCGGGGCTGCCGGCGTCTCGATGGGGCGGACGGTCTTCCAGCACGACGACCCGGAAGCCATCGTCCGTGCGATCGTCGGCGTCGTCCACGAGGACCTGTCGGCGACGGCGGCACTGCGCGAGGCCGGCTTCGCGGTCGAGGCCTGAGCCGTTCGGAGTCGGTTTCGGATACTACAGCATTCCGATCGTCCCGGGACCGTAGCGGATAGCGGGGGCTTGCCGGCATGTATCGACCCTCAGACCGGGAAAGCTGATATATACTGGCCGACCGAAACACGGACGACACGGCGATGAGCGACGAGAACCGCGGGCCGCGATACGGCGACGGCGACCTGACGACGAGCGAACAGCAACTCGTCCTTGCGATCGGCGTACTCGGCATCGTCTTCTTGCTCGGCGTCGGCGGGTTCGTTCTCGCGGACTTCTTCGGCGTCGCCGGAACCGGAGGTTCGGC
>PXQR01000143.1 GCA_003021235.1 Halobacteriales archaeon QH_6_64_20 | reverse complement strand
TGTGCGGGTTCGTCGACGTACCCGTCGACGAGCACGACGTCGAGGTCGGCGGGGTCGGTCATGGTTTCTCCAAGTCGCCCGACCGACAAAACCGCGACGCTCCCGATTCGTCCCGGTCGTGCCGTCTCCGCTGAGACCGCGATCACGGTATCCGGTCGGTCGCTCGGTGGCGACTCAGACGTAGATGTGGCCTTCGAGGAGTCGGCGTTCGTCGTGTGATCGGCGCGCGTCGGTCAACCGTCCCTCGCGTAGCGCGCGGGAAACCGCAAAGGCTGCCACCACGCTGTCGAGCGCGTCGCCGCCAGAATCCTCGATCGCCCTTTTGACGATCCCCTCCTCAGCGATAGTGACGCCCGCTTCCCGCAGGCCGGCAACGATCCGCTCGCGGCGACCGCGTGCCTCGGGGTACTTCGCGTCGTTCTTGTACCTCTCGTCGGGCACCCCCAGTTCACGGAGGGTCGCCGCAGGGTAGATCTCGCAGAGCCAGGGCCGATCCTCGCGCGGGTCGTCCATCGGCAACACCGAGACCCGATCGTCGAGTGCGAGCGGCCGGAGGACGTTGCCGATGCCATAGAGGGTCTGGGAAGAAACGACGAAGTCATACGGTGAACTCGCGCCGGTCTCGGCGTCAGTCGCGCGTTTCAGGTAGGTGCGTTCGCCGTCGGTTCGCTCGCGAGTGCGCGCGACGTACGTATCAGTCATCTCCTCGACGCTCTCGAAGTCGAACTCGCGAACGAACGCGTGCCAGCTCGTCGCGTCCACGACTCTGCGGGGAACGCCGAAGGAGAAATCGAGCCCGACGACTGCCCCGCGCTCGTTCGCCAGGAAGTCACGGAGGTACTCCAAGCTCGAAGCGCGTGCCGCAGTATCGATCTCTTCGGCGACCGACCGACACCGCTCGATCCGAAGCCCGTCACCCTCGATCGTTCCGCTCGCGACGTGAATCTTGGAACCGGCCTCGCGTGCGCCGCTGAAGTCGACGCCGTGGACCGCTCGCCGGGTATCGGTGTCGCTCACGCTCCTCTCGTCCATGCGCCGGCGTCGGCGCGCCGGGTAAAGAGCCGTGGTGTTCTTAACCGAGGCGGTCGTAGAGGCTGCCATGCCGAAAACGCTCGAAGCCGTCTGCACCGACGACGACTGCACGCTCGACATGTTCGAACTACACTATACCTACGACATGCCCGACGAAACAGGCATAACGGATTTCGCCTGTCCGTACTGTGGCGGCACGGACTGTCTCGACGAAGTCGAGCTATGAGCCGCCTGCGAGAGTTCGGCGAAGCGGTTGGCCAGCAGGTCGCAGACAGGGTCGGCCGCGTCTCTAGCCGTGCCCAGGAGCGCCGACCCCTTCCCGTGGACCTGCTCGAAAGCGACGGGGCGTACCTCGCGGTCTTCGACGCGCCCGGAGCCGACCGTGAGGACGTCCAGATCCGCCTCGACGAGAACACGCTATACGTGCGGATCGATCGCTTTCGCGACTTTTTCGAGGACTTCGAGATGCGCCTTCCGGGCAGAGGGCTCGCGCTCGACGGGAGCGTTACGTTGCCCGAGGAGGCACACGTCGACGAGGACGGCGCTAAGGCAACCCTGACGAGCGCGGGCACGATCCAGGTCCGGATCCCGAAGGCCGGTAATGGCGGCGCGACCATCGACGTCGAAGCCGAAAACGAAGCCGAGTAACGCCCGCGTACGGTGACCGTCGGTCGTCACAGTGCGCCCTCGTCCGCCGAGTCGCCCGGTCTCCTCACCGGAACCGGTCGACAGCGACTCGATTGCGTCGTCCGTTCATCCGTTCTCGTGCTCTCGATCGGTGCGGGACGTGGCGAGAGTTCCGCCACACGTTCGACCTACGGAGCGTCATTCCATATACCCGAGGCCGCGTAGCCGGTCCTCGACCCCCTCGAAGTCGGCGTCCGTCCCACCGGTCGCGGTCGCCGCCTCGTCCGTGTACGCCCGTCGCTCGATCGGCCGGTTCGCCGGTTCGGAACCCGGGTCGAACAGCCCGGTCAGTACGCGCCCGTCGCCGTTCTCGGGAACCGGTTCGCCGAGCGCATGCAGTAGTGTCGGCGCGACGTCGACGACGTTCGCTCCTTCGGGTGTAGCGCCGGCTTCGATGGCCGGACCTCGGGCGAGGAGGATACCCTCCGATCGGTGACTCGCGACCTTCGAGCTCGAATCCGAGAACACCTCCTCGGTGATCGATTGTATCGTCTGGTATTCGCCCCGCCCCCGAACGACTAGATCCGGCGAGGCGTCGTCGGTCGGGAACAGGTCGTCGCCGTCGTAGATCGCGAGGGCTCGCTCGCCGGTCGCGGGGTCGACTACTCGGGACAACATCGCCGTGAGGTCGCGTTTGACCTGCGGGACCTCGGCCGGATCGACCTGGCCCCGGGTAAACCGTCGGGAGTCGTTGATGAAAAGCGTCCCCGGTCCGTGGAAGAAGGCCTTCGTCCCATCGTACTCGACGTCGTACAGCGCGTGCTCGCCGGGCATTCGCGTGGCGACCGAATCGAGCAGGTCCCGCGGGAGGTATTCGACCAGAGTCTCGTCGTCGATCCCGACACGTCCGAGCGCGCCCATCACCGCCGATCGGCTCACCCCGAGTTTCGAGAGCAACCCGCGTGCCCCGGTGTCGCGCCGTCGAGCGAGGTAGCCTTCCCGTTCGAGCAGACGATTGACCGAGACGAGCGTCGAGATCGGCCCGAAGCCGTGATCGGAGACGACCAACAGCGTGGCATCGAGGTCGGCGGTGTAGTCCATGACCCGCCCGAGGACGTCGTCGAGTTGCTTGTAGTGATCGAGGATCGCTTCGTCGTTCCAGAGCAGGTGCTGGAGGCGATCGGGGGCAGTGTAGACGAAGAAAAAGAGCCGCCAATCGGTACGTTCCATCAACAGTTCCATCGACTCGCGGCGGGCGTCGACCAGTTCCGACAGCGCCGCCGTGAACTCCGCTTCCCGCCCGACGTACTCGCTCCAGTCGAGGCCGATCCGGTAGTTCGGAACCCGTGTTTCGATCTCCGCGGCGAGTTCGGGCGGATGGGTGGCCCGCCCGTCGAGTTCCGGCGTCATCATCCCCGAAACCATCGTGCCGTCGATCTCGCTCGCCGGGTAGGTCATCGGGACGTTGCCGACGAGCGCCGGCGAGAGGATATCCCACAGCTCGGGCTGTCTGACGTCCTCGCTGAGGTACATCCGGTGGGTGTACTCGCCCGAGAGCTTCTGAAAGCCGTAGATACCGTGCTTGTCGGGGTTTACGCCGGTGGCGATCGACGGCCAGGCGAGCGGCGTCGTCGCCGGCGTCGTACTCTGTAGTGGCCCGCAAGCGCCACGTTCGAGTAATTCGGCGAAATGCGGAAGATCGCCGCTTTCCGTCCATCGCTCGATCAGATACCACGGTATCCCGTCCAGCCCGAGCACGAACGCCCGACCCGCAGGGGCGTCTTCCCCGAGAGCTTCCTCGCTCGTCATGCGTCACCTCACTGCCCGTCCCGTGTTCCCCGTTTCGGTACGTGGGCGGGCGTGGGCCGGCTCCGGCGAGCTGTAGAGACCGGTACGCTCGTCCTACCCGCCCACGCCGACGCTTTCGTACACCTCGCGCAGTCGCTCGCCCATCCGTTCGAGGCTCGCGTCCGCGACCGTTTCCCGGCCGTTCGAGCGCGCATCGAGGTCGAAGACGGTATCGAGCGCGCTCGCCAGATCGTCGTCGTCCGTACAGATATAGGAGGGATAGACGTTCTCCAGGTGCTCGGGCACGTCGCCGACGTCGGTCGCGACGATCGGCAGGTTACAGGCTAAGGCCTCCTTGATCGAGTTCGGCGAGCCCTCCCGCCGGGAGGTAAGTAACAGGACGTCCGCCGCGTTCATGTAGGTCGGGATCTCCTCGTGGGCAACCCCGTTGACCGCGTGGAGCCGGACTGGAGTACTCGTCCGCCGTTTTACCTCTGCGACGACGCGTTCGGCGCGGGGGTAGTCCTTCACGTCGCGATCCGGCGCGTAGGGAAACAGGACGTGTTTCGCGTCGTGGCTCCAGCCCAGATCGGTTCGGGCATCGCGGCGCGGCCGGGGTGCGAAGCGTTCGAGGTCGATCCCGTGTGGGATCACGTGACAGTCGGTGTCGAGTTCCGCGGCCATCTCCTCCGACATCACGACGACGGCGTCACACCGCTTTGCACACCACCGGCTCACGGCACCGTACTTTCCCATCAGGTCCGTGCCCCACAGCGAGAGCACGACCGGCCGACTCGGCTGGACGAGTGCATGGGGCCCGACGAGCCCGAAGTTCGCGTGGACGACGTCCCATTCCCCCGAGCGAAGCCCCCGACGTAGTACCTCGGGATAGTACCGTAGGAAGTCCGTTACCGAACGCTTCCCGGACGTCCCGGGCACCGAAAGCGTCGTCGAGTCGATCCCACAGCGTTCGAGCGCTCGGAGCTGCTCGGCGAAGAAGGGACGAGGCGTCGTCACGAGCTGTAACGCCGAGAGACCGCGCGCCCGTTCGCGGACGGCCGCGCCGGGATCGGAGTAGTCCTGTTCGCCCTGTGCTGTTCGTCTGGAGGAGGCCATGGGTAGCACAACGCTACCGACACATATAGCGCTTGTTAATATTATCTTAACTCGGTAGATCGAATTATGCCCTCGACCGATGCACACAACGGCGAAGCGATCCCCGGTTGACGACCGGGATCCGTCGTGGGGGACGGTCGGGCGGGACGGTCGATCCCGCGGTGAACAGAGTTATACCAACCGAAGCGAATCCCTTTCGGACGAATGGGCTCGGTAGTACTGTCGCTCGACGCCGAACTCGGCTGGGGGTTTCACGATCAGGAGTCGCCACCGACCGACCGCGTCGAGCGCGCGCGGGCGGGCTGGAAGCGACTGATCGACTGCTTCGAGGAGGCGGCGGTGCCCGCGACGTGGGCGATCGTCGGCCACCTCTTTCTGGACGACTGTGACGGCGAACACGCCTCTCACCCCGCTTCGGGGGACTGGTTCGCCGCCGAGCGCGGTCGGTGGCGGTCGCGACTGGACCTGCGCTTCGGCGAGGGCCTGATCGAACGAATCGAGGGGAGCCCCATCGCACACGAGATCGGCTCGCATTCGTTTTCACACGTCGTCTTCGGCGACGCCGATACCACTCGAACGCTCGCCGCGGCCGAAATAGACGCCAGTGTCGAACTCGCCCGCGAACGCGGCGTCTCGCTTTCCTCGTTCGTCTACCCGCGTAATCGCGTCGGCCATCGCGACACGCTGGCCGAGGGCGGCTTCGTGTGCTATCGCGGCCGCGCGCCCGCCCGCGGTCTCGACGACTTCGCCGGGGGCCGACCGCTCAGAAAGCTCGCGGAGGCGACGATCGACGCCCCGCCGTTGGTCAGGCCTCGCTACGACGAGTTCGGGCTGGTGAACGTCCCGGCTTCGTTGTACTTGTTCGGGTTCGAGGGGCTCGGTCGATCGATCGCCGAATCGGTGTGGGACGACCCGGTCGTTCGCGCGGCGAAACGCGGCATCGACGCGGCCGCCGAGGCGAACGGGAGCGAGAACGAGGTCTTTCACATGTGGCTCCACCCCAACAACCTCGTTACGCCCCGCGACGTGCGGCGAGTTCGGCGGATACTGGCGTATCTCGACGCACAACGGACCGCCGGCCGGGTATCGGTCGAGACGATGACCGAGGTGGCGGCGAGGACCGATCGAGTTCGGTAGGCCATTAGGCACATAGTTTATAGGTATGCTTGTGATATCTTTCGAGCAATGGCTTCGAGGAGCGGACAGGACGAAGCGGCCGCTGGCGGTGCCCGAGCCGGGTCGGACGACGAGTATCGGATCCGCCGGTTCGAACCCGGCGATCGCGGCGAGTTCTGTTCGCTCTACGAGAGCGTCTTCGATGACGCAGCCACGACCGAGTGGTTCGACTGGAAGTACGCCGAGAACCCCTTCGTCGATCACGTCCCGATTTTTCTCGCGGAGCGAGACGACCGGATCGTCGGCGCGCGGCCCTTCTTCGCGCTGGGAACGTGTGCCGGCGATCGGGACGTCCTCGCGCTCCAACCCGGCGACACGATGGTCCATCCCGAACACCGCCGCCAGGGGCTGTTCAGTCGGATGACCGAACGCGCTATCGACGTCTACGGCGACCACAACGGCGACCACGAACCGGCCTTCTTTTTCAACTTCCCGAACGGCCAGTCGCGACCGGGCTATCTGAGCATGGGCTGGCGGCTCGTCGGTGAGACGCCCATCTACTATCGCATACAGAACCCGCTCGGCATGTGTGGCTTACCGATCGACAACCGTGTCGGCGCGACGCTACAACGCCTCACCCGTCCGGTCGCCGCCGGAATCCTCGATACCGTCGAACGGTTCGCGAGCGTCTCGACCGCCGACGTTGCCGTCGAACGCCGATCGGACGTCCCCGGATCGGCGTTGGCCGCGCTCTACCGGGCCGACGTCCCCGATCGGGTCCACGCCCGGCGCGACGAGCGCTTTTACCGCTGGCGGTTCGCGAACCCCCGGTGGACGTACACGACCTACCTCGCTCGACGGGGTAACGACCTCCTCGGGAGCGTCGTCGTCGGCGACTGTCAAGGGCCGGAAGGATCGATCCGCTTCGACGTGCTGACCGGCTACGGCTTCCTCTCGGACGGGTCGTTTCCGCTCTCGCGGTTCTGCGAGGCGACCACGCTCGTCGTCCGATCGGTCGGCACCGATGAGTGGACGCTCGGTGAGCGGGACCTGACCGACGCCGACGACTGGCTACTCTCGTTCGTCGAGCGCGACACCGCATAACTCGGTACCCGGCCTCGTACCCGGATCGAACGAACCGCCTGATCGAGCGTCGTGTCGGCCATCGTCGGGGAACGAGCGTCGATTAGCAAGTACACTTATCTAGAACGAGTCGGAATCCGATCGTGAGCAGTATGAATGAGCAGGGTAGTGTTGTGGTGCCGGCGATCGACACGGCGAGTTCCGTCGTTTGTTTGCGGTCGTTCGGCCGCCGAGGAATCGACACGATCGCGGTCGCCGAAGACGGGAACGTTCCGGCGCTTCGCTCGAAGTACTGTGACGAGGCGATCGAGGTACCCTCACCCGAGAACGATCTGCTCGGGTACAAAGAGGCGCTTTTGTCCCTCGCGAGTCGCCCCGACGTGCGAACGATCGCGCCATTGCGGGAGGCCGACGCCTACGTGCTCTCGAAGTATCGTAGCGAGTTCGCCGAACACGTCCCTACGCCGTGGCCCACGCTCGAAACGCTCCGGGACGCACAGGATCGAATTCGCTTGGTCGAAGCCGCCCGGAACGCCGGAGTGGCGGTACCCGAGACGCACCCCCTGGACGAGATCGAGGACTGGGATCGCAACCGGATCGTCAAGGCACGATATGCGCTGCTCACGAGCGAGTACATACCGTCCTTGTCGGAGACGTACTCGGCTAAGGGTGCCCTGACGAGACACTTGGAACCCGGAACCGAGCCGGACGTCGAGGCGATCAGTGCCGAAATGGGTCACGTTCCGATCGCCCAGGAATTCGTTCCGGGTAGCGAATACGCTGTCTGGGCACTCTGTGATCACGGCGAGCCGGTCACGATCTGTCAGCGGCGTCGAGTACGTGGGTTCAAATACACCGGCGGGGCGAGCGTCTGCCGGCAGACCATGTACGATCCCGAACTCGATTCGATCGGCCGAGCACTGCTCGACGAACTCGATTGGCACGGCCTCGCCTCAGTGCAGTTCATCGAGGACGCTACCACGGACGAGTACAAACTCATGGAAATCAATCCCCGCTTTTGGGCCTCAGTTTCGTGTGCCGTGAAGGCCGGTCTCGATTTCCCGTACTACTACTGGCGCTTCGCGGACGACGGGACGTTTCGCACCGACTCGGAGTACGAAACCGGAGTCATGACGCATCTCCTGCGCGGAGAAGCCGTCTACCTCCATAGCATTCTGCGCGAAACGTCACCGTATATCGAACGCCCGTCGCTACAGAGGGAAGCGCACGACAGCTTGACCTCGATCTACAGTCAGCCCGGTTGTGATTACTTCAGCCTTGACGATCCCGGGCCGTTCGTCCGTGATCTCCGTAACGCGGTTGCGGAAGCGACCCGAGCGTCGTAGTACTGTCTGCCGGGCGCTACTGCGCTACTCCTCGGGGATGTAGCGCCCGATGAGCGGGACCGTGACGCCGAGCTGGTTCTCGACGAGGCGAACGGGAATCTCGTCTTCGGGTTGGAGGCTACCGGTCAGTGCGAGCACCGCGACCGAGCACACGCCGGCGACCGGGACGACCGCGATCAGCGCCGGCAGCGGTAGGGTCACCTGATCGGCGAGCAACAGTGCCGGTGGGAAGAGCGCGAGGGGTAACAACAGGAAGGTACGGACGGTCGTACGCGAGACGGGATTGACGCCCGATTTACTCCAGAGAACCGCGAGTGCGGAGCCGTTAAGCGTCACCGACGAGATCGCCGTCGCGAGCGCCGCACCCTCGATACCGAGGCTCGGGATCGGCCCGTACCCACCGATGAGCGCCGCGTTTAACGCGACGTTGAGGGCGCCGGCGACCGCGTTGATCGCGAAGATGTACGTGGTGTAGCCAAACGCCGACAGCGTGTCCTGACACCGTCCGAACGCCGCGCTCGTAAACGACCCCAGTACCAAGATCACGAGCGCCGTCGCGCCGGCAGTGTACTCGGCGCTGAACACCGCTAAGAGGAGATCGTCGGCGAAGACGACGAGACAGAGCAGTGCCGGAAACGAGATCACGTAGATCCACTTGGTCGTGATCTTGTACATCCGATTGACTTCCGCGCGCCGTCCGCCGGCGTCGAGGCGGCTCATCAGTGGGAGGAACAGAAAACCAAAGGAAAAAACGATCACGCCGACACCTCGGGCGAGCGGCCAGGCGGCGTTGTAGATCCCGGCTTGGGCCGAGGGTAGGTAGTAGCCGATCATCAGCGTATCGACCTGTGAGAGCAGAATCGCCGACAGCGAGGAGAGGACGAGGGGGAGCGAGAACAGGGTCATTTCGCGGACG
>PXQR01000142.1:49907-111889 GCA_003021235.1 Halobacteriales archaeon QH_6_64_20 | reverse complement strand
CCGGCTCGAACGGATCGGTGACCGTCTCCCGACCGTTATCGAGGGCGATGCGACCCATTCGGCAGTGCTCGAACGGGCCGCTCCCGACGAGAGCGACGCGATCGTCGCGCTCACCGAGGACGGCGCGACGAACCTCGCGGTCTGTCTGGCCGCACGGGACGCGAACGAGTCGATCTATACGGTACTGCGAGCCGACACCGAGAGCGGCGAGGAACACGCCGACTTCGTTGACGCGGTCGTCTCGCCCGAACGGGCCGGTGCCAGGCTCGCCGCGAACGAGACCGTCGGCGGCGAGATCCGCTCGCTCGAAGGCGTGACCGGCGACCTCGAAATCCTCGAAATCCGGGTCGAAGCCAGTAGTCAGGCAGCCGGCGAACGCCTCGAAGACGTCGATCTCCCGGACGGGTGTTTGGTCGTCTCGGACGCGAGCACCGACCACCTCGCCCGACCCGACACGGAACTCGAAGCCGATCGCCAGTACACGGTCGCCGTCGAACCCGACGAACTCGACGAGGTCGTGGACCTGCTACGGGGCTGAGCGGTCCCGACCGTCCGCGGGCGGTGTCGACATCGCGCGTATCGAACCCGCCGCCGCACGCCGTATCACCGCAAGTTATTTGTTACCGTTGTACGACATAGGTAGCGCTATGCGCGCAGCACTCCTCGAAGAGTACGGCGAACCGCTCTCGATCGAAGACGTCGACGCGCCCAACCCCGATGCAGACGGCGCGGTCGTCTCGCTCGAAGCCTGTGGGATCTGCCGGTCGGACTGGCACGGCTGGCAGGGCGACTGGGACTGGCTCGGGCTCAAGCCGCCGGAGGGCCATATCCTCGGCCACGAACCCGCTGGGGAGGTCATCGCGGTCGGCGACGACGTTGCCGGAGTAGACGAGGGCGATCACGTAGCCGTCCCGTTCAACCTCGGGGATGGCACGTGTTACGAATGTCAGCGCGGCCGGTCGAACATCTGTGAGAACGTCACACCGCTCGGCTTCGCCGAGGTCGCACCCGGCGCGTTCGCCGAGGAGGTCCACGTTCCTGTCGCCAATCAGAACACCGTCAAACTGCCGGATGGGGTCTCGTCGGTGGACGTGGCCGGACTCGGCTGTCGGTTCATGACGGCCTTTCACGGGCTTGCCCACCGCGCGGATGTCGACGCGGGCGACTGGGTCGCGGTACACGGCTGTGGCGGGGTCGGTCTGTCGGCGGTACATATCGCCGATGCCTTGGGCGCGAACGTCGTCGCCGTCGATCTCACCGACGAGAAGCTAGAGAGGGCACGCGACCTCGGTGCCGACGAGGTCGTCAACGCCGCCGACGCGGACGACACCCCTGGAGCGGTACAATCGACGATCGGGCGCGGCGCGGACGTCTCGGTCGACGCGCTGGGCATCGCCGAGACGTGCCGGAACTCGGTACTCAGCCTCAAACGCCGCGGCCAGCACGTCCAGATCGGTCTCACCACCCAAGAGGAACAGGGAATGGTTTCGCTACCGACCGACGTCATGGTGGCCCAGGAGATCGAGTTCCTCGGCTCGCACGGTATGCAACCTACCCGGTACGACGAGATCTTCCGCATGGTCGAACGCGACAAACTCGACCCCAGCAAGGTGGTCTCCGAAACCGTCGCGCTCGACGACGTCTCCGATCGGTTGGACGCGATGAGCGACTACGGGACGGTCGGCATTCCCGTGATCGATACTTTCGCCTGAAACGCACCTTTTGCCCTGTGGGCCGCCTGCGGCGACCCTCGGCAAAACCTCGACCTACGCGGGTTCCAGCGGAACCCAGCGAGCAGTCGGAAACCACTGGCTTCCGACGACAAAACAGCGCGCACTCTCTGGCGTTCGTGGTTCGAGACGGCTCTAGTGATCGACCCGACCTTTGAGTACGGCCTTCAGCTGCTGATTGTCGTCTCAGTATGTCTCACGTCTGAGCCACTCTCAGCAACACCCACAGGTTGCGACTAGTACTAACGCTGTTCGCCATTCGAGGCACTACGCGCCTCGCGTTCGGCGAACCCGGACGACGTAAGCACCACAGACGAGTGAGCGAGCATCACGAGCGAACGAGGCGAGGAGCGCAACGAGTCCTGGGAGGCGAGCGTGCCAGGGGATTTCAAGCCACCGTACTCTCGGAAGTGTCTTCCACAAGCAGAGAGCGCGCCAGGTGCTCTCTGTCTACCGTTCTCGTGTTCGTGCAGAACCGAATCCGAACCGGACGTAGGTTCAAGTACGTCGCTCGACTAGCCAGGCTATGAGCCAAACCGTCGAGATCGTCAAAACGCCCGACGTGCTGCACGGCAAACCCCGTGTAAAGGGCACGCGCATCGGCGTGTTCATGCTCGGCGAGAGCATCCGCGAGGGCGATCAGACCATCGAGGAACTGCTGGCCGGCTATCCGGACCTCACGCGAGACGGGATCGAGGCCGCCCTCTCGTACTACGACGACCACCCCGACGAGATGGAAACGCTCAGAGCGCGACGGGAAGCACACTACCGAGCGGTGCAGCGCAACAGCCGCGCCCCGGACGCGTGAGGGTTCTCTGCGATCGAAACGTCGACGAACAGTACACCGAGACGTTCCGACGAACGGAGTGGATCACTGTCACGACAGTCACGGAAGCGTTGGCTATGGACGCACTCGACCCCGAGATCAGCGACTTTGCAGCGCGGAACGGCTGGGTCGTATTCACCGAGGACGACGATTTTCTCGCCCTCGACGACAACCACGGATTGGTACTCTATCATCAGCACGAGAAACCCTCACCCGGCGAAGTCGTGAGAGCCCTCCAAGCGATTGCCGAGGCATACGCCGACCATAGCGAGATCGAAGAGTACGTGCCTAGCGGGTGGCTGTGACCCGTTCCGATAGGATCAGCTAACCCGCTGACCACCCTTGTCTTTTTTCGCCCGGCGAGCGTCGCGTCCGCGGTCCCGACGGGGTTGCTCCCTGCTCTCGGTCGCTCGCTCACGAGACTGCCGGGCGCTTCGACGGCGACGACCGCCGATCGACCACCGGGAACAGAACCTCGAAGAGCGACGCTCTCGGTGACAGTCGGTAAAGCGGGCACTACGGGAGCGAAGCTGAAGGGAGTCCATACTGTCGTACTGTTAACTACCTGGTCCGTACGTCGAAAGAGATCGCCCGCCGAGCGTCAATTCGTAGCGACCGTCCGAACTCGGTTCTCGCTCGGGTGGGCTATCTCGTTCGATTCCGACCCCGAACTCGTGTTCTCGGCGTCGGTCACGACGATCAGATCGAACGCTTCGTCGCCCGAGGCGTTCTCCGGATCGAGGTAGCCCGCGGCGAAGCCGGTGTAGGCCGTACCGTTTTCCAGTTCGACGTCGAAGCTCTCGACGATCGGTCCGTCGTTGTTCGCGGTCGCCGGACGGACGTCGAGAGTGTACTCGCCGGCAGGTACCTCGACGTAGTCGGTCGCATTGCCGAACGCGAGGTCGTCGACCAGCGCGTTGCCGGTCTCGTTGACCGTGATGTCGACGGCCGGGGCGTCAGGCGCTACGTGAACGACACGCACTGCGGAAGCGTTCTCGCCCGGTGCGGTCGCGTTGTCGTCGAGGATCAGCGGGGCGAACGGCTGGGAGGCGTTCTCGCCGACCTCGCCCGTCGCCGCTACCGTGTAATCGCCCGGCATGAACGGAACGGTGCCGTCGAAGACGACGGCACTGCGGTTGTCGGCGGCAGTGATCGTCACCGCGTGCTCGCCGGGGGTCGTTGCGACGTAGTCGGTGACCTCGCCGTATTCGATCCCCGAGACGGTCGTCTCGTTGTCGATGTAGACGTCAACCGCGGGCGCGTCGGGCGACATGTGTGCCACTCGGAGCTCCGCGGTCCGACCGTCGGTCGTCGCAAACACTTCGAGCGGTTCGTCGGCCGGCGCGTCGTCAGGGGACGCATACCCCGCGGCGAAGGCGGTATACGCCGTGCCGTTCTCGAGACCGGCGTCGAGAGTGTGAACGATCGTACCGTTGTTCGCGGCGGTCGCCGCCCGGACTTCGAGGGTGTACTCGCCGGCAGGTACCTCGACGTAGTCGGTCGCATTGGCGTAGGTCGCGTTGTCGAAGAGAGTCAGGTTCGTCCCCTCGACGGTGACGTCCACCGGTCCCGCGTCGGGCGAGACGTGTGCGAGACGCACTACTGAGGAATTCATCGGCGGTGAGGTGCTGTCCTGGAGGATCAGCGGTGCGAACGGTTGGGTCGCGTTCTCGCTGATCTCGCCGGTGGCCGCGACGGTGTACGCCGCGGCGTCGAGTCCGACCGTGTCATTAAAAACGACGGCACTGCGGTTGTCGGCGGCGGTGATCGTCACGACGTGCTCGCCGCTCGCAAGCGTCGTGTACTCGGTAATCGCGCCGAACTCCGCACCCGAAACGACCGTCTCGTTGTCGACGTAGACGTCGACTGCAGGCGCGTCGGGCGACATGTGTGCGATCCGAACGGAAGCGTTACTGGCCATTTGGCCCATTTCGCTTCCGTTGCCCATCGAGGCGTTGTCGCCGCCACTCATGGCGCTTCCGTTGTCCATCGAAACGTTATCGCCGTCGCTCGTGTCGCTGGCGGCGGTGGTCGTCTCGCCGCCGGTGGCCGTGGTCGTCGTCCCGTCGTCAGCCGCGGTAGTCGCCGTGTCGCCGGTCGCGGTCGTTGTTTCGCCCCCGGTGCTCGTCGTTTCATCAGCGGCGGTCGTCGCTTCGCCGCCAGCCGTGGTCGTTGCCTGGCCGCCGCCGGCCTCTCCGCCTCCGCCGCCCCCGCCGCCACATCCCGCCAGCACCATCGCCAGCGCGACGAGGACGACGCCGAAGCTCCGCCGTGTAGGAAGCCACTCGCTCCCCGAGCCCGATTCCTTGGATCTCATTTCGTACCAGCGGAACGATGGTCGAAACTGGCATAAGTTTTTGCATGTCGGTAGGAATTAAAATTACCCCGAGGTAGCCCGACTGCTGGGATTAGTTACCAACAACCTGTCGGAAACGATTACATAGTTGAACGGTCGTTCACCGGATCTCGATCGGTGGTCCGTGTCGTCCGAGTTCACCCGTCGTTCAGCGATCGAAGCGCGCTCGGGACGTACCCCTCGGTGGCGAGACGATCTCGAAGAAATCGGTACGCGAATCGCGGCTCCGCGCTACGAGCGTCAGTCGTCCTCTTCGACGACGAGTTCGAGTTCGCCGACGGTCTCGCCGGTCGCGAAGGCGGTGTACGTCTCGCCGCCCGCGACGTCGACGCCGACCGTGTCGATGATCTCGCCGTCGTTACTCGACGTCGCCGCGCGGATCTGCAGGTCGTACTCGCCCGCCGGGACCTGGACGTATTGGGAGACGTTCGAGAACGAGACGTTGTCGTAGAGCACGGTCGTGGAGTTGTTCTGCTCGACCGTGACGTCGACCGTGCTCACGCCGGGTGCGGCGTGGACGAGCTGCACCGCGGAGGTGTTCTCGTCGGGCGTCGTGCCGTTGTCCTGGATGACCAGCGGCGTGAACTGGGTCATCGCGCCCGCCGAGACCTGCCCGACCGCGGCGATCGTGTAGTCGGTCGCCATCAGGGGCAGCGTCTGGTTGAACAACACGGCACTACGGTTGTCGGCGACCGTGATCGTGACCTGCTGTTCGGTCGGCGTGGTGCTCTCGTAGTCGGTGATCGTTCCCGAGGAGACGCCGGAGACGAACGTCTCGTTGTTGACGTAGACGTCCACTGCCGGTGCGTCGGGTGAGAGGTGTGCGACCCGGACGCTCGCGATCTGCCCGTCGGTCTCGGCGTTCAGATTGATCCCGTCGAGGTCGCCGTCGCCGTACGCCGTGGCGGTGTAGGAGGTCCCGTTCTCGACTTCGACGTCGTAGGAGTCGACGACGGTGCCGTTGTTCGCGGCGGTCGCCGCCCGGACGTCGAGGGTGTACTCGCCACCGGGTACCTCGACGTACTGCGTCGCCGAGCGGAACGTCGCGTTGTCGAACAACACGGTCCTGTTGTCGCCCTCACCGACCGTGACGTCGACCGGGCCGATGCCCGGAACGGCGTGGACGAGCCGGACCGCAGCGGCGTTCTCCGGCGGTTGGGTCTGGTCCTGGACGACCAGCGGCGCGAAGCCGATGTCCTGTTCGCTCGCGTCCTGGTGGGGCATCGCGATCAGCGTGCTGTCCTCTTCGAGTTCGGATTGGTTGAACTCGGTGCCCTCGACGCCCTCGAACAGTTCTACTTCGACGTCCTCGTAGGTGCCGGGTTCGAGGTAGTCGGAAACCCCGACGACACTCCCCAGTGCGTCACCGTCCTGGAGGCTCGCGTTGTGGATCGCGACGAACCCGCCTTCGGGCACGGTCACCGAATCGATGGTGACGCTCTCGCCGTCGGTCGTCTGGTTGTCGAAGTCGACCGAGACGGTCTCGCTCTCCTCGCCGCCGACGGCCACGACTGCCTGATCGACGAGCGCGCCGCCGTCGGCAGTGTAGGGACCGTCGTCGCTTCCGTTCGAGGCGACGAAGTCGTACTCCTCATCGTCGTCGGTGTCTTCGTGGGGCATCGCGATCAGCGGGATGTTGCTGTTGTTCCGGAGTTCAGACTGGCTGAACTCGGTGCCCTCGACGTCCTCGAAGAGGGTGACCTCGACGTCCTCAGTGGTACCGGGTTCGACGTACTCCGAGACGCCGATCACGCTACCGAGCGTGTTACCGTCCTGTAGGCTCAGGTTGTGGATCGCGACGAACCCGCCTTCCGGCGCGGTTACCGAGTCGATCGTGATGGTCTCGCCGTCGGTCGTCCCGTTGTTGAACTCGACCGAAGCGGTTTCGTTGGCCTCGCCGACGGTTGCCTGCGCCGAGTCGACGACCGCTTCGCCCCCTTCGGTGTAGGGTGCGTCGGCGCTACCGCCGGAGGAGACGAAGTCGTACTCCTCGTTGCCGGTGTCGAGCAGGCCCGTCGCGTCGATCGTGTACGCCTGGTTGGCGTTCACTGTGACGGTGTTGTTGAATACGACGACGCTCTCGTCGTCGGCGGCCGTGATCGTAATCAGGTGCTCGCCGGCCGGGAGAGCCTCGTAATCGGTGACGTCGCCGTACTCGACGCCCGAGAATGCCGTCTCACCGTCGACGAGTACGTCGACTGCCGGGGCGTCCGCCGAGAAGTGACCGATCCGGACGTACGCTATCTGACCCTGACCTTGGGCCATCCCGCTTCCGTTAGCCGTCGAGCCGTTCTGCATCGACCCACTGGCCATGTCGCCCCCCATACTACTGCCGTTCGACATGTTCGTCGAGTTGTTCATCTGGGCGGCCGGCGCAGTGGCGTCGGCCGCGTTCGTCCCCGACGCCGACATCGGGGCCATCGCCGTCACTCCGGCAGCACCGGCGAGTGAAACCGAAATCACGACGAGCAACACCGCCATTGCCCGTCCTGACGAGAGTCGTTCTCGAATCGTAGTCGTATCCTCTTCTGTCATGCTTCAGCCACCCGTGACTTAGCCCGAAGGAGCATAAGTGTTTATGGTGTGCATAACACCACTATCTGTATTAATAGTGCTAAAAAGCGTAATTAAAACGATCGTGCCCGATATTGTCGGATTCGATCGCCGGCTCGCGTTCATGAGACCCCCGTGGAACGCACTTCTCAGATCCGGTTGCGTCTCCACGTCGGATCGCCGGGGTTTATTTCTCCCGCTCGCAGTAGCGTCGACATGGATCAGCTCGGACGCTCGCTCCGTTCTGCTCCCGTGATCGAGAAGAACGGCTACGAGTACTTCGTCCACCCTATTAGCGACGGCGTACCGATGTTAGAGCCGTCCTTACTGCGCGAGATCGTGATCAGGATCATCAGGAAGGCCGATCTCGACGTCGACAAGATCGTCACGCCCGCGGCGATGGGCATTCACATCTCCACCGCGGTCTCGCTGATGACCGACGTCCCGCTGGTCGTGATCAGGAAACGCCAGTACGGACTCGACGGTGAGGTCGCCCTCTCGAAGGCCACGGGGTACTCCGAAGACGAGATGTACATCAACGATATCGACGCGGGCGATCGAGTGCTGTTGCTCGACGACGTCGTGGACACCGGCGGTACCCTTCGGGGAATCACCGGCGCGCTCGAGGAGATCGGAGCCGAAGTCGTCGACGTCGTCGCGGTCATCAAGCGAGTCAGCGACGAGAACCGCCTCGCCGATACCGATTACGAGGCGAAAACGCTCATCGACGTCGGCGTCGAGAACGGCGACGTCGTCGTCGTCAGCGAGAACGGAAGCGGGTAGAGGGGGCCTAACGAGCGATTTAGGTTCGGCCGGTTGTAGTGGTAGTGATGGCGGCGGTGACAACGGTACCGGAACGCAGAGTTCGACGAGCGAATCGACGAACGGATCGGCCTTCGGAACGGCTCAGGGAAACAACAGTTCCTCTCAGTCCGGTGACCTCCCCGAGGTCGGTGGAACCTACAGTGCCGTCGTGTCCTCGCCTGTCGAGACGCTCAACCCGCTGTACAATTCGGAAGCTGGAGCCGGTACGCTGATCGAATACGCGCTCGATCCGGGGTACACGTGGCGACCGGGGTCGGAGTACTTCCCTCTGGCGTACGACATGACGACGGACAACGGGGAGGTCTGGGTCGCAAACGTTCGCGAGGGGCTTCAGTACGGCGGGGACTACGGCGAAGTGACCGCCGAGGACTTCGTCTACCAGATCACTCAACTGCATCAAAGCGAGTGGGCCGGAACCGTAGACGCCGCGTCCTGGCCCAGCGAGGTCAACGTTGAGGCGACGGGCGACTACGAGTTCCAGATCGAACTCCCGAATCCGAACGCGTTGTACCCGGAGACGTTCGATCCGTACGTGTACCCGATTCCGATGGAACTGATGCAACCCTACGTCGGGAATCAGGATGCACAGGGGCTCCAGCAGGACACGGAGATCCTCGAACTACAGTTCACCGGGAACCTCGGTGCGTATACCCTCGACCAGTGGAACCGGTCGAGTGGCCTCTCGTACTCCAGGAACGATGACTACTACCTCAAGAACGCAGAGGGCGTTCCCGAAGTGTTCACCCAGGCTCCCTACTTCGACTCCTTGGAGGTGCAGGTCGTCCAGGAAGAACAGTCCCGGCTCGGCGCGCTCGAATCCGGCGAGACCGATTCGGCGGCCGTCCCGCCGAACCGCGTATCGCGTTTTCGCAACCTCGAATCGACCGACGTCTACGTCATCCCACAGCCGTACAACGAGGTCTGCGTGTACAACATGCGCGACAACGGGTGGACTACGGGTCCCGGTAACCTCTTTCGGAACAAACAGTTCCGCCAGGGGCTCGGCTGCGCCGTCGACAAACAGCGCCTCGTCACGGGCGTCTTCCGTGACTTCGCGGACGTCGAGTACACCTGGCAGCCCCGGTGGTCGAACTGGTACCCACAGAACGCCGACGTCATGCAGTTCGGGACGGGCGAGTTGTACGGGTCGGAGGCGACCCGGAGCCGGATCAGGGAGGCGATCTCCGATACGGACTACAGCTACAACGGCGAGACGTTGCAGAACCCCAGTGGCCAGCCGGTCGAACTCAGCCTCTATCACAGCGCTGGACAGAACACCGAACGGTCGATGGCCGAGTTCATCGCCCAGGAGTTCGGGCGGAACGCCGGTATCAACGTCAGCGTCGAGGCCATCGACGGCGCACAGTTCTCACAGAACTACTGGCAACAGCAGGTCCCGGAGAACACCGATCAGTACGAGTGGTCGAACGGCTCGTACAACGCGGGTCCACGCGAGGTCACGAGCGCTAACGCCTGGGACATGACGGTCGTGTTCGGACTCAATACCTACCCGTTGAATCCCACGACCGCGAGCGTGTTCTTCCAGCGGGACTCGTCGTACAATCCCTACGGGTATTACCCCTCCTGGAACGCATCGGAGCTGTTCGAACGCGCCAGCAACGCGACCAACGACCAGGAACTCCAGTCGGTCTTCGCCGAGATCTTCCGGAACATCGCGGAGGACCAACCGATGGCCATGCTCGCGTTCCCGGCGGATACCGTCGGATACGCGGCGGGCATCGAAGGCCCCCAGGAGAACTTCTTTAGCGGCTGGGACTTCCCGGCGTGGTATCGGAACGAGTGACCGACCGTGATGGTGGGACACGGAACCGACGGTCGCGAAGCCGTCACGGGTTCGGAGGACGTGTGAGATGGGATTAGGGTGGTATATCACTCGCCGAGTCGCCTGGGCATTCGTCGTGACCTTCGTTATCGTCTCGATAACCTGGGGTCTGCTGGCTGCCTCGCCCGACCCGCAGGTCTCACAGGCTGCGACGCAGGCGGCGCTCCAGGGGGGGAACCCAGCGGAAGCACAGGAACGAGCCCGGGAGCTTCGTGGGCTCGACGCGCCCTTGTACCAGCGATACATCGACTACGTCACCGGCGTGTACACGCTCGACTGGGGGTGGTCACAGACGCGAAACCAACCGGTCACCGAAGCGATCTTAGACGCGCTGTACTACACGATACAGTACTCGATTCCGTGGACGGTGCTGGTCGTTCTGTTGGGACCGTTGGTCGGTCTGTACTCCTCGGCCAACCAGTACAGTTGGAAGGACCACGCGGCGACGGGCTTTGCCTTCTTCGGGTATGCGATCCCGAACTTCTTCTTCGGGATCATACTCCTGTTGATCTTCGGCGTGCAACTCGGGTGGATACCGGTGATCTACAACACCGATGTCCCGGTGTTCAGCGTCGCGAACGCCATTCAACTCGCGATGCCGGTGTTCGTCCTCGTAACCGGTTCGATCGGCGCTGTTATGCGCGTCTCGCGCAATGAATCCTCCGAGTTCATGCAGGCGGACTTCGTGAAGACGGCCAAGGCCAAGGGGGTCTCCCAGCTTCGGATCTATGGGAGACACGTCCTCCGACCGACGATGGTCCCACTATCGACGACGATAGTCGGCTACCTCCTCTTTTTGTTCGTCGGATCGTCGTTGCTCGTGGAGGTCGTCTTCAGTATTCCAGGGCTCGGCAGGCTGCTCTACCGGGCCATCATCGCACAGGACACGAGCGTCGTACTGGGCACTACGCTCTTTTTCACGTTCGTCGCCACGGTGGGCAACCTGATCCAGGATCTGGTATACACCGTGCTCGACCCGCGAATCAACTTCGATGATCGATAATGGCTACTGACGAACCTTCGACGCGATTCGACTCGGTGGACTGGGAGGAGATCGGCGGCGGCCGCGAGCTCACGACGAACTTCATTGGGGTAGCCGTCTCCGTCGGCGCGCTCTTCGTGCTGGTACTGTACGACGTCTTCGTCGTGCCGGGTGATACGCCGACGTTCGCGGCCGTCGGGTGGGGGTACGACGTTACTGGCCTCGACTGGCTGTTTGCACTCTCGCTCGTCCTGTTCGGGTTCTACGGCGTGTTGCCGCTGTACCAGAACGCCCGCATGACGAGGTACTACTGGCGGGAGTTCAGGAGAAATCGCCCCGCGGTGGCCAGTCTCGCCTTCCTCACTGCCGTCTTCGTTATCGGTCTGCTCGGGCCGCTGTTCATCCCTAGCCCGACGGTCGATCTGTTCGCGAAGTACCAACCGCCCGTCGGCTTCGAGGTCGCTCGAACCTACGTTATCAACTGTGCCGGTCCGGTCGTCAACGGGGCCTGTCAGGGGACGTGGCAGTACCCGCTCGGAACTACACAGAACGGACGGGACATCTTCAGGATGATCGTCTACGGGATGCAGGTCACGATGAAACTCGCCTTCGTCGCCACGCTCATCGTCATCGTCATCGGGACGGCCGTGGGGACGGTCAGCGCGTACATGGGAGGGATGGTCGACGAAGTCCTCATGCGCTACGTCGACATCCAACAGTCGTTTCCGACGCTCATCCTGTATCTGCTCGTCGTCTACACCTACGGAGGGAGTTTGCTCTTGCTCGTTCTCCTATTCGGTCTGTTCTCCTGGGAGGGTACTGCACGATACGTGCGGAGCAACGCCCTCGCGAAGACCGAAGAGGAGTACATCAAGGCCGTCCAGCTCAGCGGTGCCAGCGTCTATCGCGTCATCCGCCGGCATATCATCCCGAACACCACTAGTAGCATCGTCACGGATCTCACGCTGTTGATCCCCGGATTCCTCCTGGCCGAAGCACAGCTCGCCTTCCTGGGGCTCGGCGACTCGACGGTCCCCTCGTGGGGACAGTTGATCGCTGCCGGACGGTCGGATCTGTCCTTCGCGCCGTGGATCACCCTGATGCCCGGGTTCGTCCTGTTTTTCACCATTCTCGCCTTCAATTTCCTCGGTGACGCGCTGTTGGACGCAATAAATCCCGAAGCACAGGCGGAGGCCGAATCATGAGTACCGAACCCGGGACGCCACTACTCTCGGTCGAGAACCTCACGACGACGTTCGACACCGACGCCGGGGAACTCGTCGCCGTCGACGGCATCGACTTCGAGGTACAGGAGGGCCAGACGGTCTGTATCGTCGGCGAGTCCGGCAGCGGCAAGACCGTCGCGAGCGAATCGATCACGCAGCTCGTCCCCTCGCCGCCCGGATCGATCGACGGAACGGTCCGATTCGAGGGCCGTGAGGTCTCGGCGATGAGCGAATCGGAGCTACGGGAAATCCGGGGAAGCGCGGTCTCACACGTCTTCCAGAACCCACAGGACGCGCTCAATCACTGTTATACCGTCGGCTGGCAGATCGTCGAAGCCATCCAGGTCCACGAGGACGTCTCGAAGGCGGCGGCCCGCGAGCGGGCGGTCGACCTGCTCGATCGGGTCGGCATCGCGAACGCCGCGACGCGCTTCGACGACTACCCCCACGAGTTCTCCGGCGGGCAGAAACAACGCGTCATGATCGCGATGGCCCTGGTCACTAACCCGGACCTGCTCATCGCCGACGAACCGACCACGGCGCTCGACGTCACCGTCCAAGCACAGATCCTCTCGCTCTTGGACGATCTCCAGGAGGAGTACGGCATGGGGATCGTCTTCGTCACCCACGATCTCGGCGTCGTCGCACAGATCGCCGACTACGTCGTCGTGATGTACGCCGGGAAGGTGATGGAACGCGGCGACGTCTACGAGGTGTTCGAGGAGCCGGCTCACCCCTATACCCGTGCCCTGATGGACTGTCTGCCGGGCGGCGAGCGCGCCGCCGGGGGGATCGGTGGGACGCTCCCGGACCCGACCGATCCACCGGATGGCTGTCGGTTCGCGCCGCGCTGTGAGTACGCCGTCGAGGAGTGTTCCCGTGGTACTCAGCCCGAGGAGGCACGCCTCTCGGACTCTCACAGCGTCTCGTGTGTCTACTACCACGGCGGACGCGACGCGTCGGTGATCACCGGCGGGGCGGACGCCGAGGAGGGACGTCGACCGGGTTCCCCCGGAGGGACCGCCGATGACTGACGATCCCTTGCTCTCGGTTCGGAACCTCGAAAAGCACTACCCCATCACGGAGGGCGTCCTCTCGCGGCAGGTCGGGGCTGCACGCGCGGTCGACGGCATCAGCTTCGACATCGCGAAGGGTGAAACGGTCGGACTGGTCGGCGAATCCGGGTGTGGGAAGTCCACTGCCGCGTCGTCGATCATCCGGCTGGAGGAACCGACCGGCGGCGAGGTGATTTTCAATGGCGACCGGGCGAGTTCCGCGACCACGGCGAACGACGAACGTTCGAACGACGTCACCGAGTTCGACGACGAGCGGCTGAAGGCGTTCCGCCGGGACGCCCAGATGATCTTCCAGGACCCCTCGTCGAGTTTCGACCCCCGACAGACGATCGGCGGGTCGATCGCCGAACCGCTCGAAGTCCACGGCATGAACGATCGAGCGCGCCGTCGGGCGATCGTCGAGAACCTGCTCGAAGACGTCGGCCTCGCGGCGGCCGAGTACGACCGATACCCTCACGAGTTCTCCGGCGGGCAGAAACAACGTATCGCGCTCGCACGCGCGCTCGTTCTCAATCCCGATCTCGTAATCGCCGACGAACCGGTCTCGGCGCTCGACGTCTCGATCCGGGCGGAAATCCTTAGCCTCATCGACGACCTCCAGGACCGGTACGGCCTCTCGATGCTGTTCATCAGTCACGACATGTCCGTCATCAGGGACGTCTGTGACAGGGTCGCGGTGATGTACCTCGGCGAGATCGTCGAGATCGCCCCAACCGGGGAGATATTTTCTAATCCCCAACACCCCTATACCGAAGCGTTGCTCTCGGCGATCCCGACGCCGGACCCCCGGAGCACGCGCGAGGACATCGAACTCAAGGGCAAAGTTCCGAGCCCGACGAACCCGCCGGCGGGCTGTTCGTTTCACACCCGCTGTCACCGGGTGATCCAGCCCGACGAGTACGACCTCGAACAGTCGCACTGGCGGGCGCTACTAACGTTTCGCGACGAGGTCGCTGAGGGTACCGTCGACGTCGAGAAGACGCGCCAAGCGCTGGGTGCCGACGCCGCTGGGGACGGCGACGATGAGGGTGCTTCGGACGCGGCTGTTAAACGCCAGCTCCGGACGAACTTCGACCTCCCCGAGACGCTTTCCGATCGGGAGGCCGAAGGGACGCTTACGGAAGCGCTCGATCACCTGCTCGGCGGCGAGGACGATCGGGCGGGCGAGTTGCTATCGACGACGTTCACTACGCCATGTGAGGGAACCGAACCGGCGCTGACCGACCGTGGAACCGACCACCAGGCGGCGTGTTTCCTCACCGAGAGCGAACAGTCGTTTCGGGAACCCGTCGGTGTCCGAACGGACTGATCCTCACCGCGCCACCTCGTAGGGTCGGTTCGGCGTGGTGTGCAGGTGAAGCGCTTTTGCGTACCGATCGAATACCGAAAGGCGATGACGGATGCGCTGTTCGTCGTAAGCGAGGAGGGGTACTGGGGCGAAGAATGCACCGAGCCGCTAACGACCCTCAGCGATGCGGGCGTCGATATCACCGTCGCGACGCCGAGCGGCGATCCACCAGTGGTCGACGAGCGCTCGGTCGATCCCGACGAGGTGGGCGAGGAGACCGCCGAACGCGTCCGGGAGATCGACGAGACCGACGACCGGCTCAACGACCCGATCCCGATCGCCGAAGCGAACGCGGCCTACGACGCGGTCGTGTTCCCCGGCGGCCACGGCACCGAGTGGGACGTCAACCAGGACCGCCACGCCCGCTCGTTGCTCGCAGAAACCATCACGAACGGCGACACGGCGCTCGTGGTCTGTCACGCGGTCGGCATCTTAGGATTTACCTGGGGCGACAGCGAGGGCCGGATCGTCGACGGCAAGAACGTCACCGGCTTTCCGAACGAATGGGAGGAAGGCATCGTTGACGAGAGCGATCGGATGCCCGACGGTCGGAAACTGCCCTACTGGGTCGAAGACGAAGTGAAGCAAGCCGGCGGCAACTGGGACGCCGAACTCGACGCCGACTCCAGTGTCACGGTCGACGGCGACCTGATCACCGCCCGCGGGCCCGGTTCCTCGGCGGAAGCCGCCCGCGTCCTGTGCGACGAACTCGGCATCGAAGCGACCGCGTAACGCCGCTTTCAGCGTTTTCGACCCTATCGGTTCGATCTTCTATACTGTCTGTTGTAAGTCTTTGTGCAACCGGGGGCCAGATAGTGCATAAGAACTTCTCGCTAACAGTATAGAACATGACGAGCGATCGCCGGCGGTTGGCATCCCTCGATCGCGGTTCACACACGCTCGCGTCCCCGTCGATAGCCGGGCCTCTCGATGCGTGTTACCGGCCAGCTACCACGGCACTCGGAACTTCACTATCGGTGTCTCCCGCTATTGCCGATGTACTCGCCAGGTGAGGAGGCTCTCGGCGACGTAGTTGAGCAGTGCCCCGGTCCCGATCCCGATGACGTTCGCGAGCACGTACCAGACGCCGAGTTCCGAGAGTGCCAACAGTACGCCGGTAGCGACCGCGACCCCGCCGAGGCGGACGAGGTTGGAAGTTACCACGCGTCGTGCGAGGTCGGTGGAGCCGGTTTCGCCCCACCCGGCGAACGTCCAGCGTTCGTTGCACGCGAACATCAGTAAGATCGCAGCCTCGGCGCTCGCGAATTTCGCGACTCCGAGGGAAACGCCGGCGAGGCCGTGGAGTGCAACCAGCAGGCCGTTGTCGAACAGCGCGCCGAGGAGGCCGACCGAGAGGAACTGGCCGAGGCGCACCCCCGATCCGAGCGCCGATATCCGTCGGCGAAGCTCCCTGAAGCGCGACGTCCGCGTTCTACGGGCGTCGCCCTCTCGTCCGACGGTATCCCGTGTCCGGCGATCGCGGTGTGGCGATGGTGGCGTTCGCGCGCCCGAGCCGTCGGTCTCGACGTCCGCCCTCGGCTCGCGCGAATCGCTCGCCGACCGAGTCATACTTCTACGCGCGCTCGGACGAACAAAAGCGTTGAGAAACGGCCGGTGACCAACGACCGATTACCGGCAATCGCGGGTCGAGACCGATCGTTCGGCGGCGGCTACCGACAGGTATCGAATCGACCAGCCGACTTTTAGTCTCCGTGCGCGTTGTACTACCATGACCGAGTTCGATCCCGAGCGTTTCGAGGCCAAGTACGCCGAATACTTCGCGGAACTCCAGACCGCCTACCGGGAGGCCTTCGAGACGATGAGCGATCGATACGATTCCGACTTGGTTCACGCCATCGACCAGCAGGTACTGAACGAATCCGAACCGTTCTACGAGGGCAACGGCGAGTTCCGCTTGGAGCTACCCGACGACCCGACCGAACGCGTCACGGCGATCATCGTCGACGACGAGAAGTTAGAAGTGGTACTCGAAATCTATGCGACCGAGATCGAACGCGAACTCCGAGCCGTCTTCGGATTCGAGGGGGATGCCGATGCCGACGATGCCGACGACGTCAGCGGCGAGCCGGCCGACGAGTGAGCCGAGCCGTCGGTCGTGAGCGTCCGTCGGCGCCGGTCGGCGTGCGGGCCTCGGGTCCCGCCGGCGAGGGTCACCAGCAAGCCTAAGATGGGCCAGCACGTATCGGGGAACATGAGTGAAACGGAGGCCCGACGCAACGAGGACGAACTGCGCGAGGAGATCTCGAACTTCCTGCGGCGCAACTTCCCGCAGATCCAGATGCACGGTGGAAGTTCCTCGATTACCCACCTCGACGCCGAGTCGGGCGAGGTGTCGGTCCAGTTAGGCGGTGCCTGTTCGGGCTGTGGCATCTCGCCGATGACGATCCAGGCGATCAAGGCCCGCATGACCCAGGAGATCCCCGAGATCACCCAGGTCAACGCCGATACCGGTATGGGCGGCGGCGGCATGGGCGGCGAAGGCGGCATGGGTGGAATGGAGCCATCCTTCCCCGGCGAGACGAGCGAGGACGACGAAGGCCCCCAGGCCCCCTTCTAAACGCCGAAACGATCACGGTCCGACCACCTTTCTTTCGACGCGCGCCGCTCAGCCCTCGGCTCGTCGTGTCTCGGTCGTCTCAGCCGGCAAGCGAGCGAAGGGGAGATCGCCCCGTCCTGGCACGTTTCCCCTCGACGTCGGTACCGACGCCGAACTCGAATCACTGAATTACTGCCAGGGAGCCGAGCGTCACGCCGAGCGGTACCGTCGGCGCGCCACTGTAACGAGCATCCACATTCCACAGACGACGAGTGCGATCGCGTTGAGGAGTGCAAGCGCGTCGACCCATTCCGGTAAGACGAACTTCGCGAAGGAGACGTACTCGGTTACCGTTCCGACGATCGGGGCGTCGTTGAAGCGACTCTCAGCCGTGTCGCCGACGACCGGACCACCGCTCTCTTCGGGCACACCGACGCGATCGGCACTGTAGGGAAGCGCGACCCCCTGGTACTCCCAGACGATCGTGCCGTTCGGCGCGACCTCGATCACGCGGTCGTTGACCGAATCAGTGACGAGGGTCGTGCCGTTGGGGAGGCGATCGGCGTCGCGCGGCCAGGGGAGAACGGCCTTGCCGCCGAACTCCCAGCCGATACTGCCCTCCGAATCGATTTCGATGATCCGCTGGTTCTCCGAGTCGGCGACGAGCAGCGTCTCGCCGTCCGCGAGTCGGTGGGGGTTGTGCTGTTCGTACATGATGCTCCGGTTGCCGGGCCGACCGTAGACCTCGACGACGTTTTTCGATTCGGGATCGACCTCGATCACCGAATCGAAATTACGGATCGAGAGTTGGAAGTTGCCATTAGAAAGCCGGTCGATGTCGTTCATATGGGTCCAGTCGGCCTCCCCGCCCGGATTGGGGTCGCCGCCGTAGGTCTCGTAGAAGTCGGTGCCCGGCGCGATCCGCTCGTCGGCATTCCACTCCCAGGTGATCTTTCCGGCTTCGTTCACGGTGAAGGCTCGGTCGTTGCCCATGTCGACGACCGCGACCTCGCCGTTCTCGAGCATGTCGACGTCGTGGATCTCGTGGTGGGTGATGTACGCGTCGTACCAGGTGTAGTTCCAGACCACGTCCTTCGAGCCGTACTCGACCCGTTCGATCCGGTTGTAGACGCAGGCTTCGGATTCGATATCGAGCGCGCGCTGGGGACAGTCCTCGGCCGAGAGTCGGGTCGCGACCGCCACTAAGAGATCGCCGTTGTCGAGTACTTCGGCGTCGAACACTCGGGAGTCCTCGGGAACGTACTCCCAGACGACCTCGCCGTCGGGGGTGACCTCGATCAGTTTGCCGCTGTTATGGTAGCTCTGAGAGCTGATGAGGGTGTTTCCGGGTGTCGGTCCGCTGCCCTCGCTCGTGGCCGCGGCGCTCGCCCGATCGTCGCCCGAGAGGATCGCATCCGCGCCGCCGAGGCCGGCGAGCGCGGCTTGTGCGCCGAGCGAAAGCGTCAGTAAAACGGAAAGCGCGAGGAGATAGGTCGTTCGCTTCCGACGGCCCATGTTCTTCCGGCGCGGGCGACCCTCCTAAGCGTTTCTGACCGCATCAGACAAAGGCCCCCTTCTCACTAAACCTCACTAAAACAGGCCCAACAGGCCAACCGCGAGCACCGCGAGGATCGTCTCGAACGCGAGCGTCCCGAGCGCCGAGAGGACGAGGAACTCCCGATTGCTCATCTTCGCGAAGCCGGCGGGAACGGTGAGCATTCCCCGGGTGAACAGCAAGGTGTTGCTCGCCGGTATGATTAGGGGACCCCAGCGGTCGAACCAGCCGTCGAACCGATCGAGGCGCGCCTCGCTCACCCGGAACCACCGCTTTCCCAAGAGGTACTCGCGGCCGCCGCGTTTCGCGAGCAGGAACAGGGCGAACTGGCCGATCGTCGCGCCCAGTACGGCGACCCCGATGATGGCGGCGTTTTCCGCGAGCGTGCCGCCGATCAGGAGTACGGCACCGGGAACGATGGCCTCGCTCGGCATGAAGTACATGAGCATCGCGCCTTCGAGCACGAAGATCCCCAGCAACGCGAGGTAAGCCAGCTCCGAGGCGAGCAGGTCCCGGAGAAAGGAAGGCATCTGTGAGACCTGTGCGACGGGGCCGAGCATCCCTCGGCCGTAGTCGGTCGGTTGCTATAGTGCTTTTCGACTCGCGGCGACCTCTGACACTCGGTAGCGAGCGAGTACACGGCGGCTGGCGGGAACTCGATACCCGGCAGTATCGGCGGTACGCGGGCGGCGACCGGGCCGGTGATCCGGTTCCGTGTTTCCCGGTCCGAAGGACTACCCTTATCCGAGTCGCCTCGATAGCACGGGGAATGACCGGTCGGTATGCACGACGGGACTTCCTCCGGGCGGGCGCTGTCTCGGGAGTTGCCGGCCTCGCGGGACTCGCGGGCTACACCGTCGATGAGACATCGAGCGACCCGCCGGTGGAGATCCGTGGGGCGCTTTACCTCCCGGCACGGGCGTACAACACCTACCAGATGTGGCACACCTACGACCGATCGGTGATCGAACGCGACCTGGAGTACGCGACCCGCCTCGGTCTCAACGCGATCCGCACCTGGACGAGCTACGAGGTCTGGCGCGAGTCGCCCGAGAAACACGCGGCGGCGATCTCGCATTTCCTGTCGGCGGCCGACGAGCGCGGTATACAGGTGTTGTTGGGATTGTTCGAGGGCGTCGGCGTCGACCCGACTCCCGAGCGTCTGACGAACCGCGATCCGAAGAGCGCACGCGCGATCCGCTCGCCGTCGCTCGCGGTCGCGCGCGACCGCGGGCGATGGGACGAACCCCGACAGTTCGTCCGCTGGTTCATGGACCGCCACCGCAACGACGACCGGCTGCTCGCCATCGAGGCGATGAACGAACCGGGGTGGGTCCCCGCGCAGAAGGACTTCACTCGCGGAATGTTCGACGTGATGCGACGCGAGCGGGGCGATGTCCCGTTGACGATCGGCTCGACGAGCCTCGCGAACGACGCCGACTACGCCGCCTGGGGATCGGATATCCACCAGTTTCACTACAACTTCCCGAACAACGCGGGGATCTACCGCCGGTTGCTCGACGAGGCCGCGGACGTCTCGAAGACGACCGGCAAACCCGCCTGGCTCACCGAGTGGCAACGCACCCGATCGGGCAGTGGCTTCGCCGCGCCGATTACCGGCGACGACTGGCAACCGGACTACGAGACGCTCGCGCCCACGATCAAGCGGGCGGGCACCGGCAACTTCTTCTGGTCACTCATGCTCAAACCCGCCTACGTGCTCGTCCAGCGGCGAAAGGGCGTTCTCACCGGGGTGTTCCACGAGGACGGTGCCGTCTGGGATCTCGGGGACGCACGGGCGCTGAAATCGATGTCCGGCGACTCGACCTTCGTGGGCCGGGAACGAAAGGAGTGGCCCGAGTGGGCCGCCGAGGCGAACACCCGCTCGGGTTCGTCGTAAACGCCGAGCGACGTCCCGAAATCGCTTTCCAGCGAACGCTTTTCGTCCCCAGGACAGTTGTTACCGGCTATGACACGCACGGTCGTCATCGCAGGTGTCGGACCACGGATCGGCGAATCGGTGGCGTGTAAGTTCGCCGAGGGAGGGTGTTCGGTCGGCCTCGCTCCGAGGCGTACCTCACACGACTCGCCGACGAACTCGCCAAGGAAACGGAGGGCGACGCCATCGCCATACCGACGGACGTTACGAACCCAGCAGGAGTCGAGGCGGGGTTCGATCGGGTTCGCGAGGCGTTCGGTCCCGTGGAGGTCCTGTGCAACAACGCCTACCCGACGGGCGACACCGAAAGCGGCCTCGCGGCATCCGACGGTGGCCCGCTCGGAGCCGACCGATCGGCGTTCGAGCGTTCGTGGCGAGTGTGGGTCTACGGTTCGTTCCTCTGTTCGGAGCAAGCCGTCGCGGATACGGTAGCCGAGAACGGCGGGACCGTCCTCTTTAGTAGCGTCCCTTTCGCTCTCCGTGGCGGTTAGACCAGCCACAACCCCGCCGGCTTCGCCGCTCGTGGGCTGGCGCGTTCGTTAGCACACCGACTGTGGCCCGAAGGCGTTCACGTCGTGAACGTAATTATCGACGGTAACGTCGGCAAGCCAGGTCAGCGTGACCGGGCCGATCTCCTCGATGACGAGTGGATTCACCCCGATCGCGTCGCGGACACCTACTGGCACCTCGTCGAACAGCATCCGAGTGCCTGGACGTTAGAACTCGATCTCGGAGCACACGCCGCTCCCATCGGCTTCGGGTAAGCGGCGATCCGCCTTTCCCGACGGCGGATCGTTCGTCGCCTCGATGTTCGAGCGGATACTTTCGGTCGGATCGACATTACAGGAGCGTCCAGACGTCACCGTAGTCGAGGTCGCCGTCACGATCGAGGTCGAGCCTCTCGCGGTGGCCCGCTTCGAGATCGCCGAGTCCGGTACGATCGGCAGTCACGATCCCAAACAGCGAAATCGAGTCGTAGACGTCCGTCTCCCGATCGCCGGTCACGTCCTCGTAGCGACCGTCACCGTCGGGATCGAGCGGCGGGCCGACCGTGACCTCCCGATCGAAGAGATCGATTGCCGTCAGTTCGTCGTAAACGCCGGTCCCGTAGTTGTCGTCGAGTTCGTTGTCCGACAGCACGGTAAGCGTCGACCGAGTCACGCGAACCCCGATTAGGTTCCTGCGCGCCTCGTTGTCGACCACCCGAGTACTGGTCGCGTTCTCGACCCCGATCCCAATGGCGTTGTTCGTGGCGTTGACCTCCCTGATGGTGCCCTCGGCGACGCCGCGATGCCAGATCCCCTTGTGCCAATCGGAGACCGTGAGGTTCCTGACCGTGACGTTCTCCAATCCCGCCTCCGTCGGCGACCCGATGTAGACGCCGGTCGAGTCCGAGACGCCGATACCGTCGATCCGGTGGCCGCCCCCATCGAGGACGACGTCGCTCGAATTGACCCAGACGCAGTTCTGTGAGGTACGCGTCCCGAGGTTATTGGTGATGTTCCGCGTCAGGACATACCTTCCAGGCTCGGCGATGGTCTCACAGCCGTCGATGGGCGTTGCGTTGGCTTGCCCTGCGCTCGACGCTCCGAGGTCACCTCCGATGCCCGCGGCGTCCGGTTCGCTCGCTTCATCGGTGCCGACGCCGGTACCGAGGTCCGCGACCCCGCCGTAGGCGACGAAGCCGGGGATACCGACGATCGAGACGATGCCCGCCGCGAGGGCTATCGAGAGGAGCACCACGAACCCGATCGAGAGCCATGACCTGTCCTCGCCGGTCACGTTCGATCCGTAAGTTAACCGATCTTTTATACCTGTTCGTCTCGCGCGCACCCCGAAGAACCGGACGGCGTGGACGGATACTCGTCGACGCTCGAGGGTACGGTGATCCTACCGGCCGCGAGCGGTCGATCGCTACGGCGCTGTGTGAACTCGCATCGGGGTCTTTATTCCCGTCGGTTGCGATCGACTCGTATGGATCGTCGCCCGCGGGGCCGGAACGTCGTGTTCGTCGTTATGGACACCGTTCGTAAGGACCGGCTCTCGGCGTATGGGTACGATCGCCCGACGACGCCCGGTCTCGAAGCCTTCGCCGAGGAGGCGGTTCGCTACGAGGAAGCCGTCGCCCCGGCACCCTGGACGCTCCCCGTACACGCCTCGATGTTCACCGGCTCGTACCCGAGCGAACACGGCGCGACCCAGGAGAAACCCTATCTCGAGGGGGCGACCACCCTCGCCGAGTCGCTCTCCGAAGCGGGCTACGCGACCGCCTGTTACTCCTCGAACGCTTGGATCACCCCCTACACCCGTCTCACTGACGGTTTCGCCTTTCAGGACAACTTCTTCGAGGTGATGCCGGGCGATTTCCTCTCGGGGCCGCTCGCGCGGGCTTGGAAAGTAATGAACGACAACGACGCGCTCCGCTCGCTCGCCGATCGGTTGGTGGATCTCGGTAATCGCGCCCACGAGTACTTCGCCGGAGGCGAGGGGGCCGATTCGAAGACGCCCGCAGTGATCGACCGGACGATCGAGTTCGTCGAGGGAGCTACGCAGGCCGAGAGACCCTTCTTTACCTTCGTCAATCTCATGGACGCCCACCTGCCGTATCACCCCCCGGCGGAGTACAAAGCCGAGTTCGCCCCCGGGGTCGATTCGAGCGCCGTCTGTCAGAACGCAAAGAAGTACAACTGCGGGGCGCGCGACATCGACGAAGCCGAATGGGAGGCGATCGGTGGACTGTACGACGCGGAGATCCGTCACGTCGACGCCGAACTCGCCCGGTTGTTCGACGCACTGCGCGCGAACGACGCATGGGAGGACACCTTAGTCGTCGTCTGTGCGGACCACGGCGAACTCCACGGCGAACACGGTCTGTACGGCCACGAGTTCTCGATCTACGATCCGCTCGTGAACGTCCCCCTGATGATCAAACACCCCGAACTGGGTGCCGGAATCGACGCCGAGACGCAGGTCGAACTCGTGGACTTGTATCACACGGTGCTCGATCACGCGAGCACCGAGGCCGCTCCCGGGGGGACGGCGCTCGACCGCGGGCGGTCGTTGCTCGCCGACGATTACCGGGCGTTCGACGGGGGCGAGACCGCCTTCGTCGAGTACTACCGCCCCGTCGTCGAACTCAATCAGTTAGAGAGCAAGGCGAGAGCCGCCGGCATCACCCTCGAACGGGATTCGCGCTTTTACTCGCGGATGCGTGCCGCTCGCCGGCCCGCCGGCAAGTACATCCGGAACGAACGCATCCCGGACGAGGCCTACCGGCTCGACGCCGACCCCGACGAGGCCGAGAACCTGCTTGATGGCGACCGCGGCGGAGAGGACGGAGACGGCGAGATCGAGGCGGTCGAAGCCGCTCTCCGAGAGTTCGAAGCGCGCGTCGGCGGCTCGTGGGACGAGGTAACCGACGAGGACGTTCTCTCCGAAATGGGTGACGACGCGAAACGCCGGCTCGAAGACCTCGGGTACATCGAGTAGCTTCGCCTCTTACTTCGACAGCAGTCAAAAACCAGTATCCGCGAGCGAGCCGTCCTTGACAGCGAGCGAGCGGTTCCCCGTGACCGAGCGAAGCGCCAGGTGAGCGAGTGTCGTGGCTTTTTTAATCCAGGTTTTTTGCGAGGAGCGGTGCCCGCAGCGACCGACCGGAGGGAGGGAGCGAGGACACCCGACGAGTAAAAAAGTGGGTGTTTACATGAAATCCGCGATGCCCGACTGTTTGTTCGTATCGTCCTCGAAGACGCTCTCGATGTCGCGTTCGAGGAGCGCGAGGCGCTGTTTCGTATAGGGCCGACAGTCGTACTCCTCGGCGACAGTCGTCGCGGTTTCGATGTACTTTTCGACCGATCCCTGGTGGACGGTGAGGTTCACGCGGCCGCCACACTCCCGACACGAGCCCGACAGCGGGACTCGCCTGTACTTCCGGCCACAGCCCAGACAGCGCGTCTCCTGGCGCGAGAACGCCCGCAGGTTGCCGATCAGGTCGGGCAGGAAGTGGTACTCGATGATGCGTTCGGCGACGTCGGTCTCGTCGACCGCGCGTGCCTTCCGGGCGAACCCGAGCTGGGCGTTCGTCTTCTCTAACATCGATCCGAGCGTCTTGTACGCCGACAGCGCCGGCCCGAGCGCGATGTCGGAGGTATCGTGGGTGTGGCGAAAGCCGGCGTACTGGCCTGCGGTGCCGACGCTTTCGGCGGCGACCGTGATGTCGACGTCGCCGGGATCGGCCATCTCCCTCGTCGCCTCGTAGAACTCGCGCGGGTAGGAGTCGACGACATCCATGTTGTGGGCCTCGTCGTCGATCTCGGCCGGGTCGATGCGCGAGGACATCACCAGGGGCGCGTCCATCCGCCCGCCGCGCCTGTCGGGCAGAAAGGACTTACTGAAGTTGAGTAAGCCGTCCATGAGCAACATCACGCAATCCTCGTCTCCGTCGCAGTTCCGACGCTTTGCGGCGTGAAAGTACGGATGGGCGTAGCCAACCGCCGCGCTCGTAAAGCCGACGACCCGGCCGACGACCGCCGCCGACGTATGGGGAGCCATCCCAAAGACGAGTTCGCCCACCAAGTCGTCGCGCTCCGTGAACCCGTAGAAGGGCTCGGCGTCGTAGTAGCGTTCGAGCAGGTCGTCGACGAACGCCCCGGTCTTGAGCAGGTGTTCGGCGGCACCGTCCGACAGAACGACGTCCTGTACTCGCAGTTCGACGAGCTGGTCGTCGTGGCGGAGGGCGTCCCCCAAGACGTCTTGGGTGTAACCCAGCCGACGGAACTCGTCCACCGAAACGTCGAGTTCCGCGGGCCGGACGCTCGTCACCGGGAGGTCGGTCATGTCATACCGGACAGTACCGTCCTTGAACGCCGAAACCCCGTGTTTCGAGCGCAAGATCCCCTTCCCGATCGGTTCGGGGGTCTTGTGCGTGGAGGTAAGCCCCTTTACCCCTTTGAGGATCGGAAAGGCGCTCTCGCGCTCGCCGACTGCCTCCAGCGCCTCACGGTATTCGCGTTTCAGATCGAGGGTTTGCCACGCCGTCGAACTCGCCTCCTCGCCACAGCGCGGGCAGGTCACGGCTCCGCTTTCGTCCGGCGTAACGGAGATCTCGCAGTCGGGACACTCGTACGTCGATACCGTGCGGCCGCTACAGTCGGTGTCGGGACAGCGCGCGCGGAAGGTCTCGGCCCCACAGTCGGGACACTCCCGCCGGCCGAGTTGGACGTCGATCTCGCCCGGTTTCGCGCCGCGTTCTGCGGTGTGGTCGGCGGCCTTCGCGACGTCGCGCTGGTTGCCGCCAGCCTCGCGAATCGGGAACAGAGTGTGTACCGCGGGACTCAGTTCGCGTTCCTCGGACTTTTCGGGCCTGCCCATCCGATTGCCGATACGCGTCAGGGCGCGTTCCTGTACCCGGAAGGGTGCGGTCTCGTTAACCGCCTTCATCGCCCCCTTGTGCTCGCGAGCGACGGCCGAGAGGCCGCCACCGCCGTCGGCTGCCAGCGCTCCGGCATCGATCGACTGTTCTTCGTCACGGTTCTCGTCCGCGCCGTCTTCGGTGCTCACGTCGAACCCCAGCGACGCTCGGAGCGCCAGGGCCGGTCCCTCGGGGATCGTGATCCACGTCTCGGAACGTTCGTTGCTCGCCTCTTGGGTCTCGGATCGCTCGACGCCCTGCGTGTGAGGGACGAGCAGGGTTTCGAGCGCGGCGCGTACCTCCGACGTGTCTTCGACGTACAGCCGGTCCGATAGGTCGCCTGCCCCGACGGCTTCCCGGAGGGTTTCGAACGCGGGTACCGAGAGGTCGTGCCAGAGGTAGGTATAGGCCGGGTGCAATGGCGCGTCGTACTCGATCGCCGTCTCGATCGCCCATCGTGCGCCGGGGTCGGCGACATCGATCCGTGCCGAATCCTCGATGGCCTGTGCGTCCCCGCCCGCCCGTTCGAAGTCCTGCAGCCACCACTCGACGGTGTAGGACGCCGGCGCGAGCGGGTGGTTGTTCTCCAGGAACTCGCCGTAGTTCACGAGATACTCCCCGAGATCGAGGATCGCTTCGACGCCGTTCCTGACTTCGAGGGCTTCTTCAGGGCCGTCGATCCGGCGGACGTCGCCGTTCGCGAGCCTCACCGTCGGTCCTTCGATCGAGTCGACCGGAACCACGCCGGCTGCTTTCCCCGGGCGTTCGGTTTTGATCTGGGTGCCGGTCGCAAGGAAGTCATCGACGAGATGCATCGTTGCGGGGTGGACGCCCGCGGTGGCGAACCCGTGATTTCGCGCGCGCCCGTAGCGCAGACGGAAGCCACCCGGTTCGGAGGGATGGCCGAAGACCGGCCGGCCGGCGATCAGATCCCTGAGATACTTCTCCGAGGGTTCGGGCCTGGGTGCGTCCCTCGGTTCGTCGGGTTCGTCCCCGTCCACGTCGCCGTCGCCCCCGTCCGCGTTGCTCGCCTCGCCAGTGTCGTGCTCGTCGTCACGGTCCCCGTCCCGGTCCTCGCTTCCGTCCTCGTCGGCGCTCTCGGCTACCTCAGTCTCGCTTTCGTCCGCGTCGTCGCCGATCGTACCCGCGATGAGGTCGTCGAGCCAGGGCCAATCGAGGTCGTCGAGCTGGGTAGTGTAGCGCTCGATCTTCGGCGCTTTCTGAGCGATGCCTTCGGCGAGCACGAGGCACATCCCACCGCGAGGCTTGTTCGTCGCTACGCGTTCCAAGTCGCGATAGCCCGAAACCTCCTCGTCGCCGGTCGCCTCGCCGTCTAGCATCACCGGACAGTGCCGGGCGACGAACCTGGTTTCCTCTTTCTTCGGGGCGTACTGGAGGCCAGTGGTCGAGTCGTACAGCTCTACTTCCTCGGCGTAGCGCTCGATCTCGTCCGAACGGGGTTCGTAGGCGTCGAGTCCTAAGAGGGTACGAACGTAATCGGCGACGAGCACCGACAGGGCCTGGGCGGTGCCGCCCGCCGAGCGGATCGGTCCCGCGTAGTAGACCCGGACGAACTCCGAGTCTCCAGTATCGACGAACTCGACGCCGTCGATGCCTTCGATCGGCGCGGCGACCACACCCTCGGTGAGCAACGCAACCGCCGTGCGGACCGCATCCTCGATCTTGCCCGCGCGGGTCTCGTAGTCGCCGACCCGCCCTTCCGCGAAGTCCCGGGCGAGTTCGAGGGCCGCGGCCTCGCGGCTCATCTCGTCTTCGAGTTCGCGCACTCGCGCGGCGACCCCCTCGATCCCCAAGAGGTTCTCTACCCGATCGGCCATGTCCTTCGCGACCGGGATCTCGACCTCGGGGGACGGATCGTCGCTTCCTCGTTTGGCACGCTCGGCGACCGCGATCGCCTCGTCCAGTCGGGTCTCGATGCTTCGGAAGTAGCGCTCGTCCGCCGGGCGCAACTCGACGTTCTCGCCCGCTTCGGCGTCGCTCACGACTGGCGCACGGTCGTCGTTCGTCGCTCGTAGCCCTCGGTACTCCCTCGATCGACAGCCGCTCGCACACTTCGTTTCGAGTCGAGAGGGTCCTTCCGTTCGCTTACGACGGCGCGACGATACATACTCCGAGGGGTGAGCGGCTTCGGTAAAAAATCCCTGCTGCATTCCACCGCCGCTACCGCGGCGCGACGAAACTCCATCGACCGACCCCGATAGCACGTCGTCACCTGACCAACTGACGACGACGGCGCGCCATTAGGGGAACCAACCGACAGGCGGTCGCGTGGCGGCCCTGTAGCTCGCGCGAGCGAGTCGCTATGCGACGAGCGAGTGTTTTTGGTGCAGATTTTTGCTGAGGTCCTCGTTCGCTCACTCGCGTTGCTCGTTCACTCACTGCGGGCTCAGCAAAAAGGTGCGTTCCTAGCGCCACTCGGTAATCGCGGCCGCCTCGGCGAGCGGGAACGACACCCATGCGCCGTCCCGCGAGATATCGGCGATGACGACCCGCGCGGCCGCACCGCTGCCGTCCACCGAGACCATCACCTCACCGTCCCCTGCCGGATCCGACGCCGCGGCCGTGTTCGGCACCATGTTGTGACATTGACTAACATCCAATATAAACCCTCCGAAACGACAGGGGCGTTGCATGTCCCGAACGCCGTCGCGGTCAGCGAAATCACGAGAGCGGACGGCATCGAACGACGGCTGTCGCCGTCTCGCTATCGTCTTCGAGGACGTGTCGTCGCCGTCGCGGGTGCCGTCGTTGCCACCGTCGCCATCGTCGCCGCCGTTGTCATCGCTGTCGTCACTCTCGTTGCTTTCGTTCGTCCGATCCCCGCTACCCGGCGTTCGGTCGTAGCGATCGGCCTCCGCGATACCGTCCCTCGCGTTCCGGGTCGGCGTGTGCGACGCGGGCATGAGACCGCAGGCGCGCCTCGTCGTCGGCCACGCCGAACACCCGCTCGCAGAACGGACAGCGCTCGTAGACCATGGTCGTGGCCGCGGTAGACGACACCACGATACGAACGTACTGACGGGATAGCAGTACACACGGTTTCCGCCGATACTCACGGTGAGGGCACGACAGGAGCGCAACGGAAAGGAGGAGTCGTGAGGCCGATCCGAGTGTCCGTAGCGATCTACCCGCGGTGGAGGTGACAGGCCGCGAAGTGCTGGCCCGAGCCATGGACCGTTTCGACCTCGTAGGCGGGTTCCTCGCGCGCGCAGATGCTCCGCTCGGCGAACGACCCCGAGAGGAGGGCGTCAGCTTCGGCCCACTCGTCGTCGAGTACCTGCCCGATGGCCCGAGTGACTACGTCGCCGGCCTCCCCGCTCGGTTCGGCGTCGGCGAAGAAGTCCTCCCTGATCGCCCGCTCGCCGTTGGGTTCGAACGTGCGGCGATCCACCGCGCGCATGAAGCTCCGCACGTTCGCCCATTCGTCATCGCTCATATCGTAGTCGGACGGGGCGATCAGCTCCGGGCATCTGGTCCGAAAGCGACAGCCCGACGGCGGTTCGATCGGGCTCGGGACGTCGCCTTCGAGCGCGCTCTCGCGTTTGTCGGCCCGCGGGTCGGGCACGGGGATCGATTTGAGCAGGGCTTCAGTGTAGGGGTGCTGAGGGTTCTCGAACAGCTCTTCCTTGTCGGCGAGTTCGACCAACTGTCCGAGGTACATCACGGCGACGCGATCGCAGATGTGGCGGATCACCGAGAGGTCGTGGGCGATGAAGAGATAGGTCAGGCCGAACTCCTCCTGGAGGTCGGCCATCGTGTTCAGCACCTGGGCCTGGATCGAGACGTCCAGTGCGGAGACCGGTTCGTCACAGACGATGAACTCGGGGTTCACCGAGAGCGCGCGTGCGAGGTTGATCCGCTGGCGCTGGCCCCCGGAGAACTGGTGGGGGTAGCGATTGTAGTGTTGTGGGTCGAGCCCGACCTTTTCGAGCAGTTCGCGGGCGCGGCGCTCGCGGGCCTCGCCGGGGTAGAGACCGTGGGCCTTCATCGGTTCCTCGACGATCGGGCCGACCTTCATGCGGGGGTCGAGGCTCGATTGGGGGTCTTGGAAGATGAGCTGGACGTCCCGGCGAGTTCTTCGAAGGTCCTCTCCGCTCGCCTCCGCGAGGTCTTTTCCTTTGAATCGAACCGACCCGTCGGTGGGTTCGAGCAGGCGGAGGATCGTCCGTGCGAGCGTCGATTTCCCACAGCCCGACTCGCCCACCAGCCCGAGGGTTTCACCCTTCCGGATGTCGAAGGAAACGTCCTCGACCGCGCGCACGAGCGTCCGGTCGTAGGTCGGCCGCGGCATCCCGCCGTTGCGCTCGATCGTCAATCCGCCCAGAAAGCCGCTGTTCTGCTGGAAGTGTTTGGTGAGACCCTCGACATCCAATAGCGTCTCGCCGAAGGCGACCTCGCTTCGTCCGTTCGTTTCGCTCGCGCCCCCTTCCGTTCGTTCGCTCTCACTCCCGGCGGTGCCGGCGTCGGTCCCCGACGCCCAGCGTTCCTCATCGGTCGCGGCGTCGATCGCCTGTGCCCGCGAGGCACGGGTCGCCTCGGTGTCGAGCGGATCGCTGTCGTCGTAGCCGACGTCCTCGTATTTGATACACGAGACGTAATGCGGGTTGGCCCCGTCGCTCACGTCCCGGTAGTCCGGACGGACCTCGGGACACCGAGTGTGGGCGTCGGGACAGCGCGTGTGAAAGCGACAGCCCGACGGCGGGGAGATGGCTTCGGGCATGACTCCAGTAATGGGATCGAGGTTCTCGACCGTTTCGTCCGGCCGGGGCATCGAGTCGAGTAGCGCCTCGGTGTAGGGGTGTTTCGTCTCGTAAAACAGGTCGTCGATGGTCGCCTGCTCGACGACCTCGCCCAAGTACATCACGTTCACCCGATCGCAGATCTCCGCGACGACGCCCATATCGTGGGTCACCCAGATGAAACTCGTGTCGTATCGTTCCTGGAGGTCGGCAACGAGATCGAGGATCTGGCTCTCGACGGTGACGTCGAGCGCGGTGGTCGGTTCGTCGGCGATGATCAGCGAGGGCTCACACGACAGCGCCATCGCGATCAGCACGCGCTGGCGCATCCCCCCCGAGAACTGGTGGGGGTAGCTCTCGTAGCGGTTCTCGGGTTCCGGAATCCCCACCTCCCGGAGCATGTCGATCGCTTCGGTTTTCGCTTCGCCCTGCGAGAGGCCGCGATTGATCTCGATAAATTCGCGTAACTGAGCGCCGACGGTAAACACCGGATTCAGCGACTCCATCGGGTCCTGGAAGATGATGGCGATCTCCTGGCCGCGGATGCGCTCGCGCATCTCCGTGTCCGAGAGGGTTTCTGCGCGTGGCTGTGGAGCACTCGCTTCGCCTTCGCGTCCGGCTCCGTCCCCGCTTTCGTTTTCGAACCCGACGAGCGATTCGCCCTTGAATCGGACCTCGCCGCCGACGATCTCGCCGGGGTCCTCGACGAGGCGCAGTAGCGACGACGCCGCGACCGACTTTCCCGCGCCGCTTTCACCCACTAAGCCGACGATCTCCTGGGGATAGACGTCGAAGCTCACGCCGTCGACCGCGCTGACGGTGCCCGCCTCGGTGAAGAACTGCGTGCGCAGGTCCTCGACTTCGAGCAGTGGTTCCTCGGCACTCATCGTGATCGGTGGTGTCGGTATCGGCGTTTACCTATCGGATCCATCTCGGATGTCGGTGTCGTGCGGATGTAGCTGTGGCGGTCGGTCATTGGTTGGAAATGCGTGGGTCGAGGGCGTCACGAAGCCCATCGCCGAAGAGGTTGAACCCGACGACGGTCACTAAGATCGCGAGCCCCGGCCAGATGCTGTACCACGGGTTCGGCAACAGATACCCGCGCGACGAGGCGAGCATCTGTCCCCAGGAGGGGGTCGGTGGCTGCGCGCCGAACCCCAAGAAGGACAGTCCGGCGACGATGATGATGTTGATCCCCACCTGGAGGGTTGCCTGGACGAGTACGGGCGCGAAGCTGTTGGGGACGACGTGGCGGAAGATGATATCGCGGTCCTTGAGCCCCGCCGCGCGGGCGGCTTCGACGTAGTCCTCCTCGCGCACCGACAGCACCCGCGAGCGGATGAGCCGGGCGAAGGTGGGAATCGTCGCAATGCCGACCCCGACCATCGCGAAGGTCAGATCGCGGCCGAACGCGGTCATAAACGCGATCACGAGGATCAGGAAGGGAATCGCAAATATCGTCTCCGAGGCGCGCATGAGTACGTCGTCGGTCCAACCACCATAGTAGCCCGCCACGCTCCCGACGATCGTCCCGCCGACGAGCGCGAGGACGGTCGAGACGACGGCGACGGTCATGGCGATGCGCGTCCCGTAGAACAGCCGGACGAGGATGTCTCGGCCACGAGCGTCGGTTCCCAACGGGTGTGCCCAGGTACCCTGTCCGAAGGTGTTCTCGAACCCGACCGGCGGCAGTAAGGGTGTGGGGTTCGCCGGATCGATCGCCGGGTTGACCCAGTAGGTCCGCGCGAACCAGTACTGCTCGACCCCGAGGTTCGAAAAGAAGCTGTACTGTGCGAGGTACCCGAACACGACGGCGTCGATCGTCGCAATGAGGGCGATCACGCCCATGAAGGCGATGATCGCGAGTCCCACTAGCGCGGTCGGGTCGCGCCTGACCTGTATCAGGGTATAGCGCCACCCGACGTTCGCTTCGGCGGCCTCGCCGCTTTCGTCTCCCTCTCGATCGCCTTCGAGTACGTCGATTCTGGTCGAGTCAGCGTCTCTCGTTGCCATAGTGGTGTAGTGGTGTCGGTGTTTCCTCCTTTTCCTCACTCGCCCTCGCCATAGGAGACCCGTGGATCGACGTACGCATACGAGATATCGGTGACGACGACGCCGACCACGAACACCAGTCCGAGCACGAGCGTCGTGCCCATGACGAGCTGGAAGTCCTGGTTTACGATCGCCGTGAGGATCAGCGTGCCCATCCCGCTGATCGAGAAGACCGTCTCGGTGAGTACCGCGCCGCCGATGGCGGTCGTGAGCTGGAGCCCGACGATCGTGATCACCGGCAATTGGGCGTTGCGAAAGGCGTGTCGGCGCAGGATCGTCGTTTCGGGCACTCCATAGGCACGTGCGAGTTTGACGTATTCGGCCGAAAGCACTTCCAGCATCGAGGAGCGCTCGATACGGGTGATCGCCGCCATCTGAAGCGTCCCGAGCGATAGGGTGGGTAAGGTCAGGTGTTTGGCCGCGATCACGAGCACGTCGATTCTCGAAGACGCCCCGTCGACCGCGCTCACCGGTGCCCAGGGAAGCACGAGACTCGTCGCGGGGAACCACTGGACCTGATAGGCGAAGATAATGATCAACATCAACCCGATCCAAAACGAGGGCGTCGAGACGCCGACGAGCGCGACGACACGGGAGACGTGATCGGTCGGCTTGTTCCGGCGTTTCGCGGAGATGATTCCCAAGGGGACCGCGGCGGCGATCGCAAAGGCGAAACTCGACGCCAACAACAGTATCGTCACGGGCAGTCGTTCGGCGATCTTCCGGGTCACGGGCACTCCGTAGTATAGACTCTGGCCGAGGTCACCCTGTAGCACCGAGAGCAGGTAGTTGAAATAGCGAACGTACAGCGGCCGGTCGAGGCCGAACTGCGCACGGATGGCCGCGGCCTGTTGTGCGCTCGGCGACGGACCGAGCATGATCGAGACGGGATCGCCTGGGATCGCGTCGGTCAACAGGAAGGTAATGAGCGTGATGCCCATAACTACCGGCACCGCCTGTGCCAACCGACGAGCGGTGTACCGCATCAGCCCCATCGTCGATACCTCGATCGGGCGGACGGCTCGCTGGTTCGACGGTGACGTCGCTCCGTGTGCCGGAGCCGGCACGGTTCGGCTGGTTCGACCGGTTCGATCGGTGTGCTACGTCGCATCTGGAGTACGTAAAGCGGGCCGATGTCGGGTCGTCGGAACGCCGGGGTGTGGGAACGCGGGGATCGACTGCGTGTCGGTCTACTCGTCTACTCGTTGGTCGAGACGTTGTTGAAGTCGCTCACGAGCCGGAAGCCCGGCGAGACCGGGTGGGACACGAAGTCGTCGACGTAGCCTCTGACCCCGAAGCTGTTCTTCAGGTTGTACGCCGGCAGGTGCGCGCGGTCCTCTAAGACGGTCGTGATCCCCTCGGTGTAGAGTTGCTTGCGCTGGTCGCGGTCAGTCACCTGTCGCGCGTCAACGAACTTCTGGACGGCCTGCTTGCCCCGTTCGCTGTTCGCCCCGTAGAAGGTCCCGTTGGTCACCCCGAGAACGTCGTCGGTGCGGGCGAGCAGGAAGTACGTGAACGAATCGGGATCGGGGGTCCCGGACCACCCGAGCGTGTACATGTTGTAGTCGTCCTCGCTGCCGGAGATGTACTTCTCGAGAAAGGCCCCCCAGTCGAGGCGCTGGACGTTCGCATTGAAGCCGGCTTCCTCCAAGCCGTTGGCGACCGTCACGCCGATCTGTTCGCGCTTGTCGTCCGGCGGGACGATGATCTGCCACTGGTAGTCCGAGGGAACGTCCGCCTCGTCGAACAGTCGCTGTGCCTCGTCTAAATCCTTCTCGTGGGGGATCCCCTGCCACTCGTCGAGCGGCATTCCCCAGTCCTCGGCGACGGATTTGGGAAGCGGGCTGTACTGGCGGAGCCCGGTCGGCTCGACGAAGTTCGAGACCGCCTGGTCCATGTTGAAGCAGTAGTCGACTGCTTCGCGGGCCTTTGCGTCGGCCGTCGGCCCCTCCTTGCAGTTCATCGCAAGGTAGAAGTACCCGATTCCCGGGACTTCCTCGATCGCGGTGTTCTGCTGGTTGCGGACCGTCGAGTAGAGTTTCGGCGGGATCTCCTCAATGACATCGTTCTCGCCGTTCTGGAGGGTGGTGATCCGCGTCGTCGCCTCCTCGACCGGGACCATCTCGACTCATCGAACTGGAACGGGCCCGATCCGACTGGGCTGTTAGTGTTGAACGCCTCCTTGTCCTGTTCGCGGACGCTCTTCGGGACGATACCGAACGTGAGCGCGTTCGGGAACGCGGCGTAGGGGAACTGGAGATCGATCTGGACGGTCCGCTCGTCCATCGCCTGGATCGTATCGATCATGTTCAGTTCGCTTGCGTTCTCGGTCTCTTCGGCCACCGGAGCTTCGAGGGTGTATTTGACGTCCTCTGCGGTGACCGGATCGCCGTTCTGGAACGTGGCTTCCTCCTTAAGTTCGAGCACGTAGCGCTGGCCGTTGTTCGAGACTTCGGCCTCGCTCGCGGCGAGTTCCGGGACGAGACCGGTACTCTCGTCGTAGGTGTACATCCCCTGGAAGATCTGCGAGGCGATCTGAGCGGAGGGCACGTCGTTGAGCACGATCGGGTCGAACTCGATCGGGCTCTTGACCTGTGCCATCTTGAGCTTCCCGCCCCCGCCGGCACTGCTCTCCTGGGTCTGTTGGCTCTGTTGTGTCTGTGAACTACCGCCGCCGCTTTCGGTCCCGCCACCGCCGCTATCGGTAGTGGCACCACCGCCGCCACCACCGCCGCCGCTACATCCGGCGAGTCCGGCGACCCCAGCAGCGCCGATGCCCTTGAGAACGTGTCGTCGATCGAATCGGCTTCGTGTGTCGTCAGTCATTCTTGCACCACGGTCTAATACACGCATCGACGATGGGTACACAAATAGCTACCGTTTACCTTCGAAGTGAACCGAACATCACATATTCATCGTAATAACGACTATTTCCTCATCTCAGTATCGGATATCTTCAAAACGCCGAATGCACTGACTTCATATATTAATCATTGTCAATCGGCGCGTCTCTTTCGTTCGCCCGAACGGCCCGTCGTGCATTGGCGATACGACCGCCGTCGAGCAGGGTCGCTCCTCGCTGGGACGAGGGCGAGATCGATACCCGACGCCGATAGCAGCGTCAGTATCGGTCGGCCGGCGCGACGATCGCGACCCCACGGCCTCACGACTTCACGGCCTCACAGCCATGTGACCGAACGGGAGAGACGACTCCCGTTCGACTTCGTCGCCCCGGAGGTTCGGAGGAGTGCGTGTTCTGCCGGCCGAATGAAACGACTTAGTACGTTGCCACCCCAGCGTCGAGGTATGGACGTCGCAGACGTGATGACGGCCCGGGCCGAGCTCGTCACGGTCTCGTTGCCGGGGACGCGCGAGGACGCCCTCTCGTATCTCCAGGAACAGGACTTCTCCTCGGTCGCCGTCGTCAAAGAGGAGGACGGAAACGAGGCGTTCCGCGGGTTGGTGACCAGGGAATCGCTGATCTCGCGCCCGGACGAGGACCAGTTGGCCATCCTGGCCGAGGAGCGACCCACTATCGCGAGCGACGCGACGATCGAGGATCTCGCGCGACTGATGTTCGAGGAGGGTATCCGTCGTGTTCCAGTGGTAGACGACGCACTCGTCGGGATCGTCACGGTTACCGACGTCATCCAGGCGATGGCCGACGGGGACGTAGACGGCGAGGCGCCGGTCGGCGATCTCGTGCGCGAGGGGATCCATACCCTCTATCAGGGAGCGCCCCTCCCAGTAGCCGAACGCCAGCTCGCGCATGCCGGCGTCCCCTACGGTGTCGTGCTCGACGACGACGCCGATATGTGTGGCGTGCTCACCGAGGTCGATATCTTAGGTGTTGCCCGTATCGTCGAGGGCGAGACCGAAACCGGCGAGAGCGTCGCGAACCAGGACGACGAGTGGATGTGGGAGGGGATCAAGACCGTCGGCAGTCGATACATGCCCACGCGCAACGTCGAGATCCCGGCCGAACCGGTGAGCGACTTCATGAGCGCGGACGTGATTACCCTCACACGGACGAAAACTGCTCAGGAAGCCGCCCAGCGGATGGTGAGCGCGGACATCGAACAGATCCCGCTGGTGAGCGGCGGTAAACTGTCGGGAATCGTCCGTGACGTCGATCTGCTCGAAGCGCTTCAGTGACGATACGAAACGTGGCACCGACCGCCGATGATCGAGCCGGAACGATGGGACGACGGCGGAAACACCGACCGGCGACCGAAGCGACGAACGACGATCGACAGTGATCGACGCGCGACCACGACCGGGCTCATGCCGGTATCCACAACGGCACGTCGAACCCGACACCCACACCGAACCCGACACGCACAAGCCGGTACACGCACGCGCCTGACACACGCTCGATATGACCGATCACAACCGACTCACCGAACTCGCCACTCGCAGGGGGTTTTATTTCCCGACGGCGGGAGCGTACGGCGGCGTCGCCGGCTTTTATACGTACGGCCCGCAGGGAGCCGCGTTGAAACGCAACCTCGAATCGGCCTGGCGCGAGCGATTCGTCACCCGGGAGGGTCACATGGAGGTCGACGGGCCGACGATCATGCCCGAACCCGTCTTCGAGGCTTCGGGTCACCTGGACGGGTTCGACGACACGATGATCGAGTGTTCCGAGTGCGAGACGAGCCACCGGGCCGACCACCTCGTCGAGGACGAGACGGGCATCGAAGACGCCGAGAGCTTGGGTACCGAACGGATCGGGGAACTCGTCGCCACTCACGAGATAGCGTGTCCGAACTGCGGGGCTCTCCTGGTCGACGCCCCGGTCTCGGAGTTCAACCTCATGTTCGGCACGAACATCGGGCCGGGATCCTCGGCACCGGGCTATCTGCGTCCCGAAACCGCCCAGGCGATCTTCGTCGAATTCGGCCGCCTCGCCGAATACGCGCGCAATCAACTGCCCTTCGGTGTCGGCCAGATCGGGAAGGCCTATCGCAACGAGATCAGCCCCCGCCGGGGGATCGTTCGGGTGAGGGAGTTCACCCAGGCCGAACTGGAGCTGTTCGTGAGCCCCGAAACGAGCGAGCCCGATCTCGCAAGCGTCGCGGACGTCTCGCTCACCCTCTACCCGATCGACGAACAACGATCCGAGGGACGCGAGTACGTCGAGAAAACGGTCAGCGAGGCGGTCGAGGAAGGGACGATCGAGAGCCCGTGGATCGCCTACTATCTCGGGATCGCAACGGAGTGGTACGAGCGGATCGGCGTCGACACCGATCGCTTTCGCTACCGCCAGCACTTACCCGGCGAGCGCGCTCACTACGCCGTCGACTGCTGGGATGCCGAAGCCGAACTCGGGGGCAACTGGATCGAGGTTTCGGGCTTTTCGACCCGGGGGAACTACGATCTCTCCCGGCACGCCGAACGTTCGGGCGGGTCGATGACGGTCTTCGAGCCCTACGACGAACCCCGAACGATCGAGCGCCCGGCCGTCGATCCCGACATGAGCTACCTGGGACCGGAGTTCGGCGACCGTGCTCCGGCGGTGGTCGAGGCGTTAGAGGAGCGTGCGGCCCGCGAGCCCGAGGCGTTTGACGGCGAGGAGATCGAAATCGAGATCGACGGCGAGACCCATGCGATCCCGGTGGCCGTGACGGGGTTCGACGTGATCGAGGAGACGATCGCCGGCGAAAACGTCACCCCACACGTGATCGAGCCGTCCTTCGGCGTCGATCGCGTCTTCGCGACCGTCTTCGAACACGCCTTCCGGCGCGATACCGTCGAAGGCGAGGAGCGGACCTATCTCGAACTACCCCCCGAACTCGCACCGACGTTCGCCGGCGTCTTCCCGCTCATGGACAGAGACGGGATGGGCGAGCGAGCACGTGAGATCACCGCGGCGCTTCGCGAGCGCGGGTTCGCCGTCGAGTACGACGACTCGGGATCGATCGGTCGGCGATACCGTCGCCAGGACGAGATCGGCACCCCGGTATGTCTCACCGTCGACTACGAGACGGTAGAGGGAAACGGGTCGGTGACGCTTCGCGACCGCGACTCGGCCGCACAGATCCGAGTCCCGATGTCGGCCGATGGCCTCGGAGAACTCGGAGCGGTCCTCTCGGATACGTGGACACGAACGAGATCGCACGCCGCCTCGTCCACGTTTCGGGTGTGTTCTTTCCGCTGTCGTATCTGCTCGGCCTCTTGTCCTGGCGCGAACTGGGCTGGGTGCTGGTCGCCGTGACGTTCGTCGCCTTTTGCCTCGAAGTCGTACGCCTCTACGTCGGTCTCAACTGGCCGCTCCTCGAACGGGTCTTCGACCGGCTCACCAGGGAGTACGAGCAGGACAACCTCGCCGGCTACTTCCTCTACCTGTTCGGGATGGCGGTCGTCGTGCTCGTTTTCCCCCCGCGATCGGCCCTGGCAGGAATGTTCATGCTGGCGATCGCCGACCCCGTTAGTGGCTTGCTGGGATCGGGCGAGCTACGCGCGGCCAAACGGACCTTCGTCCTGCTCGTAACCTTCGGCGTCTCGGTGCTGATCGCTTCCTTTTTGATTTCGCCCGTGCCCGCCGTATTCGGGGGACTCGCGGCGACGATCGCCGACGGCGTGAAGCCCGCCCCAGGGGGCTACGTGATCGACGACAACCTCTCGATCCCGATCGCCGCTGCCTGTGCGATCGAACTCGGACTCTTGCTCCCGGCCGGGTTCTAACCGGTATCGGGATGCCGAGAGCTAATCACCCTTCGACCATCAGTAGAACTAGACGACGGTGGATCAAAGCAGCTGCCGACGCAGACAACACGGCCGTTCGAAAGCCGGCCCGCGACGGTGCTCAGTCCCCTCTCCGGCCGCGTCTGGGCGTATATGTCCGAGTATCGGCTACAGGGCAACGTCCTCGAAGGCCTGCGAGCGGTATTCGATTCAGTTTCTATTATAGAGGAGTCCGGCACCGGATTCGGATATATCGCAGTTGCTCGAAAAGCGGCTGATACCGGCGAGCAACACGTTCATCCGAGGTGGATAGTTCGAACGGGTACTCGTCCGTGTTTCCGGCTCCCTCGTCTTTTTGCCTGTTCTCGAAGTCCCTCGGGATGTGAACGTCGCCATCGTCGGCTGTGGAACCATCGCCGATCGCTACGCGCCGGGCATCTCCCGCGCCGGCGGGCTTGATTTGGTGGGTGCAACCGATCTCGACAGGGAACGCGCCGACCGGTTCGCATGCGCCCACGACGCTACCGCCTACGACGATCTCGACGCGTTACTCGAAGAGGGCGACGCCTCGTTGGTCTGTAATCTCACCACGCACGAAGCCCACGCCGCGATCACTCGAAGATGTCTCGAAGCCGGACCCCACGTCTACAGCGAAAAGCCCCTTGCGATGGACGCCGCCGACGCATGGGGGCTCGTCGAACTCGCCGAGCAACGAGGGGTTCGGCTCGGCTGTGCGCCGATCAGTCTCATGGGAGACGCCCAACAACGCGCCTGGCGCTACCTCCGGGAAGGGCGGCTGGGGACCGTCCGCACGGCCTACGCCGAGTGTAACATTGGGCGGCTCACCGAGTGGAACGAGAGTCCCGAGCCGTTCCTCCGAGCCGGCCCGCTCTACGACGGAGCGGTCTATCCCCTTTCCGTGCTCGTCGGGTACTTCGGGCCGGTGGTCGAGGTCGAAGCGGCCAACACCGAACTCCTGCTCGGCGAACACGTCCATGAGGGGCGTTCGTTCGAGGTCGAGACGCCCGATCACGTCGTCTGCGTACTGCGCTTCGCCGACGGCGTCTCGGTGCGCCTGACCGCGAGCATGTACGTCCCGCATCGAACGCGGAGTTTCTACGACCTGGAGATCCACGGCGACGACGGTTCGATACATCTCGCGGACGCCGCCGCCTTCGATGCAGGTGGGAGGGTGGAGTTCGCCCGTCTCGGTCGCGAGTACCGGCGAGTTCCCTCCCAAAGCGTGCCGAGGGATCTGGAGTACGCTTCGGGCGTCGCGGAGATGGCCGCCGCGATCAACGAGAGCAGACCGCACTACCCCAGCGGACGGCGGGCAGCACACCTCGTGGCGGTTATCGAGGCCATCGAGTCGCGTGCGGAAACCGGCGGACCGGTCGCGGTCGAAACGGCGGGCTTCGAGCGTCCGGCACCGCTGAAGACCGACAGGGAGCGGACGCCGTCGTCACCGTCGCCTGCTTTCACAACGGAAGCCCGAGAGGAATCCGGGACCTCGAGAGCGCATGCGATGCCGCCGATCGGGTTCGGGTGCTCACGGTATCGCGGCGGCGAGGAGTACGTCGACCTGCGCGAGTCGGTAGAAGTCGCGCTCGACGCCGGCTATCGCCTGCTCGACTGTGCGGAGCTATACGGCAATGAGCGCCGAATCGGCGAGATCTTAGCCCGCCCGGGAAGCCCGGATCGCGAGGCGCTCTACCTCCTGAGCAAGGTCTGGAACACGAACCACGCTCCCGAGCACGTCCGGGCGGCCTGCGAGCGAACCCGGGACGCGCTCGGCGTCGAAACCCTCGATTGTTACATGCTCCACTGGCCCGATGCCTGGGCCCACCAGGGTCCCTTGGAGGACCTCGCCGAACTGTCCCACGAGGAGGCCACCGAACTCACGTTCCCGGTCGACGAGAGCGGTGACCCCGAGGAAGCCGACGTCACGCTCGCCGAGACCTGGCGCGCGATGGAATCGTTGGTCGAGGCAGGGAAGACACGAACGCTCGGCGTGAGCAACTTTTCAACCACTGAACTCGACGAACTCCTCGATACTGCCGAGATCCCTCCGCGGGTCGTCCAGGTAAGCCGGAACCCGTACACGCCCCGTGAGGACCTCGTTCGCTTCTGTGAGGAGCGCGATATGGGGGTGATGGCCCACTCGCCGCTGTCCGCGGAGGGCCTGCTCGACGACCCCGTTCTCGAAGCGATCGCCGCCGACCACGGGGTGACGCCCGCACAGGTCGTGTTGCGCTGGAACGTCGAACGCGGCGTAGTGCCGATCCCGTCGAGCACCGACGAGGGACACGTGATCGAGAACGCCGACGTCTTCGGCTTCGCGCTGGCCGAGGCGGACCGAGAGCGGATCGACGCGCTCGATCGCTCGGGATGATCTGTGTCGCTTCGCGCGTTCGCGGCCGAGAGCGCGATCGTCGCATCTATCGTTAGGGTCGGGTTCTCGTCGCGGTCGGCGTCAGTGCCGGGGGCGGCGTATTCCGGTCCCGGCTTTCCCCGTTACTGTTCGTCGGAAGCGGGTTCTCGATGTCCACGCACGGAGTCGATCTCGTGTTCGGTAGCGCCGGCGTGTTCGATCGTGGCCTGGTTGAGCTGGCGGTCGCCGGCGTGCCCGCGAGCGATCCACTCACAGTCCGTACGGAGCGCGGTCTTGCGCTCCATACCGCACGGAGCGGGCCACTTAGCACGAGCCTTAAATACCGAAGCACGGTAAGTGGGGGTACGGGACCGTTCGTTCGAACTACTCGGGGAGTCGGGTCCCCGTCGACCGCCGGAATAGGGACGACGGCCGCGAGCGACGCGCCCCGGTGTCACGCCCTCCGATGGTGGGCTCTCGATAGCTCCGTGCCGTCACAGCTCCCGGACGGCCGCGACTGCGTCGTCGATTCCGGGCGCGTCGAAGACCTCGCTACCGAGATACGCGTTCGCGCCCGCGGTGTAGAGATCCGATGCGGTTTCGATCACCTCGTCGGCGAGTGGGGGTGGATCGCGTTCGCACAGCTCCCGCCAGTCGGCGATTCCCTGCTCGCGGGCCGTGCGTTTCGCCCCGGAAACGGCCTCGACCCACTCGGGGAACGAACGCTTGTAATAGCCCCTCAGTACCTCCTTCGAGACCTCCTGGCCGTCGTAGGCAAACCGGTTCTCGTCGAAGGTGCCACAGACGTCGGCGACCGTGATGGTGCCCTCGTAGTAATAGCACTCGATCTTGCCGTCCTCGTGGACGAATCCCCCTTGTGCGGCCTGGCGGGAGAGCAGGTGATTCACCGCGAGCGCGAGTTCTTCGAGGCGACCGATGTCCGCCCGTCCGGCGATCTCCGCGGCTTCCTCGCGCGAGAGATACCGGTCCTGTGCTTCGAACTTCGTCGAAAACTCGATCGCCGGCTCCGGGAGTTCCGCGCTTTCCTCGGGCCAGGTATCGCCATCGAGGTCGAGACCGTACTCGCTCGGGTCGGCGCGTCGCCGGAGGCTCGATCCGGGCGGGATGGAGTTGCGAAAGACGATCTCCAGGGGGATCAGGTAGTTCTCGCCCGCCGCCTCGTGGTAGGCGTCGTAATCGTACGCGCCGTCCTCGAAGGGCAGGTCGGGGACCTGTGTGAGCGAGATCGCCATCTCCCGGGGCGGTTCGTCGAGCGCGCCGAGATCGGTCACGCCATCATCGTCGCCGACCGGAACGACGCCCCGGTAGTGGGTCGGGACGTGGTTCGTATCGAGCATCTCGAAATTGTACGCACCCATCGTACAGAGGGTCGCGCCCTTCCGGGGGATCGCGTCGGGCATCCGCCCCCAGTCGAACACCGAGTAGTCGTCCGAAAAGACGAACCGTCCCCGACCCAACTCGTTGGGCGCGGCTTCGCGCTCGACTCGAAAGTCCTTCACGCTCGTCATGGGCGCGATTCCGGCGGTCGATACATAGCGGTTGTCGTCCGATCGGCTGCGAAGCCGGTGTGTCGGCGACCCGGTGGCTTTTGTCTCCCCGCGTCCTCGGAACCGATAATGGCCGGCGGAACGCGCTCGCAGGATCTCGACTTTCGGTACCGCCCCGAGACGGACCAGTCGTTCGAAAACGCGCTCCGAAAGGCGCGAAGACGAGCCGACGTGGTCGGCGAGGAGGTCACCTTCGTCGCGAATCTGAATAACAACGTCACCACCGCGTGTAACACGGGCTGTCTGTTCTGTAACTTCAAGGACCCCGCCGAGGCCTTCCGGAGCGATCTCGACGGCACGCACGGCGGCTTTACGAAGACCCCCGCCGAGTCCCGACGGATCGTCCGCGACGCGGTGAGCCGGGGAATCTACGAGGTCTGTTCGGTATCGGGGCTCCATCCGGGATTCGCGCTCGACGCCGAGCACCACGAGATCCTCGCGGGCTACGAGCAGGCCCACAGTTCGGCCAATTATCGTCCGCCTGCCCGGTACGACACCGATCCCGGCACCTACACCGAACAGATCGACGCGATGAGCGTAGGAGACGTCCACGTCCACTCGATGACGCCCGAGGAAGCCGCTCACGCCCGTCGCGGGACCGACTGGTCATACACGGACGTCTACGGGACGTTGCAGGACGCCGGGCTCGATTCCGTGCCCGGTACTGCCGCCGAAATCCTCGTCGACGAGGTGCGAGACGTGATCTGTCCGGCGAAGATCGATTCTGCGGGCTGGATAGCGGCGATGGAAGGCGCTTCGAAGGCGGGCCTCGACACCACGGCGACGATCATGTACGGCCACGTCGAGAACGCTCGCCACCGGGTCATGCATTTGGAGGAGGTACGTGATCTGCAGGACCGAACCAGCGCGATCACCGAGTTCGTTCCCCTGTCCTTCGTCCACGAGAACACCCCGCTGTACGAGCGCGGGCTCGTCACGGGGGGGGCGAGCACTGACGAAGACGAGCTGATGATCGCCGTCTCCCGGCTCTTTCTCGACAACATCGACAACATTCAGTCGAGCTGGGTGAAGTACGGCGACTCCCAAGGGCTGAAGATGCTCTCGTGTGGCGCGAACGACTTCATGGGCACCATCTGCTCGGAGGAGATCACGAAGCGGGCCGGCGGTACATCCGGGGAATACCGTTCGGTAGAGGAGTTCGTCGAGATGATCGGAGCGATCGGACGGATCCCCACGGAACGCTCGACTGACTACCGCCAGCGACGACGGATCGATCCCGGCGACACGACCCACGGGCCGCGACTCGGGCCGAAGGCCGACGGCACGCCGATCCGCGCGTCGCAGCCGGCTCGAACGGCGAACGACTGACCCGCTACCGATTCCGATACTCCGTTGACCCTACCCGTGATGGTCTTCACCCACGCCGCCGTCGGCCTCGCGCTCGCGTCGGTCGCAGTAGTGTTGTCCCCCGAGCACGCGACGACTGCGGCGCTAGCGGCGGTCTCAGGGGGTGCGTTCCCCGATCTCGACCTCCTCGCCGGCCAGCACCGCCGGACGCTACACTTTCCGGTGCTCTACTGGCTTCCGGCGTTCCCCGCACTGGCGGCCGCCGCGGTCGTTCCCACGGGCCTACCGGTCGCGCTCGCGGCGTTTTTCCTCGCGGCGGCGATCCACTCGGGAATGGATGCTCTCGGCGCCGGCGACGAGCTCCGGCCGTGGGAGGCGACCTCCGAGGAGGGCGTCTACGACCACCTCCGGGGGCAATGGATCGCCCCCCGCCGGTGGGTCCGCTACGATGGCGCGCCCGAGGACCTCCTTTTAACCACGCTCTTCGCGGTGCCGGGCTTCGTCCTCTACGGCGAAACGGTACGGACGATCACGCTTTTCAGTGTGATCCTCGCGGCCGGCTACGCGCTCGTCAGGAAGCGAGTGCCCGAGTACTTCCCCGAGCGGCTCCAGTAGGTAGCTCGCGCGAACCGCCGTCACATCACGCGAGTCGTCTCCGTATCCGGTTCGCGGTATCGGCGAGCTGGAGGAGATATCCCAGTCGTGGGTTCCGTCGACCGATCAGGACCGAACCGACCAGGAGGGCCGCCCGACCGGTATTGCTCTTGCGGAACGCCCGACCGGTTTGGAGGAGCGTCGCCAGCGTCGTCAGCCGGCCGAACAACCCACCGCCACCGTCGCGTTCCGAGCCGTCGTTCGCCATAAGCCCCCGCTACGAACATGTGGCATATAAATAGGCCGTTCGCGCAATAGCTGGAGGGACGTCTTCGAACCGCTACCGAACGACGCTCACCGCCCGTCGAGCGACTCGTCGCGGAGCACGGCCCGGTACCGTTCGCCGGCCTCGCCGTCGGCGTTGATCGCCCGCACGATCCGGTCGGATACCCACTCGTTGCCCGGCGGAATGTCGGCGTGGTCGTCGTTTCCCCCATGATCGTCGATTCCTTCGGGGAGGAAGCGTTCGTACACCGGGAGACGCTCGCGGAGCGGGACGCCGGCCGTCTCGGCCAACTCCTCCAGTTCGCGAAGCGCCGGCCAGGCGTACTCCGGGTTGATGTGGTCGTCGGTGATCGGCGAAACCCCTCCCAGATCGTCGACGCCACAGTCGAGCACCTCAGCTGTCGGCGCGAGGTTCGGCGGGACCTGTACCGAGACCGCCGCGGGCAGACAGTATCGGGCCATCGCCACCGCGTGTCCGAGGGTTTCGGCGTCGGGACCGGACGCACGCCAGCGCTCGTTCGGGACGACCGGCTGGACGATCACCTCCTGGATGTGGCCGTAGCGCTCGTGTAACGCACGGATGCATGCGAGACTGTGGGCACGATCACGCCGGGACTCGCCGATGCCGACGAGGATCCCGGTGGTGAAAGGGACCCCGAGACGGCCGGCGTTCGCGATCGTCCGGAGACGCTGTTCGGGCGTTTTCCGTCGGGGACCGCTGTGGGCCGGAACGTCGGCGGTCGTCTCCAACATGACGCCCATCGAAGCGTTCAGGTCGGCGAGGCCGGCCATTTCTCGATACTCGAGATCGCCCGGATTGCTGTGAGGGAGCAGTCCTTCGTCGAGGGCCATCTCACAGACCTCGGCGAGGTAGGACAGAATCGAGTCGTGGCCCCACTCCGTCAGCTGAGCGTGGATCCCCTCGTAGCGCGCGTCGGGTTCATCGCCGAAGGTAAAGAGTGCCTCGGTACAGCCGGCGTCGCTCCCGGTTCGGAGGAGTTCGCGGACGCTCTCGGGGGACATGAGGGTCGCCTCGCCGGGATCGTCGTAGTACGTACAGTACGAACAGGTGTACCGACACGCGGTCGTCAACGGAACGAAGACGTTCCGGCAGAAGGACAGTTCCGGCGCGGGATCGACGGCCGCCGGCGAGACCGACACCAGTGCGTCGAGGTCGGCCTCGTCGATCGAGACGCCGTTCGGAGCGGGCGCTCGACGCCGTGACGGTGACTCCCCTTCGACGTTCGTCCCGGGGTTCACAGCCGCGTTCCGACCCCGAGCGTCAAAAGACTGTCCTGCCTCGGTTCCGGGGACGTTCCCGCGGTCACGCTCGGATTCACGTTCGCGTTCGTGCCTGCGCTCGCGGCAGCGTCCGAGTTCGGGTTCGAGTCCCGGACGCTCCGATAACGGTCGCTGATGGCTCCGTCGTGAGGCGACAGGGGAAGGAGGAGGGGAAAAGCGGGGACCGGGGCACGGCCTAAGGCCCGATGCCGAGGGTCGATCCGGACTCCCCTGGCGTGTCGGACGGACGCGGTCGCGGAGGTGGGGGTTAGGCGACGCGTCCGGTCCGACTGCGCGAACCGATTCGATCGATCCACGCAGGTGGATATGGATAGTGTGTGAGTAAAACCGTTGTCCCAAATCCCTCCCAGATTCGCCAGCAACCGGCCGGTTCGAGGTTGACGGCTCCGTCTCGACGCTCGGTCGTCCGTGTCGGTTCACCGCTCGCCCGTTGATAGCTCACCGTCCGGTCGTCGCCACTGTTCGTCGCTTCTCGCTCGTCTCCGTGACTGCTTCGAGGCGTCGCACTACCCACCCTATCGCGTCACGCCGACGCGACCGTCGGTGACGAGAAGCGAAAAGCCCGCTTTCCGTAGCCATCCCGCCGCGCGCTTTTCGCTGTGGAGGAGGACTTCCGCGAGGTCCTCCGGCTCGTCGATGTCGGTCGCGAGGCGAAAGGAGTCGATCGTCCCGACGCTGGCTCCGATCTCCCGTGCGCGCGCCAGGTGATCGAGGTACGACGCGCCGTGGTAATCGACGCGGAAGTCGCGGTGACGAACGCAGAGCGCGTTCGTCCCGCCGCCCTGGCCCGGCGCGAGAACCACCTCCCCCTCAGTGGAAAACAAGTCTTCGATCGCGGCAGGGCTGACGAGCGCGAGGTCGGCCATCACCACAGCGACCGGCCCGTTCGCGTCCTCCAGCACTCCGTTGACCGCCGGCGTGAGCACCCGTTCGTCGACCTGCACCGGGACCGACGAGGGTAGCGGGTACAGGGCCGACGCCTCGTCGAGGGGTGCCGTTGCGAGCACTTCGGGAGTGTGGTCCGTCTCGCCGAGCGCTCCTATCACGTCGGCGAGCATCGCTCGGGCGAACGCCGCCCGCTCGTCGGCGGTTAACACCCCGTCGAGCCGGGTCTTCGGGCGCTCGGTCGCGAACGGTACCACTACGCGCACGAGCTATCGTAGGGACTCGATCGATAAGAACGGCAGTGAAACGCCCCGATCGTTCGCCGAAGCACCGGGGCGTCGGAGGGTCGCGGGGAACCCCCGATCACTCGACGTCGAGGTACTCCCCGAGGGTCCTCAGATCGCTCTCGCTCACGCCGAACGCCCCGACGTCGTTGTCGCTCACGGTGTTGTCCATCTGCAACGAGCGCGCCTGATCCGGACCGAAGGGGATCATCGGGATCGAACCGGCGACCGAGAGTCCGATCTCCGCGAGTTCCATCGGCACGGGGACGATCGAGACCGACCTGCCCTTCGCGCGCTGGGCCATCCGGGCGACGTCCGCGAGGGCGAGTACCTCCGGACCGCCGATCTCGTAGCCCTTTCCGTTGTACGCGTCGTCGGTCGTAGCGTCCGCGAGCATCGACGCCAGATCCTCGACCCAGATCGGCTGGAAGCGCGTGCGGCCGCCGCCGGGCAACGGTGCGACAAAGGGCGGCGTCAGCTGCTCGGTGAAGGAGACGAACTCCCCGCCCTCACCGAAGACCACCGAGGGTCTGAAGATCACCCAGTCGAGCCCCGAGTCCCGTACGACCGATTCGGCCTGGCCCTTCGAGCGGATGTACGCCGTCGGACCGTTCGGATCGGCCCCGAGCGCGCTCATCTGGACGATCTTCGGTACCGAATGTTCCTCGGCGGCCCGGACGGCGTTTTCGGTGCCTCCGAGGTGGATCTCGAAGTGTTCGTCGTCGCCACCTTTCGGCTGGAAGAGCGGCGACAGTGCCACGAGATTGACGACGATGTCCATTCCCTCGAAGGCGCTCTCGATCGAGTCGTAGGCCGTCAGGTCGCCCATGACGGTTTCTACGTTCTCGGAAAATATCGAGGAGTCGGGATCGCGCGACAGAACTGTCACGTCGTGACCCCGACTCGCCAGTTCGTCACAGAGGTACGATCCGACGAACCCGTCGCCGCCAGTCACCAACACGTTCATAGCTCCGATCACTCGGGAAACCGACCTAAAACTACCGTTCGCCGTCGACAGCGAATGTCCCTAAGCGCCCGAACGAATGTCGAGTCCCGACGATCATCGGTTACGACTAACATACGTCGGCTCGCATCGGGTTCGATCGGTGTCGATTCCGAGGCGCAGCGTCGCAATCGCACCACGGGTTCGATCGACGCGGTGTTTAACAGCGGGCCGACCGAGACTCGCGTATGCTCCTCACGCTCGAAGGCATCGACGGCAGCGGGAAGACCACCGCGTGGAGACACCTTCGAGAATCTGACGTCGTCGATCGGCCTGCCACGTTCACGAGGGAACCCACCGACTCGTGGTACGGCGAGGCCGTCGGTCGATCGCTCGGCGACGCCGACGCCGACCCGCTCGCGGAACTGTTCCTCTATACCGCCGATCACGCCGCTCACCTCTCCCGTACGGTACGCCCCGCGCTCGACGCCGGCGACCTCGTGATCTCCGATCGGTACTCCGATTCGCGGTATGCCTATCAGTCCGTCTCGCTGGACGGCGTGATCGACCGACCGCTGGAGTTCGTCAGGAGCGTTCACGAGCCCTGGACCCGAAAGCCCGACGCGACGATCTACTTCGACGCCGACCCCGAGGAAGGCGCGAAGCGAAGCGCCGGGGCGAACAAGTTCGAACGGGTCGAGTTCCTCGCCGACGTGCGCGCGGAGTACGAGCGACTCCTCGATGTGGAACCGGACCGGTTCGTCCGCATCGACGCCACCCGGGCTCCCGAGGACGTTCTCGGTGCAGTCGAGACAGCGGTCGAACACCTGCTGGCGGGACGAGAGCCGTGACGCCGGAGCGAACGAGGACGGCGGGAAACGAACGTCAGCGGTGAACGAGGCGATGTGCGAACCGGATCGAACAGCCCGGCCGTGATTCGATCGTGTCGCTCAGAGCGTGTCGGGCACCTCGACTTCCTCGGGCGCGGGCATCCAGAAGAAGTCGAAGGCGGCTCCGAGCGCGAGCGGCAGGAAGATCGCAACCGCGAGCACGGCGACCGGACTCCCGAGGTTCGATCCCAAGTTCAGCACACCACTCAACACGAGCGTCAAGAGCAGTTCTATCACCGGCACGATCAGCGCGACGTAGAGCGCCGCTCCCCATCGAGTCGCCAGCCGAACGCGCAGGAATCGCGTCGCCAGCGCGGCCATCGTCGTGTTGACCGCGACGATGAACAGGATGCCGACCACACCCGCGACCGAGACCATACTCGATACACGCTCGGCGTCCTCTTTGTCGTGTCGAAACCGATGTCCCGGGGCACACTGCCCCGTTCGTGCGGATCGACGACAGGTCCGACACCGCCGCGCAAGCACCGTGTACGCCGGTGATCGAAACCGAGAGTCTCCAGTGGGAGGAACCCGACTACTCCAATGCGATGTACGTCCGGGTGTCGTCGACACCCTCTAACTCCCGTATGTCCGTCGAGACCGTCCGTATCGATTCCTGGACGTCCTCGCCCTCGACCTCGACGACGACGTCGTAGTCGCCCGCGACGACGTGGGCCTCCTCGACGCCGGCGAGCGCCGCCACCGAATCCAATACCGACTCGGTATCCCCGGGAGCCGTCTCGATCATGACGAACGAGTGTACCATAGACCTCACTGTACGCGACGGACGGGTTAAACCTTCCCCGGAGCTGTGTGCGAGCGCACGCCGGTGCGGTTCCTACCCTACCGATCGACACCCTTCACGCTCCTCGACAGTCGGCGATCGGAAGGCACGAGTCGAAGGTCGGGGGCGCGGTCGGCGTCGAACGTCAGCGACCGGAGGCCGGAGGGCACGGGGTAGGGGTCGAAGGTCGGGAATCGGGAATCGGAGAGCAGGGGTCGGGGGTTAACAGAGGCCGGGGGTTGGTCGAGTACCCCCGTACGTGGGCAACGCTTTAGACGCCAGTCAGTATAAGGGTCGGTATGCAGTTCCTCATCGTCGGTGCCGGACGGGTCGGCCTCCGGACGGCCCGGGTACTCTCGGAGGAAGGCCACGAGGTCACGGTCGTCGAAGCCGACGCCGCGACGCTCGAAGAACTCGACGACGCGTCGGTTCCCTTCGACGTTATCGAGGGCGACGGCTCGCACGAGGCGGTTCTCGAAGACGCCGGTGTCGCCGAAGCCGATGCCTTGGGAGCGTTGTCGGGCGATCTCAACGTGAACTTCGTCGCCTGCATGATCGGCAAGGGCCACGATTGTCGGACGGTCATGCGGATCGACGAGGACTACCGCGAGGAGATCTACACACAGTACGCGAGCGAGGTCGACGAGATCATCTATCCCGAACGGCTCGGCGCTATCGCCGCAAAGAACGCCCTGATCGGTGGGAACATCCGCGCGGTCGCCGACATCGCCCAGAGCCTCCAGGTAGTACAACTCGAAGTCACCGCCGACTCGCCGACCCGGGGGTATACGATCAGCGAACTCACCCTGCCGGCGGACTCCCGACTACTGGCGTTCGGCAAACAGGACGGCGCGCTCGCGTTGCCCGATCCCGACGCGCCACTCGAACTCGGCGACCGGTTGGTCGTGCTCGCGGACTTCGAGGTCCTGGGGGACGTCCGCCGGATCGTCGTCGGCGACGCGGCGAGCGCCTTTGCGAACGCCGAAGCGGAGGGAGCCTGAGATGGTCGTCGCCTACGTACTCGTCAAGGCAAACACCGGCGAGGCCGATCGCCTCAAGCGCTCGATCGACGATATCGAAGGTATCGAACGGGTGTCGATCGTCGCGGGCGACGTCGACCTCATCGCCAAACTCTCGGTCGATTCGCCCGCCGACGTCAAGGAGATCGCCGCCGACGCCATTCAAGGGGTCGGCGGCGTCGAAAACACCCGGACGTACATCGCGATGGAGTGATCATCGGGAAATCGATGGAACGCCGCCGAACCACGGTCGGAGCGACGCCGTTCGTCCTGCTCGCCGTTCTCGGTTCCGTAGTTGCCCCAATACTACATCGACACCGAGCCGTCGGTGTTCGTCTCCGAGTCGTCCACGCCGCCGTGACGGGCGCTCGCGAGCAGGTCGCTCACTGGCGGGCGGTACTCGTATCCGGGAACCACGCCCTCGACGTAGGTGCCCTCGACGTAATCGACGATCGCCTTTGCAGTTCGCGGTGCCCGGTCGGCGTCTCCTTCGTGAAACGTCGTCTCGACGACGACGGCGTCCTCCTCGACGCGGGCTTCGGGTTCCGTGATCGTCGCGTCGCCCGGGACCGCCATCGAAACGTCTTCGAGCCGGAGCCTAAACGTATCGAGCCATCCCTCCGTGACGACGTCGGCGACCGACTCCTCGACCGCCGCCGATAGCGTCGGTACCTCGACGAGGACCCGGTATCGAAGCGCCGAATCATCGGTTTCCCCGACGAGAACGCCCGCGTCGAACGGGGTCGTCGTGGTGACGAAGCGTTCGTCGTGCTCTTCGAACGCTTCGTGCTCGGCGAACGCCCGCGCCGCCTGCTCCGGAGTTGCTTCGATCATGGCCCCCGGTAAGACGGTCGCGCGCAAAAGCCCGTTGTCCCGGCGTTGTCCCGACCCCATTACGTCTCGAGCTCGTCCGTCACTCGTCGGCTCGGAACCGTCTGTTGGGGTGGTTCGCGACCGCTCGTGCCGGTTCCGTCGATCGCATCGTGACGAAGGCGATCGCGAGCCGTATCAGTGTACGTACGTCGTTCGGAGCTCGTCGCCGTGTTCGGCGAGCGCGCGCTGTGCGTCGAGCACCGTCGCTGACTCGCCGCCGTCGCACACGGGGCAAGGGTAGGGGTACCGTCGTCCCTTCCGCCGATGGACGGTAAACCCGTAGTCCCCACACCACGTGCATGCCTCGCCGATCCCATCGACCTCGTTTCGCTCCCTACCCATTGTCCCATCCTATCTCACTGCGGTCCGGCATATAAAGCTCTGCCCGCCAGTGGAAGGAGAATTTACTCACGATCGGGTACTATCGATCTCGTTCGATCGGAACGTCCTCACACCGTATCGGAGATCGCCGCAGGGAACGCGAGGGACGTGATTCGAACACACGAACGCCCTCGGATCGCGCTACGACGTCGATACATCGCTCCGAAGGGACTCAGTCGACCCGTTGACCGGGGACATAGACCGGATTCTCCCGATTGGAGCGGTCTTCCGTCAAGTAGAATCGACCGAGTTCCCGAATCGCATCGTCGATCGCCTCCGAACTACGATCCGTACAGAAGATCACCTTAGGGTACGTGCTTGCGCCGGGACCGGCGCTCCCATCGATGAAGTCGGGGCCCTCTGTCACCACGTTGCGATCGTTTTCGACCGCGTAGGTCCGGATCTCGTCGTCGTCAGCACCCGGCCCTAACTCCGGAACCGTCACGACCCGCTCGACGTCGCAGAGTTCCGAGAGACGGCGGGCGACTTCTCTCGACGTTTGCTCGTCGAAGAGCAACCGGAGTGTCATTCGGACTGCGGGGCGTTCTCGGGTCCGGTCAGGGCCTCGGATCGGTGTCTCTCGATGACCTCGCGCTCTCGCTTTCAGATCGCCTCGATCTCCTCAGTGTGATTCAGGTAGTACCGGAGCGCGGCCAGGACGTCGCCCGGAGAGAGGTGATCGTAGACCAGATTCGCTACCTCACTGACGGTGTACTCCCCTTCGAGTACGTAGGAAAGATGTGATGGACGCCGATCCTCGTGCCGTCAACTCGGGATTTCCCACCGAGAGTTCCCTCGGTGCGGACGATCTCTCGTCCCTCGCGTTCGGATCAAGCCGTGGTATTCGTAATGGTCTCCTGAGTGATAGGGTTGCCGTGTTAGTGAGCTCTCGATGAAACCACTGCGACAGTGCGAGGGATGCGATTCGAACGCATGAACGCCACCGGAAGACAGTCCCGCTCATACACTCGCGGGCTGCGACTTTCCTGCCTCCGCTCGCTGGCGCTCGCGGAGACTACGTGAGCGGGCCTGCAGAATGTGTAGCCAGAGTAGAGAGAGCGCGCCTGAGGGGCTAATGTAGGACTTTTTCACTCGTACAAGCACATCTGAGAGCTTTACTCAGGGAGAGATCTTTTGATCCGGTTCCATATCTTCCAAATTTTCTGTGCGCGGTAGGCGGGTTCTTTTGACTTAACTGTTACATCCTCACCATCATACCATATGTCTATGATACCAGGCCTTGGTTCATGTGACCGACAAGCCACTCTATACTCTATCTTTACATGGTCACTTTCTATTGCTCCGATACGAGCTGTAACCTGAACTCCAGTATTAGAGTATAGTATATCATCTATGTATATGATTGTCCTCTTTTTCTGTACAGTTTTCGGTTCTTCTACCGCTATTTCCTCGTCGTGAGAGACTATCGAATCTACTGCATGAGGCGCGTTGAACTCTCTATAGTCGATAAGATTCCCAAAGATTTGATCGGCGGTTTCTAGACCTTGTTCGGTAAACTCTATGAAATACATATTCGACAGTTCCAGATCAATAAGTACATCTTCGGCATATCTCTGCCCATCATTGGCAACTGTGAATATCATCGGAACTTGATCTGCATGATCTATGTCTCCGACGCATTCCATCTCCAGTGCCAAAGCGGGACGTTTCAGGAAATATCGATAGATGACAATACACCCGCTAAGAATTCCGATAATAGCTCCTCCCCATTGAATACTCTCGATCAATTGCCGGTAAGGAACGTTTTCGACGCCTGTGATCATTGGCGCGCATGAAGACGCATTAAATGTGTAGCTGTTGATTGGTACCGTCTGAGAGCCGGAAAAATACTGTATGAGCCACCATCGGAGTGCGAGGGATGCGATTCGAACGCATGAACACCTACGTGAGCGGGTCTTAAGCCCGCCGCCTTTGACCTGGCTCGGCCACCCTCGCGCGGATAGTCCTGAACGCCTCAGCGAAAAGGCCGTTTCGATCCCTCGGGTCGTCTCTGACACGTTCGGTCGACACTCGCTTCGCGTTCGTCATACGAGCACCGCCAACCCTCGACCAACCCCTATGAACGGGGTCCGGAACGACGAACGACGGGGCGTACACTGATACCTGCCCGGGACCTACCGTCGGGACCGATGTACGAAAACGTCCTCGTTCCGACGGACGGTAGCGACGCGGCGACGAAGGCAGCCGTTCATGGATTCGGCCTCGCGAAGTGGCACGACGCGACCGTCCACCTGCTCTACGTCGCCGAGGAACCCCCGCCCGGTGCGATGGACGAAACGGGCGTGTTCGGCGATGCCGGCGTGACGACCTTTCCCGAGGACATCAATCCCGTTCTCGAAGAGATGGGCTCACAGGCGGTCGAGGACCTCGCAACGCTCGCCGACGAACTGAACGTCGAAGCGGCGACCGAAGTCCTCAGCGGCCGCCCGGACGAAGCCATCCGTCGCTTCGCCGACGAGGGGGACGTCGATCTGATCGTCATGGGCACGCGCGAGCGGGGAAGCGTGGATCGCCTGCTACATCGAAGCGTCACCGAACGCGTGCTCCGCTCGACTACGGTGCCGGTGTTGGTCGTTCACACCGACGACGAGGACTTCGAGGACTGAACTCCTAAGCGTCCGAACGACCGTTTCAGTTGGGCCCGGTGGAGCGGGCTTAGGTTCGGTTCCCGTTTTCGATCTCGACGGATTCGAGCAGGACCTCTTCTCGTGGCTCGTCATTGCTATCGGTTTCGACCGCACCGATCTCCCGGACGACGTCCATGCCCTCCACTACGTTGCCGAAGACGGCGTGCCGGTCGTCGAGGTGGGGCTGGGCGTCGAGCGTGATGAAGAACTGCGAGCCATTGGTATCGGGGCCGCTGTTGGCCATCGAGAGCGTTCCCGGTTCGTCGTGGCGCAACTCCTCGTGGAACTCGTCGTCGAACGAGTAGCCAGGACCGCCGCGGCCAGTACCCGCAGGATCGCCGGTCTGAATCATGAATCCCTCGATCACTCGATGAACGGGGACGTCGTCGTAGAGCGGACCCTCGATCTCCTCGCCGGATTCGGGGTGCTCCCAGGTACGCTCGCCCGTCGCCAACTCCACGAAGTTCTCTACGGTCTCCGGGACGCGCTCGTCGTACAGTTCGACCTCGATGTCGCCGTGGCTCGTGTGCAACGTCGCTCGCCTGGTCATACCCTCCGCTTGCCCGGAGAACGGAAAACGCCACCGGAACCGGTTTCGAACTCGACCTGCCGTCGGCTTCGACGGTGATCGGCTACCAGATCGCCGTCCACGTCCCCACCGATATCGAAAATTCGTCGCAAATGACACGATCGGCGCACAAAGCATATGCCGACCGACCGAATCCCCTGGAGTAATGCGTCGTCGTCGCCTCCTGGCCGCCCTGGCCGCGAGCGGTGGATCGCTCCTCTCGGGGTGTGGCGATCGCGTTTCCGAGGGAGTCTCCGCGGGCGCGTCGAACCGGTCGCCGGTCGCCACCTCACCGTCGACGAGCGAGTCGACCACGGAGTCGGCGAACTGTCCGCCGGTCGGTACGTCGGTCGTCTGTCATCGGGCCGCGTCGGACGACGCGCCGGTGGTCCTGATTCCCTCGACCGAATCGGTCTCGCTCGCGGGCGAGAGCGTCGGCTTTACCCTCCACAACCGAAGCGACTCCGAACTACTCTTTCGCCCCTTCGACTGGCAGATCTGGCAGCGTCGCGACCGCTGGAGCCGGATCGACGAGGACGGGGATCGATCCTCGCTCGGGGAGACGGTACTCAGCCCGGAGGGAAGTTACGCCTGGCAGGTCGCCGTTGGCCCGATAACGGTGACGGCGGATCGACCGCCCGTGACGGTGAACGATCTCGATTTCGAACCCGGGCGCTACGCCTTTGGGGTCCCTGCCCGCGGGAACGGGAGCCACACCTACGTCGCCTCCTTTACCGTCACCGACTGAGCCGGGTCAGTCGGGATCGACTTCGAATCAGTGTCGAACGGGTTCGCCGGTGTTCGGGTTGTCGGTGTTCCGGGTCGTCGGTCGGCGATCCGGTGCTCTCGCCTCGCTACGATCGGTCAGAACCCGAAATCCCGTCCCTAATGGACTGGGGCCGATCGCCGTCCGAGTCACGGCGGATCGACGTCGAAGGGACTCGGGCGTCCCGTCCACGGCCAGCCGGGAAGCCGGGTCTGAAAGCCCGCGGCGAGCGCGGCGTCGAGGTCGTCCGCGCCCGCAGGGCCTTCGGTATGGGTCGTGATATCGGCGTAGTGAAAGGTCGCTTCGCCGAGCAGCCGACGGGGTTGAGTACCCGCGAGACAGCCGGCGAGTTCCCTCCCCAGGAGTTCGTCGACGACGAAGCCGGGGTAGTCGTCCGCGACGTCGAGATCGCGCAGGAGGCGGGTGAGTGCGGCGACGTTCACCGCCAGATCGCCATCGGCGAACACCGCGTCGACCGCCGCCTCGTAGCCGGCGGCGTCCACGCCTTCGACCTCGGTATCGAAGGCGTCCGCGAGTTCCGCACGCACGTCGTTGATCAGCGGGACGACGATCTCGCCGCGTTCCCTGATCCAGTCCCGTTCGGCTTCGACGACGGCCGGCGTGAGCTTCATTCCTCCCCGAGCACCTCCGGAATAGGGGTTTGCGAAGGCTTTTATAACTCCCGGTGTCTACGTGAGCTTATGCGTGGGTTTTCCGGGTTCTCCGCGCAGTAGCCGGCGTTCCCGGACGACGGTGTCGATACCGTAGCGAGAACTGACCCTCCGCAGTAGACGCCTTATGTCCCGTAGCTTCCGTCCCGATGAACCCGGACGAACGTTCCCGGTTGCCGCCCGTGACCGGATCGCACACCGGATCCTCTCGCCTTCCGCCGATCGGACAGCGCCCCGTTCCGACGGGGTGTGTGTCCGCTCGGCGCCCGAGGCGGGGACGATCGCTCGCTCCGACGGGTCGAGGACAGCAACGGCCTCCGAGCGAGCGGCGGCGAGGCGACCCGGAACCCACCGACGAAGACGAACGATGGTTACCTATTCCTCCGAGCTATGAGCACGGTAGAACAGCAACTCGAAACGGTCAAAGCAGAGATCGCGAGCGAACTCCCGGCGGACATCTCGATTTCGGACGTCCGGTACGAAGGTCCCGAGCTCGTCCTCTATACGCGAGACCCAAAGGAGTTCGCGCGTGACGGTGACTTGGTACGGCAACTCGCCGGCAAACTCCGCAAACGGATCACCGTCCGGCCGGACCCCGACGTCCTGACGAACCCACAGGGTGCACGTGAGGACGTTCTCGACGCGGTGCCCGACGACGCCGGCGTGAGCGACGTCGATTTCCACGCCGATACCGGCGAGGTGATGATCGAAGCCGCCAAACCCGGCATGGTCATCGGTCGCCACGGCTCGACGCTCCGGGAGATCACCAAGCGAACGGGCTGGACACCCGAAGTCGTCCGGACACCCCCGATCGAGTCCTCGACGGTCTCGAACGTCAGGAACTTCCTCAAACAGGAACGCGACGAACGCCGGGACATACTCGAACGGGTCGGCCGACAGATCCACCGCGAGACCTTCTCCGACGAACAGTGGGTTCGGATCACTACCCTGGGCTGTTGTCGGGAGGTCGGCCGGGCGAGTTTCATCCTCTCGACGCCGGAAACCAGGATCCTCATCGACTGTGGCGACAAGCCCGGTTCCGACGAGGTGCCCCACCTCCAGGTGCCGGAAGCCTTGGGGTCGGGCGCGAACTCGATCGATGCGGTAGTACTGACCCATGCCCACCTCGATCACTCGGCGCTCTTACCCTTACTGTTCAAGTACGGCTACGACGGGCCGATCTACACCACCGAGCCGACCCGCGATCTCATGGGATTACTGACGCTCGATTACCTCGACGTCGCCGCGAAGGAAGGCCGCTCGCCGCCGTACGAGAGCGCAATGGTCCGGGAAGCGATCAAACACACCGTTCCCCTGGAGTTCGGCAACGTCACCGACATCGCGCCGGACGTGAAACTCACCCTCCATAACGCCGGGCACATCCTCGGCAGTGCCGTTGCGCACTTTCACATCGGCGAGGGCCTGTACAACGTCGCGTTTTCGGGCGACGTCCACTACGACGACACGCGCCTCTTCAACGGCGCGGTCAACGACTTCCCGCGCGTCGAGACACTGGTGATGGAATCGACCTATGGGGGACGCAACGACTACCAGACCGACCGAAAGGACTCCGAACGAAATCTCGTCGAGGTCATCAACCGGACCGACGAGCGAGACGGCAAGGTCGTGATCCCGGCCTTTGCGGTCGGGCGCTCCCAGGAGATCATGCTCGTCCTCGAAGAGGCGATGCGTACCGGGGAGATCCCCGAGATGCCGATCCACCTCGACGGGATGATCTGGGAGGCGACCGCGATCCACACTGCCTACCCCGAGTACCTCCGGGACGAACTCCGCAATCGGATCTTCCACGACGACGAGAACCCCTTCCTGGCCCCGCAGTTCAACCACATCGACGAGGGCGAGGACGAACGCCAGGACGTCGCCGACGGCGAGTCCTCCATTATCCTCTCGACATCGGGGATGGTCACCGGCGGCCCGATCATGTCCTGGCTCGAACACCTGGGTCCCGATCCCGACTCGACGATGGTCTTCGTCGGCTACCAGGCTCAGGGTACCATGGGCCGACGCATCCAGGGTGGCTGGGACGAGATCCCGATGAGCAACGGCCAGGGCCGTTCGAACTCCCTCACGCTCGAACTCGACGTCGAGACCGTCGATGGCTTTTCGGGCCACGCCGACCGCCGGGGGCTGATGAACTTCGTGCGCAACATGAACCCCCGCCCCGAGAAGGCGCTCTGCGTTCACGGAGACGAGTCCTCAGTTCAGGACCTCTCCTCGGCGATGTACCACGATCTGAACATGCGGACCTTCGCGCCGAAGAACCTGGAGACCTTCCGCTTCAAATGAACCTTTTGCACTGCGCTCGGCGCTAGCGCGCCTCGCTCGGCAAAATCTTCATCAAAAACACTCCTCGCTCACTTCACTTCGTTCCGTTCGCTCGTCGGCCCGCTCCCTCGCGCCTGTCGGCGCTCAGTCCCGGCGAACCGCTCGCTCGTCTCCGACTCGGTCACGCGAACGAGCAACGCGAGTGAGTGTGATCAGGGAGAGGGAACCTTCAGCTGCTGATTGTCGTCTCAGTATGTCTCACGTCTGAGCCACTCTCAGCAACACCCACAGGTTGCGACTAGTACTATCGCTCTCTCGAACGACTCCTTTCAGTCGTGCTCACTGCGGGCACAGCAAAAATCTGCATCAAAAACCGCTCGTTCGCCACCTTCGGTGACTCACTCGCGGCGGAACTGCGTGTCCGCCTGTCGGTTGTGTCATCGTCCTTCGCGCCGATCCCGGTCGGTTGTTTCGCTCCCCGACCCGCCTTGACTCACCCGTATCTTTAGATACTGGCACGGTCTTTTGATGGTATGGAGTCAGTTTCGCTGTCGGACGAACAAGTAGTAGAGGCAGTCGAGGGCGTACATCTCGCCCAGTTGGCAACCGGCGACCGGATGAGCATCCAGCACTTCGACTTCGAGGTCGATGCCGCGGTGCCCGAACACGACCACGAGCACGAACAGTCCGGCTTCATCTACGCTGGCGTGCTTACCTTCCTGATCGACGGCGAGGAGGTCGTCTGCGGCCCGGGCGATTCCTATGTGATCCCTGGCGATACCCCACACGGTGCCGAAAACCGCGGCGACGACCCGGTACGAGGAATCGACGTCTTCAGCCCGCCGCGGCCGAACCCCGACTGGCAGGAGTAGCCCTCGACTCGCGTCCGTGGCTCGGTCGTCGCCCGGGACCGACCTGGCCCCACGAGAGAACGGTCGTTTCGAACGATGACCGTTACGAGAAGGCGGCCCCGTCGCCGAGCAACGGGTCGATATGGTCGCGTTCGTGATGGAGTACGAGTTCAGCGTCGCGCCGCTTGACCTCCTGGCGGATCTTTCGGATCGAGGCGACCGACTCGGAGAGCGACCAATTAAACGAGACGGGTCGTTCCTTCTCGTAGCCGCTTTGCTGGAGCGCGACGTCCGCCGAAAGAATGACCGTCCGCCCGTCGAGTTCGACGCGCACCGACTGGTGACCTCTGGTGTGACCCGGCGTCGGGATCGTCACTACGCTGTCGTCGCCGAAGACGTCGTACGCGCCGTGGGTCGCCGTCACCGAGTACTTCGGCGAGCGAAGCACGCCGAAGTCCCCCAGGAGGTAGAAGATCTGTTGGGCGGGTTCGGGCCAGAAGGCGTACTGGAGTTCGGTCTCCTGGACGAGGAACTCCGCGTCGGGGAAGTCGTCGATCGTCCCCGCGTGATCGTTGTGCAGGTGGGTCATGATCACGTAATCGACCTCCGAGGGCGAGATGCCCCGGTCCGCTAACTGGTAGGCCGGTTGTTGATCCTCGTCCATCTCCAGGGCGTCAACGAACGCCGACATGTGCGGCGATCCGTGGGGACCGTAGTTCTCGGGATCGGTCTTCATCTCGTAGCTGACGCCCGTGTCGACCAATACCACTCCTTCAGGGTGTTCGATGCAGTAGACCGGACACGGCATCGTGTAGGTCTCACCCATGTCCTCCAACTGGACGGTAATGCTGTTGTCGATGGCCCAGTCCGCGGCGTTCATGACGTGAAGCTTCGAGGCAGTCATCAGTATCTCTACGCTCCCTGTGGGCGGGCGCGGTTTGAAGCTGTGTGTAGCGGTACGGGCGGTCCGGACGAGTAGG
>PXQR01000142.1:2405-49790 GCA_003021235.1 Halobacteriales archaeon QH_6_64_20 | reverse complement strand
ACAAGTGCGTGTGTTAACCGTCGCCCGATCGTTCCCTGTCTATGGGATACGATTCGACGATCGGCTGGTCGCTGTTCACGTCCGGTGTCGTCACGCTTCTGTTGATCGTGATGCCGTTCGACTCGTTGTACTGGGGGATCGGGCTCGTCGCGTTGGGACTGCTGGTGATGTCCGGACGCATGTCCTGAACGTCCGAAACGCTACGGTTACTCGCGTGTTTCTCCGGGCGGTGTTCGGGCGATACCACCCCTTGTGAGATCGTTAGCCCGTTGTCGGCGCTACTTGCTGAGACAGCGCCGATGCATCAAGCATAGTGCGAGCGACTACCATTGGCACTCCGCTACGTTCGGCACCTGCTCACGACTCGTTTGCGAACTCGGACCGGGGATCGTGATTACGCTCCATCGAGACGCCGTATGTGGCCACCGACCCGAAGACCTGCGGTTCAGGTCACTCCAGGTCGAAGCGATCGTGGGTCATCACTTTGTGCCACGCGTCGGCGAAGTCACGCACGAACTTCTCCTCGGCGTCGTCGGCTCCGTAGACCTCCGCGATGGCCCGAAGCCGGGCGTTCGATCCGAAGACCAGATCCGCGCGGGTCCCCGTCCATTCGAGGTCGCCCGTCTCGCGATCGTACCCCTCGAAGACGTTCTCGGATTCGTCGGCCGGTTCCCACTCGGTGTCCATGTCGAGCAGGTTCGCGAAGAAGTCGTTGCTCAGCGTTCCCGGCCGGTCGGTAAAGATACCGTGGTCCGCGTCCCCGTAGGTCGCATCGAGCGCTCGCATGCCGCCGACCAGCACCGTCATCTCCGGAGCCGTCAGGTCGAGCAGTTCCGCTCTATCGATCAGCATCTCCTCGGTCGGTCGCTCGGCTTCCGCCCCGCGGTAGTTGCGAAAGCCGTCCGCTTCCGGTTCGAGCGCCTCGAACGAGTCGACGTCGGTCCACTCCTGGGAGGCGTCCGTCCGGCCCGGTTCGAAGGGGATCTCCACGTCGTAGCCGGCTTGCTTCGCTGCCTGCTCGACGGCCGCGTTGCCGCCGAGAACGATCAGATCAGCGAGCGAAACCTTCGTTCCATCCGAACGCGAGCCGTTGAACTCCTCTTTGATCCCTTCGAGGGTGTCCAGTACGGTCGCCAACTGGGCCGGCTCGTTCACTTCCCAGTCTCGCTGGGGGCGCAGCCGGATGCGAGCTCCGTTCGCGCCGCCGCGCTTGTCGCTGTCGCGGTAGGTCGATGCCGACGCCCAGGCGGTCTCGGCCAGCTCGGAGACCGACAGATCCGAATCGAGGACCTCCTGCTTGAGCGTAGCGACCTCGTCCTCGCCGATCAGTTGGTGATCGACGTCGGGGATGGGGTCTTGCCACAGCATTGTCTCGTCGGGCACCTCCGGGCCGAGGAACCGCTCTGGGGGACCCATGTCGCGGTGGATCAGCTTGTACCAGGCCTTCGCAAAGGCCTCCTGAAACGCCTCGGGGTCCTCCTGGAAGCGCTCGATGACCTCCCGGTAATCGGGGTCTTCCTTCAGGGCGATGTCCGTCGTGAGCATCATCGGATCGACCGTCTCCGAGGAATCGTGGGCGTCCGGGGCGCTGCCCTCTAAGCTCTCGTCGGTCGGCCGCCACTGCCACGCGCCCCCGGGACCTTTCTCCGCTTCCCACTCGTGGTCGAGCAGGTTGTCGAGGTAGCCCATGTCCCACATCGTCGGCGTGGCGTTCCAGGGGCCTTCGATGCCGCTGGTGATCGTATCGGCACCTTTGCCGGACTCGTGATCGCTCGCCCAGCCCAGGCCCTGTTCCTCGATGGGCGCGGCTTCGGGCTCGGGACCGAGATTGGTAGGTTCGTCGGACCCGTGGACCTTTCCGAAGGTGTGGCCGCCGGCGATGAGCGCTGCGGTTTCCTCGTCGTTCATCGCCATCTGGCCGAACGTCTCGCGGATGTTGTGCGCCGACCCTTCGAGGTCCGGTTCGCCGTGTGGGCCCTCCGGGTTCACGTAGATCAGACCCATGACGGAGTTGCCGAGCGGGTCTTCGAGGTTGCCCTCCTCGTCGAAGCGCTCGGGGGAGGTCGTTTCCATCTCCTCTTCGGGACCCCAGTCGACGGACTCGTCGGCCTGGAAGGCGTCCTCGCGCCCGCCGGCGAAGCCAAACGTCTCGAAGCCCATCGACTCCAGGGCGACGTTCCCTGTGAGGACCAGCAGATCGGCCCACGAGAGCTTCCGGCCGTACTTCTGTTTGACCGGCCAGAGCAGTCGACGGGCCTTATCGAGGTTCGCGTTGTCGGGCCAACTGTTCAACGGTGCGAAACGCTGTCCGGCGCGGTTCGCGCCGCCGCGGCCGTCGCTGACGCGGTACGTGCCGGCGCTGTGCCACGCCATCCGAATCATCAGCGGCCCGTAGTGGCCGTAGTCCGCGGGCCACCAGTCCTGGGAGGTCGTCATCACGTCTTCGATGTCGGCCTTCACTTCGTCCAACTCGAGCGACTCGAAGGCCTCGGCGTAATCGAAGTCCTCGTCCATCGGATTCGCCGGGCGGGCGTTCCGGTCGAGGATATCCAAATTCAGCCGATTCGGCCACCAGTCCTGATTTGACTTGCTCATCACAGGGCAATTGCCGCTTTTACCTATTAAGATTGTCTAACTCGGTAACGAAGTTTCGCTACAGCCGAAGTAGTCTATCGAATGTATGAACCCCTGTCGGTGATGGATTCGAGCACTCTACCCGGCGTGATTTCGAACCTACCTCCCTTCGTCTCGTAGTCGGGTTTGCCTGTGCTACTGTCCGGTATGTCGTCGGCCGTAGTTATCCCACTCACTGGTCTCTACGAGGCGGATCAGAACGAGCGACTCGACCGAGTTCCCTGCCGTCCCGTTCGGCTCCGTGCTCGGCACCGATGCGTACCGATCGGCCCGTAGCGAGTTCGACTATGCGTTCGATTCGATGTTCTCGATCACGACGTCGGCGAACTCGCTCGTCCCCACCCGTTCAGCGTCGTCGAGCTGGCGTTCGATGTCGTAGGTGACCCGCTTGTCGAGGACCGCTTCCTCGATCGCGTCGTAGATCAGCTCCGAGGCGTCCTCCCAGCCGAGGTGTTCGAGCATGATTCGTCCCGAAAGGATCATAGCGGAGGGGTTTACCTTGTCCTGGCCCGCGTATTTCGGTGCCGAGCCATGCACCGGTTCGGCGACGAACCGGCCGTCGCCCATGTTCGCGCCCGGCGCGACCCCCAGGCCACCGATCTGTGCGCCCGCCGAATCCGAGAGGTAATCGCCGTTCAGGTTGGGCATCGCGAGCACGTCGTACTGATCCGTACGAGTAAGCAGTTGCTGGAGCATGTTGTCGGCGATCCGGTCGTTGACGACGACCGTGTCGTCCGCGGCCTCGCCGTCCCGTTCCTCCCACAGGGTATCCTCGCTGATGACGTTCTCGCCGTACTCCTCGGCGGTGACCTCGTAGCCCCAGTCGCTGAAAGCGCCCTCGGTGAACTTCATGATGTTGCCCTTGTGGACGAGCGTCACCGTATCGCGGCCGCGTTCGAGCGCGTAGTCGATCGCCCGCCGGACGAGGCGCTTGGTGCCGAACTCCGAGATGGGTTTCACGCCGATTCCCACTGGGCCGTCGTGGATCGAATCTCCAAAATTCATCTCCTCGGCGACGAACTCCCTGACTTGCTCTGCCTCCTCGGTACCGGCCTCCCACTCGATGCCGGCATACACGTCCTCGGTGTTCTCCCGGAAGGATACCATGTCCATCGTCTCGGGACTCTCGACCGGAGAGGGCATGCCGTCGATGTAGTAGGTCGGCCGGACGTTCGCGTACAGGTCGAGGCGCTGGCGCAACGCGACGTTGAGGCTTCGGTACCCCGCACCGACGGGCGTCGTGAGCGGGCCCTTAATTCCGACCTTGAACTCCCGGAAGGCATCCAAGGTGTCGTCGGGGAGATTGCTATCGTACTCCTCGCGGGCGCTCGCGCCGGCGTAGACGCGCATCCACTCGATCTCCCGACCGGTGGCTTCGACCCCTGCGTCGAGAACGCGCCGGGCGGCCGGCCCGACGTCCGTGCCGACGCCGTCGCCGTAGATGATCGGGACGATCGGGTTCTCGGGCACGTCGAACTCGCTTTCGTCTCCCGCGGCGAGTTCGATCCGCTCGCCACTGCTCGGGACCTCCACGCGATCGTAACTCATGTTCCGGCTTCGCCCTGGATCCGATAAAAGGCCTGCTATCGGCGGTGTGACCGTGGTATCGAGGCTCACGATCGATTTCCCTACGCCGATCGACGACGACATCGAACCCGGTTTCCCTCCTCGCGTCCACCGAAACGGGTATGCGCGTCATTGCTCACGGTGGTGCCGGGGCCGACCCCGACGAACCCGCCTCACGCCAGGCCGTCCTCGACGAGGCCGCCGCGATCGGCGCTCGCGAGGGGACCCCTACCGACGCGGTAGTGGCCGCGGTATCGAAGCTCGAACGCTCGCCGCGTTTCAACGCCGGTCTGGGTGGCGCAGTACAGTCCGACGGCGTGGTTCGGACCGACGCCGGGATCATGACCGACGCGCGCGAGGTGGGTGCCGCTTGTGGGATGGCGGGCGTGCGCGACGCCGTCTCGGTCGCCCGCCTCGTCGCCGAGGAGACGCCACACGTCCTACTCAGTGGAACCCGCGCACTCGATTTCGCCGCGGCTCACGGCGTCGAAACCGACCTCGCCCTCCTGACCGAAGCTACCCGCGAACGGTTCGGTCGCCTCGACCCGCCCGCGCTCGACGAGTACGCCGACCACCTCGCGTGGGTCACGGAGCACTTCGGCGAGAACGGTCGCGATGGCGGTACCCGAGACGACGGCCCCGGCGGCGTTCGCTCGCACGATACGGTCGGGGCGGTCGCCGTGGACAAGGGAAAGATCGCCGCGGCGACCTCGACCGGCGGGCGGTGGTGTGCGCTCGCCGGACGGGTCGGCGACGTCCCGCAGGTCGGCTCGGGATTCCTCTGTACGTCGGCCGGCGGTGCGAGCGCGACGGGTGCCGGCGAGGACATCGCGCGGACGACGCTTAGCCGGCGGGCGATCGACTCTCTCGAAGCCGGACGAGCGCCCCGGGAAGCCGCCGAGTCGGCCATCGCCGAGTTCGCCGAGCGTACCGGCTCGACGGCGGGCCTCATCGTCGTGAACGAAGCGGGCGAGACGGGTAGTGCGTTCAATTCGGAGACCATGCAGGTGAGCGTAGCGGGCGACGCCGCCGATACTGACGGAACCGACGAGGACGGCGAGACCGACGCGACCGACGCGATCGACGAGTAGCTGACGCTGGAACGAACTCGACGGGCCGGTCCGGAACGGATCGAATCGGAACGCTACTGCAACCCCGAGCAGACCCGACAGCGCAAGTCCTTTGCCCGGTTCGTTCGGAGTGACGACATGAGCAGTGTGGACCTCGACAACGAACGATACGACAAGCACCGCGAGGCGGGCGCGATCCTCGCCCAGGTCCGCGAGGAGGCCGCCGAGCGCTGTGCGGTAGGTTCGGGGTATCTCGAACTCAGCGAATGGACCGAAGACCGTATCCGCGAGTTGGGCGGCGAACCGGCCTTCCCCGTCAATATCAGCGTCGACAACGAGGCCGCCCACGGGGCCGCCGGTCCCGACGACGACCGGGCGATCGGCGAGGAGATGGTGAAACTCGACATCGGTGTCCACTGTGAGGGCTGGCTCGCCGACACCGCGGTGACGGTCGATCTGTCGGGTCACGACGAGTTGACCGAAGCGCCCGCCGCCGCCCTTGATGCGGCGCTCGATCGCATCGAACCGGGCGTCGAAACCGGCCGTATCGGCGCGGCGATCGAGGAGACGATCGACGGCTACGGCTACAATCCCGTCGTCAATCTCACCGGCCACGGCCTCGGCCAGTGGGATCAACACGTCCCGCCCAACATCCCGAATCGTGCGGTGAACCAGAGCACGACCCTGGAAGTCGGTGACGTAGTCGCGATCGAGCCCTTCGCGACCGACGGGTCGGGAAAGGTAAGCGAGGGCTCGGTTACTCAGATCTACGCGCTCGAACGCGAGGGGTCGGTCCGCAATCGCGACGCCCGCAAAGCGCTCGAGCGGATCACGAGCGAGTTCCGGACCCTGCCCTTCGCCGTCCGGTGGCTCGACGTCTCGCGCCCGGAAATGGCCTTGCGCCGCCTCGAACGCCAGGACATCGTTCATGGCTATCCCGTGCTCAAGGAAAGCGAAGGAAGCCTCGTCAGTCAGAAGGAACACACGATAATCGTAACCGAGGACGGCTGTGAAGTCACGACGCGAGCGGAGTAGTCTTTCCCGCAGGTGCAATGGTCGTTCCTGTTCGCTCGCTGCGCTCGCTCACCTCCCACTCCCTCGCTCCGTTCGCTCGCGTGAACGGATTTTCACTGGTCCCTAAACGAGCGACTGAAGGGGGTCGTTCAAAAGGCGCGGAGTGCCTTTTGTGACGACGAGAGAGCTTCGCTCTCTAATCATGAGCGGGACTAGCAAAAAGGTGCGAGCGGAAGGTGCTGGTTTAGGATCGGCTCGTGAAGTGTGCGAGGTCGGTGGTGGTAACGATCCCGACGGGATCGCCCCTTTCGGTGACGGGTAGTTTCTTTACGTCGTTTTTTGCCATCCGGCTCCCGGCGGTTTCGATCGATTCGGTCGGGCGCGCGGTGACCACCGGCGAACTCATCACCTCGGCGACCGCCGTTTCCGGGTCGGTCGCCTGGGCGACGCTCGCGACGACGTCGGTTTCGGTGACGATGCCCTCGATCCGTTTGCCATCGCTCTGTTCGGCGGCGACGAGCAACGACCCGATGTGGCGATCGGTGAGTTCGCTCGCGGCCTCGACGATCGTGAGGTCGCCCTCGACCGTCCTGATCGGGCTGGTCATGATCTCGCTGATGGGTGTTTCGCTGGCCGACATGAGTTCCCTTCCACTCCTTCCTCGAGTCCCAGCGCCTTAGTTATGGACCCGAAGATCCTCTCGCGGTCGCCCGACCTGCACGCGCGTCGGTCGTCTCCGAAGGAGTCCCGGTGACGGCCGCTCACCCTCTCCCACCATCCGTTCGCGCCGTGGGTCGCCGTGCCGGCGATCCTTCTCGCCGTCCTGACCGCCGACGCGTCTGCCGGTATACCTCGGCATACCACGCGTGCTATTGATACTCGTAGGAGTCTCAGAGACGAGTCGCCGGACGCCTCTAACACCGGCACTGCGGGCCGACCGGCAACCGCTACCGTCACCGGCCCCTCGTGGCGCGCTCCGCATCGATACGATCGGGAGCGAGAACGCCGTGATCCGTCCGTCGGGCGGCTGAATCGGTCGGTCCGGCCCGGAACACCCGTTTCGTTTTCCCGCGTCGAGTCGCGCCGAACCGCCGGGCGTGTCGCCTCGGGTGAGTAAGAACGCTACGCGACGTCCTCAACGTCGGTATCGCGGTCGCGGTCGTGGTCGCGATCAGCGGGACCCGCATCGGGATCAGCGTCGGAATCTGAATCGGGATCGAGGTCGGGTTCGCCGGTGCGGTCGTCGATGAAACCGCTCCGAAAGCCGATCCATCCCAGCACGGTGATGAACAAGATCGGTGGGAGGATGACGAAGCCCCACAGCGGATCGAGCCCCCAGAACAGAAGCAGTATCACGTCCGCGAGTCCGAGCGCGAGGAAGGGTGCGACCGCGAGCGCCGCCCGTGACCGGTTCCGGCCCACCTCCACGTCGAGCAGGCTCTCGCTTCGGTCGTCCGCTCGCTTCCCGTTCATACGACGGGTTCGTCCCACAGCGGCTAAAACACCTCGTCCGAGCGGTCGAACGGAATGGTCGAACAGAGCGATCGGACACATACGGGTTCGGCGGGTTCGATGGACTCCGACCGCTGGTTACACTGTCGCGCATGCCGGAGCCGTCAGCGCCGGGAGCGTGGGGCCGTCCCGCGGTTCTCAGACGTCTTCGGCGTCACCGATCGTGACCTGTGAGCCGCGGGCGTCGCTCGAAGCGGGACTGCCGGCCCGGCGGCCGCCGACGAGGTGCTCTCGCGCGCCCACTCCCTAGCGAGCGCCTTCGAGCCGAAGGTTCGATACCGCCCCTCGTGGCGCACGTGCTCGCCGGCCGCGGCGCTCCGTCGCCGGGCGGACCGTTTGACCTCGACGAGATAGGAGGTGTCCTCCGCGGCGTTCTCGCCTGCGTCGCTCACGACGTCCCGTATGAATCGCGGCGTCTTAGCTCCTCGTCGTCGCGAGGAACTGAAGCGAGAAGCAACCGGGTGCGCTAGAAAGTATGAGGGCGGCTCGGGAAATCGACTCGTCACACGGGGCTCGGTGGGGGTAACCCTCGTCATCACCGCCCGTCCGTATCAACCGCCGAAGCCCGAATGACCCTTACGCTCCCGGCTCGGCTCCGGCCGTTTCGAGGACGACCCGACTACCGGACCGAACGGCCGCCACCGGATCGACGACCGTTCGACCGGCGGGGAAAACGACTTGTCGGATCGGAGCGACGCCCTCGATATGACTCGAATCGCCGTCTTCGGTGACACGCACGTCCCCTCACGAGCGGACGAGATCCCCGACTGGGTGCGCGAGGAAGCCTCCCGAGCCGATCACGTGATCCACACCGGCGACTTCGATTCGGCCGACGCCTTCAAGGAAGTACGGGAGTTCGCCGGGGAGCCCCTGATCGCCGTCTCGGGGAACATGGACTCGGACTTCGGGCTCCCGACGACCGAAGCCCTCGACGTCGAGGACGTGACGTTCGTCGTTACCCACGGGACCGGCGATCTCGACTCCTACGAAGAGCGGGTCGCCGGCATCGCCCGTGAGGAAGGCGGAGCGGAAGCGATCGCGGTGTCGGGCCACACTCACCAAGTGACCGATACGACCGTCGAGGGAACCCGTCTGCTCAATCCCGGAAGCGCGACGGGCGCGGCTCCCGCCTCGACGGCGACGATGTTCGTTCTCGACGTCGAAGAGGGTGATATAGACGTGACGCGCCGCGAGGAGTAGTCTCCTTGCTCGTCTCGCCGTCGTACCCGATCGGTGGTATCTTCCGACTGGCCCGTCCGACCTACACACCCTCTAACCCTCTACCCTCTCCCCTTTCGACGGCCGATCAGGCGGCGTCGATATCGATCGACAGATCCGGATCGTTCCCGCGGAACGCGACGCGCAGTGCGTCCACGTCGCCGGTGTAGCTGTAGGTATCCCTGCCGCCGTTCACGATGTAGCCCTTCGCTTCGGTGTCGGAGTAGACGTCGCTGCTATTGATGTTCGATGCCGGGCCGATCGATCCGGTTGCCCGGACGTAGTAATCGAGTCGGTCGTCGTTGCGAGCGCCGCCGTCGAACTCGATCCGGCCCTCCGACCGATCGACCGATACAGAAACAATGGACTCGTTCCCCGGAAGATCGACGTCGAGACCGACGAGTTCGCCCGAGTACCGGAAGATGTCGCTCGCACCGACGGCGATACCCGACGCTCGTCCGTCCGAGACGACGTCGTTGCCCTCCGTCGAGCGGGTGCCGGCGATCTCGCCGGTCACCTCGAAGGCGTATTCCAGGGTGTCGCTCCCGGTGCCGCCGGCGATATCGACGGACTTCGGCAGGATCCGCCCGAGGGCGGCTTCCTTCGCGCTCCGCGGGACGTCCGGCGGTTGCTCGACGTTCGGGTCGCTTCCGACGTCGCTCGTCTCGACGTTCCCTCTGAACCGTCCGCCCGCGCCGTCCGTCGCCGCGACCTCCGAGTCGAGTACCTGCGCGAGGCTCACCGAGTTGTCGTCGCCTTCGAGTACCCCGTAGCTCCCGTCGGAATGTGCGAGGAGGATATCGGCGTTCTCGACCCGCACCGAACCGCCCTCCTTCACCCAGATCCCGCGGGCGTTCACCTTCCCGGCGGGGTTCGCCGGCGGCCCCTCGTCGACATGGACGACCGACTCCCGTACGATCGATCGGTCGGTCCCGATACGAAAGCCCGCGATATTATTATTTCGAGCGTACGACCGCTCGATCACGATCTGCCCACCCTCCCCGCCGCGCTCCGACCGACCCGGCGCGCTCGCGTAGATCCCGTTGTCCGGCCAGTACTGGACGTTACACTCGCTCACGTACAGAGTGCCCTCGTGGCTCGTCGGGACGAACACGCCGCCCCGACCGCCGTCGACCGCGCCGTCGCCCAGATACACGTTCTCGAAAACTCCAGTACTCCCGTCGTTAACCTGGAGGCGAAACGCCGCTTCGTCGACGGCGTCGAGCCGGCCTTTGATCCCGACGTTGCGGATCGCCCAGTTGCTACCGGACGCGACGATCCTGACGCCCGCGTCGGCGGCGGTCGCGTCGACGAGGACGTTCTCGAAGGTCTCCTCGCTCGATACCCGCTGTGTGAACGTCCCGCCCGGATCGATCGTATACGTCGTGTACTCGCTCACCCCGCTTGCCGCCCGACTCGCGCCGATCGCCGTGCCGAGCGCGCTCGCACCGACTAACCCCAAGTACCGGCGGCGACCGAGTGAACCCGTGCATTCGGATCGATCGCTGCTCGTACCTACCTCGTGCCTCTCCGATACGACTTCGTTACTTACGTCTTTCACACGCTTGGAATTAGAGTAATATGATATTAATCTTCGGATCGGCCGGGACCCGCCCCGTTCGGGTCGGTAGTCGCCCGCGACCGGCGGCTCGCAGTAGTGAACGTCGGCCACGATCGCCTCGGCGGCGTCGTTCGTCCCGTCGGCTACCCCACGTCCGTCGCGCTCGCGGTAGGACTCCGCGCGCCGCGCGCCCGATTCGTCTACCTCGCTTTGCGATTTCATTACAGCACTTCGATTAGCAAACAGAATACTCGACCGGCAATTGAGAGGATCGAGCGCGACCGATGGGGCCCGTCTCGGGGGGCTGTAAGCCTATCGAGGGCCACGAGCGCGACAGGTTTCCCCTACGACTTTATAGGCGGGGGTTAGACAACCTGATCGTATGCCGGAATGCCAGAACTGTAGCGCGTTCGTGACGGCCGCATATGCGAGGGTCTTCACGCCGAGCGGGATGGAGAACCCGCGGGTCTGTCCACAATGCGAGGACAAGATCCGCGACGGGGCACAGATCCGTCAGGCACGATCGACCCGACGGGGATAAGAGACGTTCGAGGTCCGCCGGGACGTGGGGGTTGCGTTCGGATCCGAACCGAACTAACCGAACTGACCGAGGTAACCGAGCCCGGCGGATCACTCGCTTTCGTTCTCGACCAACTCGCGACCCCGGAGCGACAGTTCCGCCGCGCGGTCGGCCGCGCGGGCCTCGGCGGTAACGCGGATCAGCGGTTGGGTCCCGCTCGCGCGAACGAGGATCCATCCCTCGTCCGTATCGATCCGAACGCCGTCGAGCGTCGTCACCTTCTCGTTCTCCCTTCGGTCGGTCCCGTTCGCGCCGTCGCCTTCATCGCCGACGCGCTCGCGCACGCCTTCCATGACCGCCTCTTTGTCACGTACCTCGACGTTCGTCCGCTCGATCGGGTAGGAGGGGACGTCGCGCACTCGCTCGGCGAGCGGGGTCCGTGCACACATCGTGACGAGCCGGCAGGCGGCGAGCGGGCCGTCGGGGCAGAGAGTCTGAGCCGGCCAGATCCACGCCCCGCTCGGCTCGCCGCCGAAGGTCACGTCGTCGCCGAGGGCTTCGGCGACGTAGACGTCCCCGACGGGCGTGTACTCGACTCCGATACCACGCTCGGCCAGGTAGTCTTCGACCGCGAGGCTCGTATCGACCGGACAGGCGACCCGCTCGCCCTCGCTCGCCGCCTCGGCCGCGAAGAGCGCGAGCAGCGCGTCCTTCGGAACGAACTCCCCGTCGCTATCGACGGCCACCAGCCGATCGGCGTCGCCGTCGTGTGCCAGCCCTACCTCACAGCCGGTGCCAGCGACCAGGGTGCACAGCGACCCTAAGGTTCCCTCGTTCGGTTCGGACGGGCGTGCCGGAAAGCTCCCGTCCGGCTGGGCGTTGAGCGTCTCAACTCTACATCCTACCTCCGAGAGCGCCGCAACGGTCACGCCGCCGGCTCCGTTGCCGAGGTCGACCGCCACCACCGGGAGGTCGTCGCTCGTGTCGAGATCGTCGCCCACATCGAAATCGATCGCATCCACTAACGCCGCGACGTGGCGATCGGTCGCGTCCTCGCGAGTGCGGGTCCCCAGCTCGTCCCAGGGCTTGAGATCGAACTCGCCCTCGCGCACGTGTCGCTCGATCTCCTTCCGGCGAGCTCCGTCGAACGCCTGGCCGCTCGGTTGCCAGAGCTTGATCCCATTGTCGGTGGGTGGATTGTGACTTGCTGTGACCGACACCCCGGCGCCGGCGTCGTACCACGAGACTGCCCGCGCGATCGTCGGCGTGGCCGCGAGCCCGAGGTCCACGACGTCGGTGCCCGCCTCGCGCAGGCCGGCCGCCAGGGTATCCACGAGGAGACGGCCGCTTTCGCGCGGATCGCGCCCGATGACCGCTCTTCGGGAATCGACGCCGACCGCGCGCCCGACCGCGAGCGCGAGTTCCGCCGTGACCTCCTCGCCCACCGGGCCGCGGATCCCGCTCGTTCCGAACATGGCGGGACGACGGCGTGAGCTCCTATAGGTACTGCGTCCCGGAGCCGACGGTATCGTGGTAGTCGGGAAAGCGAGAACGCCGGGAAGGGTCGTGACTGCTCGGCTCGTGCTTTGCGAGAAAGGTCGTGGTCGGCAGAGCCGCGATTACAGGTCGCGGGGCTGGACCGTCTTGCGATCGTTGTCCTCGGCCCGACGGGCAGCGTTTTCGAGTAGCTGGTCCACTTCGTCGTCGAGCGCGTCGTAGAAGTCCGACGAAACGTTCATCGAGTCGAGCTGGTCCTTCACGGCGGCTTTGACGATCAGGTCTGCCATACAGGTGCTACGTTGCCCGGCCCCCTTATAACAGTTGCCATAATCGTCCGATTTCAGGCCCCTCTCGCCGGATTGCAGGGGGTATTTGAGTGGATCCCACGCCGAGTCGATGGGTACGAATCCCCCGACCCGCTATGGTTACTCATGCGTGATACCTTGGACGCGCTCGCGGCCGGCGAACTGTCGGTCGAGGCCGCTCACGCCCGCCTGCGCGGCTATACGACCTCCGACGCCGGTCGCTTCGACGCCGCGCGCGCGAGTCGGACCGGTGTCCCCGAAGCGATCCTCGCCGAGGGCAAACGATCCCCCGAGGTCGGCGAACTCGCCGCGCTCGCGATCGAAACGACCGGCCGCGCGATCGTAACCAGAGCCGGGCAAAGGGACGTCGAGGCCGTTCGTAGCGCGCTCGCGGATCGAGCGGGCCTCGACGACGGCGGCCTCGACGTCGAGATCGAACACGACGAGCGCGCTCGTACGATGGTCGCCCACGGACCGGACTTCGAACCGGCCTCGCTCGACGCGGTAGTCGGAGTCGTCACCGCGGGGACCGCCGACGCCGGGCCGGCCGGCGAGGCGGCGGTCATGATCGAGGAAATCGGTGCCACAGTGGAGCGGATCGACGACGTGGGCGTCGCGGGCCTCGCCCGGACGCTCGACGCGCTTCCCGACCTGCGGGACGCGGACGTCCTCGTGGTCGCCGCCGGCCGGGAGGGAGCCCTGCCGACCGTCGTTGCGGGCCTCGTCGACGTGCCGGTGATCGCGCTTCCGGTTTCGGTCGGCTACGGTCACGGCGGAGCGGGCGAGGCGGCGCTCGCGGGCACCCTCCAGTCGTGTACGCCGCTGGTCACGGTGAACATCGACGCCGGATTCGTCGCCGGGGCCCACGCCGGCCAGGTCGCCCGCGCGCTCGACGCGGCCCGGGGGGAGTAATCGGGTGCAGCCGGCGAAAGCGGGCGGCTACGATGGGCCGAGCGAGCATAACACCGGACGGGAACGTACCGCATACTATTGTTTCATAATGTTTTAGTTATTATTTGAAATATTTCTAAGAAAGATTTTTAATTGATAGGGAGTTCGTAGGGGTACGGCGGACGCACCGCCGATCACCGACCATGCCAGAGTGTGACCACTGTGGCGGACACGTCTCCGAGCGTTTCGAGCGCGTGTTCGCCGACGAGCACGGCCAGTTGTTCGCGTGTCCGGGCTGTTCGGCGAACGCCGGCATCGCCGAGGCCGCGAGACACCGCGCTGAGAACGGAAAAGCGATTTAACGACGCCGGTGCTGAGAAGGGGGCGTGACCCACCACGTCTACTGTCTGCGGTGTCGCGACGACACCGTCTACACCGGCTACACCACCGACGTCGACCGCCGTGTGAGCGAGCACGACGCCGGCAACGGTGCGAAATACACCCGCGGCCGGACGCCGGTCGAGCTGTGTCACGTCGAGACCTATGGAACGAAATCCGAGGCTATGAAGCGCGAGCACGCGATCAAAGCGCTCTCGCGCGCCGAGAAAGAGGATCTGATCGAGCGCAGTGAGTACGACACGACGAGTCGGCGAGCGCCGTAGTTCGGCCCCTCCGTCCGGTCGTATCCGACGGACAGGCGGACCGTCGGGACGTCGTATCCGGCCGCATCCGATTTCTCACGACCTCGGTCTTCCTGCGGACTCAGTCGTCGGCGGGCACTGACTTGCGCTCGCCTGCCCGCAATCGAGCGTCTTCGGTAACAGCGCGCCCGAGGTCAGCGACGCGCTCGGCCAAGTTTTCGGTCGTCAACTCGCCCTCGTCGAAGTGATTGCGAGCGCCTCTGATCCCGACCTGCTGGGGGATTACCCAGCCGTGAACACCCCTGATAGTAGCCCGGAGGTGATCGAGCGTACTCCCGTAGGACCCGCCGCCCGCCGACGCGAGCAGTCCTACCGGCGTGTTCTCGTACTCGTCGAACCCGCAGTAGTCGTGAAAGCTCTTGAAGGCCGAGGAATACGAGCTGTGATAGACCGGCGAGCCGACGATGACGCCATCCGCTTCCCTGACCCGTGCCATGAGGTCGGTGATTCGCTCGCCGGGGTCGTGATCGGGATGGTACAGAGGTATGTCGACCGTCCCGAGATCTATCATCTCGGCCTCCGCGCCAGCCGTCTCCGCGGCGTCCAACGCGTGTTCGAGCCCGAGTTTGGTGTAACTGCCCTCGCGGCGGCTCCCATTGATCGCGACGACGGTGACCATTAGCTACGTGAGGTAAGTGATAGACAGTTATGATCGCTTCGGGGGTTCGAAAGACGCCTCGGCGTCTTTCGTCAGTGCTGGAAATCGCAGTTTCCAGCTTGCAGCAGAAACGCGGAGCGTTTCTGCCACGTCACGAGAGATCTTCGCTCTCTCGAACCACGGCCCTCGGCCTTCGGCCTGCGGTCCGTACTTCACCGGGGTTCGTCGAGCGTGTCGAGGACTTTCGACCGTCCCGTACCGTTCTCCTGGCTCATTGTCGCTAACTTGACACCGCAGTCAGCGGCTCCAGTATACTTATGCCAGTGTCACACACAGTCGTAGATCGGTATGAAAGTAGGCGTACTCACCGTCGCGCTGGGCGATCAGTCGCTCGGCGAGGCGCTCGATTACTTGGAGGGCATCGGCGTAGAGGCCATCGAACTCGGCTGTGGCGGGTTCGTCGGCGACGACCACCTCACGCGCGCCGAGTACTTGGACGACGAGGACGCACAGGCAGAACTCCGCGACCAGGTAGCGGCCCACGACATGGAGGTGACCGCGCTGGCGACGCACAACAACCCGCTCCATCCGGACGAGGAGCGAGCCGAGACGGCCGACACCGAGCTGCGCGAGGCCATCGAACTGGCCGCACAGTTGGAGGTGAACACCGTGACCGGCTTCTCGGGGCTTCCGGGTGGCGGCCCGAACGACGAGGTGCCCAACTGGATCACCGCCCCGTGGCCCCCTGAACACGGCGAGGCCCACGAGTACCAGTGGGAGGTCGCGACCGAGTACTGGACGGAGATCGCCGAGTTCGCCGACGACCACGGCGTCGACGTCGGGATCGAGATGCACCCGAACATGATCGTTTACGAACCGACCGGTATGCTCGGACTCCGGGAGGCAACCAACGACCGGATCGGGGCGAACTTCGATCCCTCGCATCTGTACTGGCAGGGCATCGACGTCCTCGAAGCGATCCGTCTGTTAGGCGAGCACGACGCGATCCACCACTGTCACGCGAAGGACACTGAGGTCTACGAGTCGAACGCCCGCACGAAGGGCGTACTCGATACGGCTCCTTACACCGACGAACCGAACCGGTCGTGGCTATTTCGATCGATCGGGTACGGCCACGGCGAGGCTCACTGGAAGGAGGTCGTCTCGACGTTGCGGATGGTCGGGTACGACGACGTGCTCTCGATCGAACACGAGGACTCGCTGACGAGCGGTCCCGAGGGTCTGGAGAAGGCCGTCGACGTGCTCCAGCGTGCCGTCTTCACGACCGATCCGGGGGAGGCGTACTGGGCCTGATGAGCATGAATATCGGTGTTCTCGGCTACCGCTTTATGGGCCAGGCACATGCGAACGCGCTGGCGCGGCTTCCGATGTTCTTCCCCGAAGCCCCTGACGTCGAGCGCCATACCCTCGTCGGGCGCGACGAAGAGGCCCTCGCGTCGGCGGCCGATCAGTTGGGGTTCTCCCATACCGCGACCGACCCCGAGGCCGCCATCGAGGAGATAGACGTCTTCTACAACCTCGGGCCGAATCACGTCCATCCCGAGTTTTCGATCGCCGCGCTCGACGCCGACGTACCCGTTCTCTGTGAGAAACCGCTCGCGCCTACCCTCGACGACGCCGAGCGGATGGTCACGGCCGCCCGAGAGAGCGACGCGATCGCCGGCTGTGCGTTCAACTACCGATTCCTTCCGGCGATCCAGCACGCCAAGGGGCTCGTCGCGAGCGGCGCACTCGGCGAGATCCGTCAGGTCCGCGGGCGCTATCTGCAGGACTGGCTTACCGATCCCGAGACGCCCTGGGAGTGGCGTCTCGACGCGGACCTGGCGGGAAGCGGGGTACTTGGCGATCTCGGCGCACACACGATCGATCTCGCCCGGTTTCTCGTCGGCGACGAAGTGGGAGAGATCGATCGACTGAGCGGCCAGCTACGGACGTTCGTCGACGAGCGGCCGGTCGACGGGGACAACGAGGGTGACGGGAGCGACGGCAGCGACGAAACCCGAGAGGTAACCGTCGACGACGCCTACAGTGCTCAGGTTTCCTTCGAGAGCGGCGCTGTCGGCACCTTTGAGGGGTCCCGGTACGCGGCGGGTCGCAAGAACGACCACTCGATCGAGATCTACGGGTCGGAGGGTGGACTCGCCTTTTCGTTAGAGCGGCTGAACGAACTCGAAGTCCTGCGGAAGGACGGTCGCGGCTACGAGACGATCCTCGTTACCGACCCCGACGACCCCTACGTCGAAGCCTGGTGGCCGCCGGGCCACGTTCTCGGCTGGGAGCACGCCCTCGTCCACGAGAACTACGAGTTCCTATCGAGCGTGCGCGACGGCACGGAGTTTCACCCCTCGTTCGAGGACGCCTACGGCGTTCAGCAGGTACTCGACGCGATCGAGCGAAGCGATGCGTCCGGCGAGCGGGTAGACGTAACCTGAGACGTCACGCGCCCAGGATCGCCGCCGATTGGAACTCGCCAACACTCGATACGCTCGTACACCGAAGCACGGGCCTCCGATTCTGACGGTCACGGAGAGCGGGTGCTAGTTGCTCCGGATAGGTTCGAAACCGAGAAGCGTTTGCCGTAGTGGAGCCGAGTGGTGCGTGAAGCGGTGTGGGGGTATTCCGCTCAGGCGAGGTTGCTCCCGAGATATAGCGCAACGGCGAGCCAGGCGACGAGGGTGGCTCCGAGCGTCAGGCCGGCGTCACGGCCGGAGAGCCCGTGGACTTCCCTGAGTCCCTGTACCAGCATCCACCCGATACAGGCGAGGACGACCGCGAGGGTCGCGAGAACGAGCACCGTCAGGAAGCCGAACCCCTGTAGCAGTAGCGGCACGGCGAGAAGCGGCAGGGGGGCCATCCCGTAGCCGATCACGACGGTCGTATCGTCGATGTCGCTCAGTTCTCCGAGTCGCGACCCGGCTACCCGAATCGCAACGAGCGCGAGCAGGGACAACAGGAGTACGACTAGGTAGAGCTGGAGCAACACCATCACCACGCCCTCGATGTTGGCGTCGGCGAGATACAGCGAGAACCGATCGGTGAAGAAGGTCCCGAGTTCTCCGAGTGAGGCGACTCCCAGGAGGCCGCCGACGGCACCGACGATAGCTGGCGCGAACATGCCGATCATCACGAGTCCCGTCGTCACGAGTATCGAGCTAAAGAGAAAGGCAAGCGCCTGATCCGCGCTCTTGTCGCTCGCCCGCTCGCCGAAGAAGGCGCGCGGTCCGCGAAGGATCCGCTCGAGTGGATCCGTGTACCACTCGGAGACGAGCCCCCAGGTAAAGCGGACGAAGACGGTGTCGAGGCCGATGGCGACGATGATAAACAGGCCCGTAATGAGCCGCGAAAAGCGAGGTCCGAACCCGCCGAGCGTGAGCACGTTCTGTGCGAAGCCGAGGACGAGCGCCCCCATCAGGACGCCGACCATCGAACCATCACCCCCCGTGAGTCTCGTGCCGCCGAGGACGACGGCCGCGATGACGATCAGTGCCTGTCCGTCGCCCGTGCCCGGCGAGACGCTCCCGATGTACGCGAGCTGGGAGAGCCCGGCGAAGGCGGTGACGGCGGCGACGACGGCGAACCCGGCGATCTTGATGCGATCGGGGTCGACGCCGGTCGTCTCCACGGAGTTGATGTTGTCACCCGTCGCGCGGACGTGCTGGCCGAACGTCGTCCGGAACAGGACGTGATGGAAGAGCACGAGGAAGACGACCACCCACACGATCTGGGCCGGAAACGACTGGAAGACCTGGGTTCGGTCGTGGACGCCGGGAATAGCGTACCGTATCACGGGGATCGAAAACAGCGTCGCGTCGGTAAACGGGATTGTAACCGGATACGGCAGGCTGTAAGTCCCACCCATCGTCTTGAGTATCGGGCCGGCCTGCGGGGTCGAGATCGTCACGGCCTGCCCACCTAACAGGAGGAAGTGGGCGCCACGCAGGAGCGTCAACGTACCGATCGTCACGATGAGCGAGGGCAGGCCGAACTTCGTGACGAGAAAGCCCTGGGTGATGCCGTAGAGAACGGCCAGCGTGACGGTCAAGAGGATAGTGAATATCGGGTCGAGGCCGCTCGAAATCATCACCGCGCCGAGTCCCGCGGTGATTCCGACTAACGACCCGACCGACAGGTCGAATTCCCCGGCGACCATCAACAACGACACACCGTAGCCGACCATGGCGACCACGGCGGCCCCGCGGAGCACGCGAATCAGGTTGTTGAGCGTCAGGAAGTTCTCCGCGTTCACCACCGTCCCTAGCGCCAACATCGCGAGCAGGGCGACGAACACGCTCGATTCGCGGCGTTCCAGTACCGACGCCGTCGCCCCCGCTATACGGTCGGCGGCCGAACCCGACTCAGTTGACACCCTTTGACACCTGTCGACCGACTACTCAGTGGGGATACAAGTATTTGCCTCCGCTCACCTCGTTTCCGGCAGGTACTATACTGTCTGTCGTAAGTCTTTGTACGACCGGGGGTCGGATAGTGCATAAGGACTTCTCGCTAACACTATAACAAATCAACGACACCATGCAATGTTCGTGTTCGAGCGCTCGATCGTTCGTATCGTCCGGAGAGGGGACGGGTGGACTCGGGGTCGTTACCGGACGATCAGATCTCCCGTTCCCTGTGCATTCGCGAGACGACGTCCATCCGGTCGATGTCCCCTGATACTTCGAGCGTGTCGATCAGTTCGCCGTCGCGCATGACGGCGATCCGGTCGGCGACGTCGACGAGCACGTCGATCTTGTGCGAGATGATGATGACGGCCTTGTCGTCTTCGGGGATCTGTCTGACGAGATCGATGATCTTGTCGGTCCCCGTGGTCGAGACCTCTGAGGTCGGCTCGTCGAGGATGACGATCGGCGGGTCCCTAATCAGCGCGCGGGCGACGGCGACCGCCTGTTTCTGCCCGCCGGACAGCTCCGCGACGGGCGACTCAGGGTCGAAGTCGAAGCCGATCTCCCTGAGCAGTCGATCGCTCTCTTCGTTCATCCGTTCCCTGTCGACGTTGCGAAGGAGCGATCCTCTGAGTCCCTCCTGTCGGGGCTCGAACCCGAGGAAGATGTTGCTCGCAGCGGAGTTCGTCGGCGTCAGGTGTTGTTCCTGGTAGACCGTCGCGACGCCGGCTTCCTCGGCGTCCTTCGAGGAGGTGAACTGCCGCTCTCTAAAGTTCCCGTTCTCGCGGACGAGAATCTCGCCGGCGGTCGGCCGGAGCACCCCCGAGAGCATCTTGACGAAGGTGGACTTTCCGGCTCCGTTATCGCCCGCGATGGCGAGGATCTCGCCGCGCCGGACGTCGAGGCTCACGTCGTTTACCGCCTCGATGGCACCGAAGTCCTTGCTGAGCCCCCGCGTCTTCAGGACCGTCCGGTCCGCGGCCTCCTCCGTCACGTCGTCGGCTGTGTCCTCCGTTGCGTCTTCGGCGGCCTCGGCCGTCGCGTCGTCCGCTACGTTCCCCGCTGTCCCATCCGTCGCGTTCTCGACGGCTCGTGTTTCGGCCCCCGACTCGACCTCGGGTCCTGATCCGGATTCGAACTCGGCTTCGGCCTTAGACTCGGATCCGGAGACGTCCGATTCGGTATCGCTCATGACGTCTCAGAGGTTCTGTTCCTGCCAGTCACGGAGCTCGCTCCAGACGTTTCGCTGAAGCGCGTACTCGACGTTGCTCTCGTCGATGAACGTCACGCCGAACTCGAGGTGTTTCATCTCGATACCGCGCTCTAAGTACATCCACGCGAGCGGTACGTTGAGGAATCCCTGTCCGTAGGGGTCCTGTCCCATCGTGAAGTCGATGCTACCATCTCTAATGCTCGTCAGGACAGCTTCGGTCAGATCGAACCCGCCGATGACGAGGTCGCGACTGACGTTCCCGCTCTCGACGGCTTGCGAGGCCCCGACGGCCGTCCAGAAGCCGGCTCCGAGCACGACGTTAATGTCCTGATTGGTCGACAGCCGGCTCTCGACGCGGCTTTGGGCCTCGCCGAACTCGGTTGTGACATCCAAGGTCTCTTCGATCATGGTCACGTCGTCCTTCGTGGCCAGGAACTCCCGCGCGCCGGGATCGACGCGACGGGTAACGGCGGGGTTGCCGGGAAGTCCGTTGCCGAACAGGACGGTGTACTGGTCGGCGTCGAGTTTGCTTCCCATTCGGTCGTAGGCTTCCGCGGCCATCGCGACCCCACCTCGCGTGTCCCTGATGCCGACGTGGGGGACGATCATGTTCGAGTCCTTATACGTGAAGTTCTCGCGCATGATGTCGTTATTCCAGTCCTCCTCGGCCGGCGTCGAGTGGCCATTAATAACCGCGATGTCGTTGTCGAGCGCGCGCTGGATCGGGTCGATATAGGCCTGGCCGTCGAGGATCGTAGTCACCAACACGTCCCGGCCGCCCTGGAGCTGATCGATCGTCGTGTTGATGATCTCGATCTGCTGGCTCTGACTCTGGGTCCCGCCTGAAGGACCGTTGACACCGCCGTTCCAACCGAACTGATTGAGCGCGTCGTTGAACCCGGCGATCAGCGGTGTAAAAAACGGGTTCGCCACGTTCTGGATCACGAACTCCGCGCGTCGTTCCACCCCGGTATCCGGGTTCGCGTTGTCGATCGGTGCCGTCGGCGGCGGCACCATCGGGATGCGCGAGAACTCGAAGTCCTGTAGCGGCTGTCCGCCCGTGCTTCCACCACTGCTCTGATTCCCGCCGCCACTGTCGTTCCCACCACCGCTCTGGCCTCCGCCACCGGTAGTTCCGCCCCCCTGGAGCAGTCCGGAACAGCCGGCCAACCCGCTCGCCGCGCCGAGCGCACCCAACTGCTTGATGAGCTTCCGGCGTGAGACACCCAACTCGATCGAGAACGCACCGTTTTCTCTGAGTTCCTGGCGATCGATTGCCATACCCTACTCGCTAGTTTTCCCCGATATAATAGTTTGTTCGTTACACACTAGCACGTCAGAAACACTGAACCCACCGAACGACCCTGCGTCACAAACGTTTAGACCGGTCTCGTCGAACCGATCGATATCATGCGAGTCGGTGTCAACCTGTGGGTGTGGGGTGCATCCATGACGGACGAGCGTATCGAGAGGCTAGTGCCCCGCGCCGCCGAGACGGGCTTCGACGTTGTCGAGTTCCCCATCGAGGAGCGAGACGGGTTCGATTACGAGCGGGCGGGATCGGTCCTCTCCGATCACGACCTCGACGGGAGCGTCGTGGTGGCGATGACCGACGAGCGGGACCTGCTCAGCGACGACGAAGACGTACGCGAGAACGGTCGGGACTACGTTCGCCACTGCGTCGACACCGCCGCGACGATGGAGGCCGACCGCGTGGTGGGGCCGCTTTACTCCGCGGTCGGCCGGACCTGGCGGATGAACGACGCGGAACGGACCGCCGCCGTCGACGACGTCGTCGCCCAACTCGAAGAACTGTCGGCGTACGCGGCCGACCGAGAAGTGACACTGTGTGTCGAACCGCTCAACCGGTTCGAGACCAGCGTCTTCAATACCGTCGAGGGGACTACCGAGGTCGTCGATCGCGTCGACTCCCCGTCCTGTCAGCTCCTGCTCGATACGTTCCACATGAACATCGAAGAGAAGTCATTGCCCGCCGCGATCAGGACGGCCGGCGACCGTATCGGGCACGTCCACGCTTGCGGCAACGACCGGGGCGCGCCGGGGAGCGGCCACATCGAGTGGTCGCCGGTCGGCGACGCGCTGGCCGACGTCGGGTACGACGACCAGGTAGTCATCGAGTCCTTTACCCCCGAAGTCGAGTCGATCGCCCGTGCGGCCGCTATCTGGCGGCCGCTGGCCGACAGCCAGGACGCCCTCGCGCGCGAGGGGCTGTCATTTCTCCGGACGCTCTTCGATTAGGTCTCCGCCGCCGGCTCCCCTGAGCAAGCGTCCCGAGTAGCACGGAGCCGATGAACCGAGCGATCCTCTCGAATTCCACTGCTCGGCCGGTATCGATCCGGGGCCGAATCCGGTGGGACTATTATACCCACTCGCCGACACGCCGTACCATGGACGATACGGTCGATCTCGATCGGTTCGCTTCCCGGCGCTCGGTGGCGTACGCCTCGCGAGGAATGGTCGCAACGAGCCAGCCGCTCGCCGCCGAGGCCGGCGTCTCGGTGCTTCGCGACGGCGGCAACGCCTTCGACGCCGCCGTGGCAACCGCCGCGGCGCTCAACGTCGTCGAACCCACGTCTACCGGACTCGGCGGGGACGTCTTCGCGCTCTACCGTACCGCGGACGACGAGATCGGCGGACTGCGGAGCTGTGGGGGCGCGCCGGACGAGGCGACGATCGAGAACGTGCGAGACTCGATCGCCGACTCGGATGCGGACCCCGCCGACGCCGAAATGCCCTTCACCGGACCGCATACCGTGACCGTGCCGGGAACGGCTCGCGGCTGGGAGGCGACGATCTCCGAACTTGGAAGTTTGACCCTCGCCGACGTGCTCGAACCTGCGATCGAGTACGCCACCGAGGGTTACCCGGTTTCGCCCGTGATCGCCCACCACTGGAAGGCCGCTGAGAACCTCTTTACCGACGAGCACGCTCGCGAGGCCTTCCTGCCCGCCGGTCGTGCACCGGCGGCCGGCGAGAAGGCGCGACTAGAGAAACTCGGCCGGACGATGGAGCGGATCGCCGCGGAGGGCGCGGACGTGCTCTACGAGGGCGAAGTGGGCGAGGCGATCGCCGCCGAAGTCAGGGAGAAGGGGGGCTTTCTCGCCGAAGCCGACCTCGCCGCCTTTACACCCGAGTTCGTTAATCCGGTGTCGACGACCTACGGCGGCGCGGAGATCTACGAGCTGGGACCGAACAATCAAGGACTCCTCGCGCTCGAAGCGCTCAACCTCGCCGAAGCCGTGGATGCCGGCGAACACCCGCCCGGGTCGGCCGACTCGATCCATTACTCCGCCGAGGCGATGAAACGCGCCTTCCACGACGGCCATTTCTATACCACTGACCCCGAGTACGAGACCATCCCGCCGTTACACGAGAAGGCTTACGCTGCAGAACGCGCCGAGGGAATTACCGAGCAAGCAACGCCGGCCGCCGAAGTCGGCGTCGGGATACCCGATTCCGGTGCCGAAGACGCCGATACCGTGTTGCTCTGTGTCGCCGACGAGGCGGGCAACGTCGTCTCCTACATCAACTCCCGGTTCGCGGGCTTCGGGAGCGGTCTCGTCGCCGGCGATACCGGGATTGCCCTCCAGAACCGTGGCGCGTCCTTCTCGCTCGATCCCGAGCATCCCAACTCCTTAGCGCCCGGAAAGCGCCCCTTTCACACCCTGATTCCGGGCCTCGCGAAACTGGACACTGAAGACTGGCTCGCGTTCGGGGTCATGGGTGGATACATGCAGCCTCAGGGCCACCTCCAGGTGCTCTCTCACCTACTCGACGGCGATCGGTCGCTTCAGGCCGCGCTCGACGCGCCGCGGTGGCGCTACCGCGAGGACGGCCGGCTGGCGGTCGAATCCCGCTTCGATCCCGAGGTGCTTACCGCCCTCGCGCGGCGCGGCCACGACGTCACGGTGGCACCGCCGAGCGCGTTCGGCGGCGGCCAACTCGTCCGAAATCGTGAGGGCGTGCTCTCGGGCGCGACCGAGCCTCGAAAGGACGGCGTCGCAATCGGCTACTGATCGGGCGGCGATCTCCAGGCGCTCGGCCGGACGTTCACCTCGCCTCGTCGGCCACCGTTCACACCGCGTAGTCGGTTACTGTTCACACCACGTGTCGGGGAACCGCACCGCACCGGACCCGCTCGTCGCCCCCTTGTCCGTTCGATCCGTAGCACCGAGCCCGGTATGCCCGGGCCCTCGTACGGGCCGAACGAGCCCGTGGGCGGGCCTCCCTCTGCCCGACGCGGTGTCGATCCGTGGTTCACGATCACGACGGACGGGAATCACGACGGGGTGAGACACTGACGACGGGCGTTCGGCGGAAAGGTACCGTTTTGTGGCCCTGTTCGCACTCTCGATCATGGAGCACGTCGGAGTCGAGGACGTGAATCGAGTTATCCAGCCAGCGGCGGTTATGCGACCGCTGACCGAATCGGTAGGCACGACGGACCTCGCGATCAACTACTACGAACTCGAACTGGGCGACAGCTTCGCCTACGCGTACCACGTCCACGAGATCCAAGAGGACCTGTTCTACGTCCAGTCCGGAACGGTCACGTTCGAGACCGAAGCGGGATCGGTCCTCGTAGCGGCGGGCGAGGTAATCCGGTTTCCGCCGGGGAAGTACCGGCGCGGCACCAACGAGGGCGACGAACGGGTGATCGCGCTTGCCCTCGGCGCTCCCCTCGAGTACGGCGATCAGGAGAAGCTCCGCGAGTGTGACACCTGTGGCGAGCGGACCCCGCAGCGAATCGAATCGGCAGCCGGCGGTGAGGCTCGTATCACCGTCTGCGACGACTGCGGGACCGAAACCGGACGGTGGACGCTGTAACCGCCGCCCGACCCTCGCTTCCGGATTTCGGTGGGTGAATCCACCGACGGTCGCTCACTCGCCTCCGTCGGCGCGTTCGCGGAGCTTGCCGCTCGGATTCCTGGGGAGTTCGTCGACGAAGTAGTACGACCGCGGGCGCTTGAAGTCGGCGAGTTCGTCGCGTCCGGTACAGTAGGCGTCGAGTTCCTCGGCGGTGAGGTCGTCGGCACCGATCCCGTCGTCAGCGTCGGCGCGGACGACGAACGCGACGATCTTGTTCCCCCATTGTTCGTCCTCTTCGCCGACGACTGCGACGTTCTCGACTCCGGAGTGTGCGTAGAGGACGTCCTCGGGGCGGATCGCCGTCGCAACCGGTCCCATCTCGGTCATCCCGTAGGCGGTACTGACGTTCTCGCCGAACTCGTCGACGAGTTCTTCGAGCAACGGTCGGGGCATCGCCGAGGTGCCGTACGAGAGCCGTTCGAGACTGGAGCCGTTGAACGCTCCCGTCTCGCGCTCGTCGAGCACTGCGCGCCAGGTCCGCGAGGGGAGGCTCATCTGCGTGACGCCTTCCTCGTCGACGACCTGAAGAGCGCGTTCGGCGCCGAAGTCGTGCAGTACGACGCTCTTCGCCCCGAGGTTCAACCCGGGGCAATAACGCACAGTTGAGCGCCGCGTTGTGATAGAGCGGCATCAGGACGATCCCGACCTGCGTGTAGTCCGTGTCGCCCATCGCCATCACGAGGTCGTGGTAGGTCCGTTCTCGTGGGAATGGCACACTCCCTTCGGGCGGCCGGTCGTCCCGCTCGTGTACATGATCGCCCAGGTGTCGCTCGCGTCGATTTCGACCTCGGGTGGCTCGGGGTCGCTGCCCGCCACCGGATCGTCGAACGCCTCGGCGAACGTCGGTGGGTCGTCGCTCTCGCCGTCGCTCCCATCGCTCCTGTCGCTCGCGTCGGTCTCGCCCGCGTAGACGTGGCGTTCGACGCCGTCGAAACACTCCTGGCCCGCTTCGACGGTCTCGCGGGTTTCTGCGTCGAACAGTACCGTTCTCGCGTCGGCGTCCCCGAAGACGTACGCCGCCTCGGCGGGAGCGAGCCGGTAGTTGACGGGGCTGAAAAGCGCCCCTGCTCGCGAGATCCCGAAGATCGCGGTCACGAACGACCCGGAGTTATACATGAACACCGAGACGGTTTCTCCTTTCTCGACGCCGCGCTCACGCAGGGCGTTCGCGAAACGGCTCGCGCGTTCGTCGAGGGCCGCGTACGCCAGCCGGGTGTCGGTACGCGGGTAGACGATCGCCTCGCGATCGGAGTACTTCCGGGCGGTGCGCGCAAGCGTCTCCGGGACCGCCGGTAACACGGCTCGGTCATATCGGAGGGGTTCCTTAGTCTTGCTCCCATGAGCCGCGATCGACGATCGTTACGCCAACGAGCGCCGGAGGACGGCGGGACGACAGCTACGCCAGCGGCAACGGAGTAAACGGGTCGTAAAACGACTTCGGCCCGTCGGCCGACGCCGGCGAACGGACCGGCAGGCGAATCGGCAGGGGAGTCGTTCGGTCCCGTTGACGCTCGACGCGCCCCGGCCCGACCCGAGTCCGGTGATCGGGCGAGGTACCAGCACGGACGCCGTACCTACTGGTCGACCAGCGCGGCTTCTACGACTTCGAGCGGGTGACGGATCTCATAGCCCGTGCCGTGGCCCATCTGCATCGCACAGGTCGGACACTCGGTGAGGCCTGTCTCGCCAGTCGCGTCGTGCATGTGTTCGAACATCTCCTCGCCGATCTGCATCGATGTGTCGTACTTTTCGGTCTTCCAGCCGTACGTCCCCGAGATGCCCGAACACGAGTCGCCGACGTCCTCTACTTCGAGGGAATCGAGCTCGCCGAACAGCTCGACCGCTTGGCGATCGAGGCCCTGATTACGCGCGTGACACGGCGCGTGATAGGCCAGATCCGGGAACTCGACGTCGGCGTCGCGCAGTTCGTCCTCCAGGTCCTCGTGGATTCGGAGGTATTCGAGCGCCTCGTAGGTGTGTGTCGAGACCTCCTGGGTGCCCTCGATATCGAACAGTTCGGGGTACTCCTGGCCCAATGCCATCGAACACGACGTACACGAAGCGATAACGTCGTAGCCCCGATCGACGAAATCGGAGAGATTACTGATATTGACTGCCGCCGCACGGCGAGCGTCCCGGAGCATCCCGTTCGCGAACATCGGCGTGCCCGAACACCGCTGGGTCGGCACCCGCACTTCGTAGCCGAAGAACTCGTACACGCGAACCATCGCTTTCGCGACCTCCGGGGTGTTGTAGTTCGAGTAGTCGCCGTGGAAATACGCGACCCGTTTGTCGGCGCTCTCTACTTTCGGGCCGCCGCGCTCGCGCCACCACTCCCGGAAGGTCTGGGTAGCGAACTCCGGGAAGTCGCGTTCGGCCGTGATCCCGAAGAACCGATCGTTCACCCATTTCGTGACCCGACTCCCCATCACGAGGTTCGTCAGCCGGGGCACCTCGCTTCCGAGACCGGCCATCGTCCCGTAGTTAGACAATACGCGATTGCGAACGAACTCGATCGATAGCTCGGAAGGGACGCCCCGCAGGTACGACAGCGCTTCCCGGAACTCGCCGTCGGCGAGCGCGTCCTCTGCGCTCCACAGCGAGGGGGCCTGACCCTCGACGTACTCCCCGCGGGCGGTGTTGTGCATCTGGGAGAGGGGCACCGAGGACGGACAGACGTTATCACACCGCATGCAGTTCGAGCAGTCGGTGATCGACGGGTCGATGTCCCGATCGTCGCCCTTCTTGAGTCGCCACTGCTCGGGACCCTGGAACTTCGGGCCCGGGAAGTCGTCGTCGACCTCGGCGACCGGACAGGACGTATCGCAGGTCGAACACTTATAGCAGTTATCGGCCCCTGGCCTGAGATCCATCTCGGTCGGGTCGTCGAAGACCTGGGCGGGGTCGAACTCGGTATCGAACCCTCTCGGAGTCACGCGCACTCCCCTGCGGCCCGGCCGGCGGCGTAGCCGGTCGCGATCGAGACGCCGCTGCCGGATTTCTCCGCCGCCAGGTCGTAGCCGCCGAGTACGCTACCTGCGGCCCGGAGGTTCTCGTACTCGACTCCGCCGTCGGCGTCGAGCGGGCGTAGGTCCCGATCGACACTGACGCCGAAGCGAGCGAAGGGGTGATCGTCGAACGCGCCGTCACGAAACCACTCGTAGCGGTCCTCGGGATGGGGAACGTGACAGTCGAAGACCGGTTCGTAGACCGCTTGCCGATCGGATTTCACGCCCTTTCCGACGAGTCCGCCGGTGGCGAGGACGATCTCTTCCGCTTCGAAGGGAACGTGCTGGCCATTGCGATCAGTGTAGACGGTCGTAATATACCCATCATCGGGATCGAACTCGACGACGGGGTTCCCCGTTCTGACGCGGACGCCGGCGTCGTCGAGCGCGTCGTACAGTCGGTCTTCGAGCCTGAGTCCAGGCAGGCTCGGCGGCCCCATCGGGACCTCGAAGACGTCGACTCCCAACCCCGATTCGAGCGTGCCCCGCACCTCTTCGGGGTCCTCGTCGCCGAGCAGCGCCGGCACGCCGACCCGTTCGGCACCGTCGAGGTGGTCCTTGATTTCCTCGACGAGCGCCGCTCTGGTCCCGATATCCGCGTCGTCGGCCGGTTCGTCGCGGTCGAGCGCCCGCGCGAAGCGCATCGCCGTCGCGTCCGCGCGGAATCGTTTGGGGAACTCGATGCTCACGCCGCGCACGTCGAAGGGGACGCCCGCCGCTCGCAAGTGCTCGGCGGCGAGCGGTGCGTCGAACGCTGACAGCGCCTCGAACCCGAGCAGAAGAACCGGACGAGCGTCGCTCGCGAGCCCCGCCGCCGTGCTCACCGGGTACCTGGCCGTGGGTTTCACCGTGCCGCCGTACGTGGGAACGAGGGCGTTGCGATCGGTGTGGCCCCCCAGGTAGCTCGCGCCGACGCTCTCGTCGAACAGGTCGAGCCCCTCCCTGACTCGTTCGACGCCGACCCGCTCGTAGGGGTGGCCCTCGTGGAGCGCCGGGATGGCCTCGAACGGGTCGGCGACGATCCCGCCGTCGGCGTACCCTAAGAGATCGATCAGCCCGCTCGCGTTCCGTAACGTGCTCTTCTTGTAGGAGAGCAGTCGAACCCTGACGCCCTCTTCGGCGGCGGCGAGCGCGCTCGTCATGCCGGCGAGTCCGCCCCCGATCACGAGCACGTCGTCACTGATCGCCACGTGTGCTCTCCTCTTGCTTGCCGGTTCCTCCGTTTTCCGAACTGTCTTTCTCGTCGTCGGAGACGCCACCGTCGCTTCTGACCCTGCCGTCGGCGGCCGCCGTCGCCGACCGATCAGCCTCCGCGTCGGGACCGGGGCCGGCGTCGAACGCGCCGTACTCGATGCCCGGTTCCTCGTCGTTCGCCGGGTCGCGATCACGGTTCATCGTCGTCGCGTGAAGCGCGTGATTCAACATCGCCTGGGAGAGCTGTTCGCCCCACAGCGCGTGGCGCTGGCCCTTCCAGCGTTCCTGGTAGAGTTCGTCGAGCGATTCGCGCACGGCTCGCTCGTCGTACTCGGGGCTCAGCTCGTAGGCCATCCGGTGACAACAGAACCCCCCCTGGCAGTTACCCATCGACGCCCGGGTGCGGATGCGTGCGGCGTTCAAGTCCGTGCCCGAATGATCGATCGCGTCGCGTAGCTCCGCGCGGGTCACTGCCTCACAGGTACAGAGCACCGGGTTGGGGTCGTCGGTCTCGAGGACTTCGTCGGCCTTCGAGCCGAGGCGTTTGGTGCTTCGCTTGGCGATCGGCGATCGAAGCCCGTATGCGTCCATGTAGTCGTCCAGCACGCCGGCGTCCTCGCTACCAGGTAGGGGTTCGTCGGCGGTCGTACACTCGCGGTCGATTCCGAGTTGCTCGCAGACGTGATCGGTGATCCGTTCCGCCATCAGCCGATAGGTCGTGAACTTCCCGCCGACGATCGACGTCATTCCCCCGACATCGTCGCGTTCCGCGTGGTCCAACAGGAAGAACTGCCGGGTGATGTCCGTCGGGTCCGTGGTTCCGGTATCGGGCGGTTCGTAGAGCGGCCTGACTCCCCAGTACGATCGGATCGTTCGGGCGTCCTCGAGTATCGGCACCAATGCGCTGAGCTCGTCGATCATGAGATCGACTTCCCACTGTTCTTCGGGGTACTCGTCGGGGTCGTCGACTTCGACGTCCGTGGTCCCCAGAATACAGGTCGTCTCGTGGGGGACGATGATGTCGGCGTCGCCTTTGGGCTTACAGCGATTGACCACCGTATCGACCTGCCGGACGTTCATGACCGTCATGACGCCCTTCGAGGGCCGGACTTCGATGTCCAGCCCGGCCATTTCACCCACGCGCCCGGCCCACGCACCCGTCGCATTCACGACGTATTCCGCCCTGATCTCCTCGACGAGCAGGTCCGTGACCGGCGCGTGGGTCTCGACTCTTCCTCCATGGCGCTCGGCGTCGGCGGCGTTCGCCACACACAGCCGGAAGGGGTCGATCGCGCCGTCGGGTACCTTGATCGCACGCTTGACGTCGCTCGTGAGATAAGGTTCGATCTCGTGGGCTTGCTCCGCAGTCAACTCTTCGGCAGGGATGTCACAGTCGCGACAGCCCTGGAGTTTCTCCTCGTAGTACGCGTCGTCGTCCTCGTCGAGTTGGACGAACAGCCCTCCGGTCTTCTCGACACAGTGGCTCGCGATGTCCTCCAATATCCGGGTCTCTTCGATACACTCCCTAGCGCTCTGTTGGTCCGAGACGGCGTACCGACCGCCCGAATGTAACAGACCGTGCATCCGGCCGGTCGTCCCGTGGGTGAGGTTTCCCTTCTCGACGAGCGTGACGTCGACCCCGCGCATCGCTAGGTCCCGGGCGATTCCACATCCCGTCGAGCCGCCGCCGATCACGACGACGTCGGTGTCGGTACCGGTGCGAGAACTCACAACAGCCGTGCTACCGTCCGGCGCGTCTTGAGCCTACCGGCGCGCCCTCGTGGGACTTCTCCTCGTGACGATCCGTTCTCGATCGCGGCCCGCCGGTACTGATAGGACGACTTCGACCCAGTTCCCGGATAACACGTCTACTTGGTTTCCCGAGGAACGCGAAGAGCTATACGTGTGGTAACACGGGAGCATACACTGTATGCCCGTTCAGCACCGTGGGAGGGTGCCGGTACTCTCGCGTATCGCCCGTGAGACGACCGAGGGGTCCGCTATCCGGGGTCTCTCACGCGAGCCGACGTCGCCGAAGGGTCGACGAGGTGCGACCGCTACTGATCGTTCGTTAGGTGACGGCCGGTGTCGGTAGCCTACGAGTTAGTGGAACCGTCATACGCGGTCGGCATAGGGACGCTCGTGGCCGGAGCGAGAGCGACCCATCGACCTCTCGGCGCTCTCTCGCGGGTGGTTCGAATGAACGCCGCGAAGGCACTGTGGCTGGCGAGACGAGGCCGCTTCGGCGCGCTATTCGGGTTGGTTACCGTGCTCCTGTTCCGCCGGAACCTATACTACGAACGCCAGTTGCGCCGCGAAGGCGATCTCGCAAAGCGGTCGGTCCACGGCTACGAGATGTGTTTGGACACCGCGGACTCAGGGATCGCGAGGACGCTGTTGAGTTACGGCACTCACGAACAGCGCTCGGTAAGCGTGTTCCGCGACGAACTGCGCGCCCTCGCCGACGACGTCTCGGGCGACCTGACGGTGCTCGACGTCGGGGCGAACGTCGGCTACTTCGCTCTCATGGCGGCGAGCGTGCTCGGCGAACGCGCCACCGTCCACGCGATCGAACCCGCGCCGGAACACGTCACGCTGCTCGAACGGAACGTCGCGCTCAACGATTACGAGGACCGGATCACCGTCGAGCGCTGCGCTTTGGGCGACAAGAACGTCGCGGCCGAACTCCGCTTGGCCGAGCGGGCGAACTGTCACACCGTTCACGTTCCGCCGGTGGCTCCCGCCTCCGATGGGGACGCACTACCCGACGGGGCCGACCGAACCGCGTCGCCGCGGCCATCGGATGACACGGTTTCGGTCCCACAGGTAACGGGCGATCGGTTCCTCGCCGGGCGCGACGTCGCTCCCGAGGACGTAAACGTCGTCCGGATGGACGTCGAGGGCTACGAGACGGCGGTGATGGCAGGGCTAACCGACGTGCTCGACGCCTCGGGGCCCTTAGTTCTCTATTTCGAGTTCCATTCGTAGCAGGTCGACCCCGTCGCCGCCCGCGAGACGCTCGCTACCCTCGCGGAGAACGGCTTCGAGATGGTCTCGACGATCTCCGAATCGGGTTACGATGTCCGCTGGCAGTCGACCTGGTACGGTACGGAACTCGACATCGACGTGTTCGACGATCTGCTGGACGCTCCCGGCTGGGTCGAGGCCGTCGCCCGCCGTCGGTAGGTCGGTAGCGTCGTTTCCGTTGTTCACGCCTCGAAGAAGGCTTCGAGCATCTTGCGGTGGGCCGCCCGGAGGTGCTGGTGGAAGGTCGGCGGGGCGATGTCCATGGTCGCGGCGACCTCTTCGGCGCTCGACACGCGGGGCCACTCGAAATACCCGGCGTGGAAGGCGGCTTCGAGCGCCGTCGCCTGACGCTCGGTGAGCCGTTCCTCGACGGTCTCGCGGAACTCGCTCGGCGTTCGGGCTTCGCGCTCGATCTCGCGTTTGGCGACGAGTTCCGATCCCGGGAACGGCTCCCGGACGGCCTCGACGACGGTCCTGACGTCGGCGTCGGGTGCGATTTGTGCGACGATCCGTGCTTCGCCCTCCTCGGCGCGGGCGGTCGTGACTCGCGCGTTCCGACCGAGCAGTACTCGCGTGATCGACGCGTCGCCCACGCGGAACTCGAGTCGGCTCTCCTCGTCGGTCTCGCCCACCAGCCGGCCCTCGATTCCCGGGGCGTCGGCGGCGAGGTCGAGTACGTCTTTGGGCGAAGCCCCTCGGAGGGTCATGTAGTACAGATCGCTCTCCTCGGCCGAGGGCACTACCCCGTCGAGCGAGATCGTTCCCCCGACCCGCTTCGTGGCGTCGATGAAAAACGACGCCGACGAGTCGCTTCGGAGTTCGAGTTCGATTACCCGATCGGTGAACAGCAACCGTCTAGATTGGGTGGCGTCGATCGCATAACCGATCGTCTCGCCGAGTTCGCCGAGCACCGCCCGTTCTTCCTCGCTGAACCCCTCCGGACGGTCGCTGTAGAGATTCAAGACTCCGTACAGGGTGTCGCCGTAGACGAGCGGGACGGCCACCGCGGACCGAACGTCGGACCCGATCGCCGCTTCGTCCCGGGGCACGACCTTGGATTCGTCGGCGCTCGCCGTGGCGGTCTCGACCTCCCGCGAGCGGATCGCCCGGCCGGTCGGCCCGTCGTTCGTGCGTTCGCCGTCCGAGCCTTCGTCGCCGACCGTAACCGAGATCCCCTCTACGTGTGCCGCGCCGCGTCCGGCCCAGGTGCGCGCGTCGAGTTCCCCGCCTGTAGGGTATGGATCGCCGATCCAGGCGAAGGCGTAGGCCTTGCCGTCGGTGAGGCGTTCACAGACGGCCCGTTCTATCTCCTCGCGGGTCACGGCCCCGACGAGTGCCCGGTTCGTTCGCCGGATGATCGCGTTGATCCGATCGAGGTGCTCGAGGTCCCGGCGTTTCCGCTCGAGTTCGCGCTCGCGTTCGCGGCGATCGGTGACGTCGACGATTGCGACGACGATACGCTCCGGTTCGCCCGCCGTGTCGAGAATCGGCGCGGCGCTCACCGACAACCACTTGGGCTCCATACCGGGCCGCTCGAAGCGATACTCGTCGTCCTTCGTTGTCTCGCAGGCCGCAAACGCCCGTCCGATTACGCCCTCACCGGGTGCCAGTGGCTCCCCGCCACCGTCGTAGGCGTCCCACTCGGCGTCGGCGTAGTGCCGGCCGACCAACTCCGCCTCGCTTGCGCCGACGATGCCCTCGACGCGGTCGTTCGTCCGGACGATCCGCCCCTCGCCGTCGAGCACGGCGATCCCGACTGGACTGGTCTCGAACACCCGCGAGAGGAGGTCGCGCTGGCGCGCCTTCGTTGTCGCCGAGCGGGCGGTGCCCACCATTGCGATGACGTCGCCGTCCTCGTCCGTGATCCCGGCACCGTTGAACTCGAAGGGGATTACCTCACCCGACTTCGTGACGATCCCGGTTTCCATTGCCTCGACCGCGTCGCGATCGAACACCGCGTACACTCGCTGTGCGACCGCCTCCCGATCCGCCTCGGGGATGAACTCCAGGGGATGCATCCGTGCGATCTCGTCGTCGGTATAGCCCGTTACCTCACACAGACGGTCGTTCCACTGCAGGATCGTCCACTCCTCGTCGATCACGTAGAGCACGTCCGCCATCGCATCGAGCAGGTCGTCGGACGCACTCGCCGGACCGGATCGTTCGCGTTCGTCGGAGCCGCTCGGTTCCGACCTCTCGTTTCCCTCAGCGTCCATCCGGTCGGTCGAGTCAGTCATCGATGGCCCTCGATAACTCGGTGTTACCGATACCCACGAACGCCCGTTATAAAGTGTTTCGACCAATGACTCCTGTCTCGCTGTTCGTTGCCGCCGAGACCTGCTCTCGACCGTGTCGAATCCGGATGCGCGACCCCGATCGTCCGGTTCCCGAGCGCAGTGAACGACGTGACTTTTGCCGATGGCATACGTACCGGGAGTATGAACAAAGTCAGCATCGGGCTCCGGGGGTGGCGCTTCGACGAGTCGGCGGTCTTTGCGAGCGACGGATCCTTTCTGCCTCTCGATGAGATGCCCGCGGACACGCGGCGACGGGTCAATCGCTTGACGGCGCTCGTAAACCGGCCCTGTGGAGCCTGCTGGCTCGAACACGGCGACGAAGAGGTCGAACGCTGTAACACCGCCCGGGTCGTTTACGGCGAGCCGATGGCCGAGGTCGTGCTCTGTGACGACCACGAACCCGATTTCGTCTACTGGTTCAACGAGGCGGGTGGCTCACGATATCGCGGAGGCGACGACCTCGACGATGCGTTCTACGAGTGGTTCTTGGAGAACGGACGTGCCCCCGACGGCTACGCGGGCGTCACCCACGTCGATTCCGACCCTGACGCGTTGCCCGACCCCGAAGCCGCTCTCGACGCGACGCGCGACGACGCCGAAAGCGAAGAGAGCGGGAAAGATGTGGATGACAAAGGGGACATACGAGAGGGCTCCGATAGCGACGCCGAAAGCGAACTCGACGACAACGACGGCGACGGCTCAGACGACCCCGAACTCGACCTCTCGCGCGAGTACCCCCGGTCCCGATGACCGCGGTGGTGATCGTCGAACCGCAGGCGAAGGGCAACGTCGGCACGGTCGCCCGCGCGATGAAGAACTTCGGGTTCGACGATCTGAAACTGATCGACCCGCCCGCGATCGAACCGGGCGACGAGGCGTACGGCTTCGCGGGTCACGCCCGCGAGGACGTCCTCCCGTCTCACGACGTCCTCACGTTCGACGAGGTAATCGAGCGATACCACACCGTCGGGTTCACCGCACACACCGGCAACGACGAGCGCCGTCACGTCCGCTATCCCTTCTGTTCGCCCGCTTCCCTCGCCGAGAGTCTGGTAGCGGACGCCGGCCGATTCGAGGCCCCGATCGCCCTGGTGTTCGGCCGGGAGGACACCGGACTCGCGAACGACGAACTCGCCAGGATGGACGAGATCTGTTCGATCCCCGCCAGCGCGGAGTACCCCGTCTTGAACCTCGGACAGGCCGCGACGATCGCGCTGTACGAACTGCGCGTCCTCGCCGACGCCCCTACCCAACACGCACCCCGCGCCGACGCCACGGTGACCGCGACCGAAGGGCTCTACGACCAGTTCGACGCGCTATTGGGTGCGATCGACCACCCCGAGGAGAAACGCCCGAAAGCCAATCGCTTGCTCCGGCGGGTGTTCGGCCGTGCCCGACTCACCGGCCGGGAGGCGAGTTCCTTGCGAGGGGGGTTCCGCCGTGCGACCGAACTCGCCGAGACCAGCCGCCGACGGTCCCGATCGGTCGACGACCGTCGGTAGAGCCGTGGCCGCCGGCTTCCGCGTATCGTAACGGTTTTTGAAGGTCTCCGCGGACAGGACGTGGATGGCCCTCCAGGTCTCGCTCGAAACGCAGTTCGCGCTTCTCATGCTTCTCTTCCCGCTCGCGGCGTTGCTGATCGGCTTTCGGGTCTTCCTCCCCGAGGTAGGGCTTCGGGAAGCCCTCGTCGGCTTCCTGCGTACCGACTGGAAGTACCTCGGGGTCGCTTGGGTCATCACCACCGGCGTTAACGAGGCCGCCCACCGATTTCACGCGACTCGGATCTATACCGATGCCGTCTACGCCGTCGAAGGCTCGGCGGTTGTCTTCTTCCAAGCCGTCACTGCACCCTCACTCACGCTACTTTTCAGCGTGCTCTACCTCGTCGGCTTTCCCCTCGTCGTTCTGTTCACTTACTTCGCGGTGAAAGCCCGCGATCCGGCCGAGGCTCGTCGGTACGCGCTGGCGTATGCCTGTCTCACGCTCTCCGCGTTGCCCTTCTTCCTCGCCTTTCCGGTGGGGATCACCGCGTACTACCTTCCCGGCGTCGAACCGCTGTTGTACGACCTCCATCCCGTGATCCGGACCGGGATCGCCGCGACCGATACCCTCGTCAAGGCCTTCCCGAGTTTGCATGCCGGGTTGTCGATCCTCGCCGCGCTCTACGCGCGGAAGGCAAGCCCCCGATACGCCCGCGTCGCCGGCGCGCTCGCAGTAGGAATAACGCTCTCGACGCTCTATCTGGGCATCCACTGGCTATCGGACATCGCGTTCGTCCTCGTCCTCGTCGCGTTCGCCTACCTCGTTTCTCGGTGGGTCGATCCGGTAGCTCTGAACCCGTTTTCGACCTCGAATTCGCCGAGTTCGCCCGGATCGCCCGCCGACGGGTCGAACTCGCGCCTCGATTTCGAACGCCGATAACGAACCTTCGTCTTCGAACGGGAGTCCGGTGAGTGGTTTCGTTGCCGGTTCGTCCGGCCTGCTCCGCTCATTCCGTTCGCTGACTGATCTCCTCGCGCAGCGCGTCGCTGACGACTTCGCCGTCGGCTTTCCCTCTCAGCGCGCCCATCGCCTCACCCATCAGCCCCGAGAAGGCTCCCATGCCCTCTTCTCGTACTTGTGCTTCGTTGCGCTCGACGACCTCGGCGACGGTCTCTCGCACCTCGCTCTCCCCGGTCGCCCCCACACCCGCCTGTTCGGCCGCCTCGCTCGCCGATAGTTCGGGGTCGTTCGCGAGTGCGCGGAGTACCTCGGGCACCCCCTCGTTCGGGAGTCCCTCGTTCGCAACGAGGGAAAAGACGCCCTCGAAGTCCCCGTCGTCGAGGTTCTCGACCGGCACGCCGTCGCGGCGCAGTTCAGTGGTTGTGCTCTCGACCGTGCGGGCGGCCAGTGCCGGATCGATCCCCATGTCGATCGCCCGCTCGAACGCTTCTACCCGCCGGCCGTAAGCCACCTGCTCGGCGAGTCCCCGATCGAGACCCAGTTTCTCGAAGCGATCGACCGTCTCGGTCAGGACCTCGGGCGGTTCGATTTCGCCGAAATCGAGGGGCACGGGCGGGACGTCCGTCTCGGGATACATTCGTGCGGCACCCGGCAACGGGCGCAGGTATTGGGTGGTGCCCTCGGCGTTCGCGCCGCGGGTCTCCTCGGGGACGCCGTCGATCGCCGTCCGGGCGCGCTCGGCGACCGCCTCGATGGCCGTTTCGGCGGTCTCGGGGTCGTCGGCGACGAGTGCCACCGCGTCGTCTTCACCGGCGTCTACCGCTTCCCGCAGCGCTTCGACCTCCGTGTCGGAGATCCCGTAGGCCGGCAGTTCGTCGGTGTGAAAGACCCCGCCCGCGCCGTGCCGGCGGGCGTGATCGGCGAATTCAGTGCCGAGTCGGCGATCGGGCTGGAGTTCTTTCCCTACGAGTCCGTCGAAGCCCCGCAGGCAGACGGCCATCGCGCGTCCGCCGGCCCCGAGCGCGCCGGCGATCACGCCGCTGTCCGTATCGTCGAAGACATCGCTTACGTCGGTCGGTTCGCCGACGCTCGCGTCGCGTTCGTCGAGTTCCTCGCGGACGTCGAGCAGTGTCTGCTGGCGGGCGACCTCGTTGCGAACGATGTCGTCGATGTCGTCGAGTGCCTGGACGCCTTTGATCTCGACGCGCGCGCCGTCTGCGATCGAGACGTTCACGTCCTGGCGGATGGTCCCAAGCCCGCGTTTCACGCTTCGAGTCGATCGGAGCAACATGCCGATGGTCGCGGCGGCCTCGCGGGCCTGGCTCGGGGAGCGGATATCGGGTGCAGTGCCGATCTCGACCAGCGGGATACCCAACCGATCGAGCCCGTAGCGCGTCCCCTCGTCGGTTTCCTCGATCCGGGCGGCGCTTTCCTCCTCCAACAGGAGGTCCTCGATGCCCACGGGTCCGTTCTCGGTGTCGATCTCACCACCCGTCGCGAGCAACGACGAACGCTGAAAGCCCGACGTGTTCGACCCATCGACGACGATCTTACGCATGATCCGTGCGGTATCGACCGGCCGCATCGAGAGCAACGAAGCGATCTCCAGGGCGACCTCGATCGCCTCGTCGTCGATCCGATGGGGGGGTTCGTCGTCGGCCTCGACGAGACAGGTCGTATCGTACGCGAGATACGAAAAGCGCCGCGAGACCCGACTCTCCTCGATCGCCGCGGCGTCGAGTTCGCCGAGTTCGCTCCGTGTCGGGTGCAGGTAGCGTGTGATCTCCTGAACCGCGTCGTCGGGCTCGCGCCGCTCGGTCGGACAGCCACAGAACAGCTTGGTCTCGGTATCGAGTTGCTGGTGGATCTCCAGGCCGGCGACGAGCCCCAACTCCTCGTAGTCGTGTTCGTCGAACCCGCTCATTGGATGGACATGAGCGGGCAACGGACAAAAAACCGTTCAGTCCCGCTCGCCCGGCTCGTGGCGTCGGTCGTAGCTCCGGCTACGTGGAGTTCTCGGAGTCGATCGTCCCCTTCGGTCCTCGAGCCATCGCGAACCACGGGATCGAACGAGGTTGCACTGGCCGGTGAAAACCGTTTCCCGCGTGCAATCGTCGGGGTAGCTATGGCAACTGATGCGGACGATTCGGACGACTCACAGTTCTCCTGTGAGCACTGTGACGAGACGTTCGATCGGCGCGAAGAGCGCGACGAACACCTGCGAGACGCCCACGACGTCGATCCCGAGAGGGGCAGTGAGACCGCCGAGGAGACCGCGGCGGCCGACACGGACGCGACCGGCTCGACCGGATCGATCACCGAGGAGACGAACGAATCGCCGTCGGCTGCCGAACCCTCCGAGGCGGCCGGCCCCTCCGGAGACACCGAGGACGTCGAACCCGATCTGGACCACGACTCCGACGACGACAGCTAAACGGACGCTCTCTTGGCGGTGTCCGTGCCGACGAACTCGGAGACACACCGCGATCGACGGCCGGTAAGCCGGAGCGCTCAGGAGCCGGGCGAGTTCTTATACCCGTCCTGACGAAGTTCGCATATGGCCGACGATGCTGACGGGGACGAGACGGGTGGCTGTCCGAAGTGTGGCGAGACGAACACGGACGTCGTCTCGATGACGACGAACGACGGGCTGGTAAGCAAGGTGGTAGACCTCCCCGACGAGGGCTTTACCGTCGTCTCCTGTGAGGAGTGTGGGTACTCCGAGCTGTATCGCGAGGGTAGTTCCGGAAGCGACGTGCCGCGCGATCTCTTCTTGGGCTGAGTGCTACCGGACTCGCGACGATCCCGATCGGAGCACCGACCGTCTTTAGAGAAGTCCGGTATCGGCGAGTCGATCCACCGCCTCTCGGAGGCGCTCGGTGCCCGCCGCGTACGACACCCGTGCGTACCCCGGCGTGCCGAAGGCGCTTCCGGGCACGGTCGCGACGTGGGCCTCCTCGATGGCTTGCTCGCACCACTCCTCGTCGTTCTCGCTGTCGCCGTCACTGCCGACCGGGAGCATGAGGTAAAACGCCCCTTCGGGCCTCGAGACCTCGACGCCGTGCTCGGCGAGCAGGTCACACAGCATGTCCCGGCGCTCGCGGAAGGCCTCGCGCATCTCCGCTACGGCGTCGTCGGTGTTTCGGAGCGCTTCGACCCCGGCGTACTGGACGAAGTGGGTCCTCGGGGCCGGCGAAGTAGCCGAGTCGCCACCCGGTCATCGAATACGCTTTCGAGAAACCGTTCAGGGTGATCGTCCGTTCGGCCATCCCCGAGAGCGACCCCAGGCTCGTCGCCTCCGTTCCGTAGGCGATCTCCTTGTAGATCTCGTCGGAGATCGCGGTGATGTCATGCTCGACCGCGAGGTCGCGCACGCCGCGGAGGGCGTCCTCGGAGTACACCGCGCCCGTCGGGTTCGACGGGGAGTTCACGACCAATAGCGAGGTGTCGTTCGATACGGCCTCGGCGAGGTCGGGAAGGGCGGGTTCGAGCGCGAAGTCGTAGGGCGCGAGATCGACCCGCTGAAGCGTGCTGCCGGCGAGTTTCGCCATCGCTTCGTAGGAGACCCACGCCGGATCGAGGAGGAGTACCTCGTCGCCGTCGTCGACGAGCGTCTGGAAGAGTTCGTAGAGCGCCTGTTTGCCCCCGGGCGTCACGAGGACGTTCTCCGGGCCGCAATCGAGCCCGTCGGCCCGGAGTTTCTCCGCGATTTCCTCCCTGAGTTCCGGGACGCCGGGCGAGGGCGCATAGCCGGTATAGCCGTCGTCGATCGCCTCCTTGCCCGCCCGGACGACGTTCTCGGGGGTCGGGAAGTCCGGTTCACCAACTGAAAGATCGACGACGTCCACGCCGTCGGCTTCGAGTTCCGAGGCGGCGTTCGAGATCGAGACCGTCGCGCTCGGCGAGACCCGTTCGACCCTCTCTGCGAAATTCATCGTCACGGAAGTTCCTCCACGAGCGAGAGCGCCCCTTCGACGGCCTCTCTCCCTTTCTCGACTCGTTCGCGTGCCTCGGCACTGCTCATGCCTGGACCGGTGACGCCGAGCGTAATAGGTGTATCGCGATCGATGCTCGCTTCCGACAGCGACCGGGCGGTTGCGTTCGCGATCACTCGATCGTGTTCGGTGTCGCCCTCGACGATCGCACCCACCACGCAGACCGCGTCGATTCCCTCCTGACGGGCGAGCCGATCGGCCGCCAGCGGCGCGTCGTAGACGCCCGGAACCTCGATCGTTGCACTGATCTCGGCACTGTGTTCGTCGGCAGCCTCGGCCGCACTCGCTTCCATCTCCTCGGTGACCGCGCGGTTGTACTGGGCGACCACTAACCCGAGCGTCGTCATAGGTCACAGTCACGAGCGCCGCGCAAAGAACTACCGTTCCGATCGGCGTATCATCGGGGGACGTCCGCGTTTGTGTCCGTTCGCCGCAACGTCCGGACGTGACTGATTGAGACGCGCTCCCGTGCCGAGGACTCTCGTGTGTCGTTCCGCGCTCGTTCTCCCCGCTCCCGATCGTCTTCAGGGTACGACTCGCCTACGGCACGATCCACGGAAGTAATCGGCGATTTCATCGGGAAACGTTCTAATCCCTCGGGTACCCAAACGAATCAATGGATGCCGACGCGTGGCTCGGAGGTGATCGCCGGCGCACGCTCGTTGCCCTGCTAGCGATCACTGTTCTTTCGCTTCTCGCCCGCCTCGTCGGCCTCGGGTCCCGAGTCTTTCACTGGGACGAAGGCCGGGTTGGCTACTGGATCCTCCGCTACGCCGAGTCGGGCCTCTGGGAGTACCGCCCGATCGTCCACGGCCCCTTTCTCTATCACGTCAACGAGGTCGTCTTCTCCCTCATCGGGGCGAGCGACTTCAGTGCCCGCCTCGCCGTTGCCGTTTCGGGGGGAGCGCTCCCGCTCGCCGCCTGGCTCTTTCGCGACCCCCTCCGGGACAGCGAGATAGTCGCACTCGGACTGTTCCTGGCCGCGAACCCGGTTTTGCTGTACTACTCGCGATTCATGCGCAACGACGTGTTGCTCGCGGCCTTCATGCTCTTCGCGCTCGGGTTTTTCGTCCGCGCGGTCGATACCGGCTCGTCGTGGTACCTCTATCCCGGTACCCTGAGTTTCGCGCTTGGCTTCACGACGAAGGAGAACGCGATCATCTACCCGCTGTGTTGGGCCGGTGCAGTAGTTCTATTGCTCGATCATCGGCTGTTGTTAGCAGCGCGCCGGCCGACGCGCCGGTTCGTGCGGACCGACGAGGCGAGCGAGGACGCTCGTTCGCTCGAATCGCCCGACTCGTCCGAATCGCTCGCCGGCGACGGGGGAGTTCCGGTCCCCGAAGCCTCGTGCCGGGCGATCGCCGCCGGCTACGCTCGCACCGTGTTCGGAGGTCTGCGCCGCTGGATCGGCCCGCTCGCGCTCTCCGGATTCCTGTTCCTCGCGGTCATCGTCCTCTTCTACGCCCCGCGGACCGCCGGGGAGGGAATCGGGTTCGGCGCGGCGCTTTCCGAGCCGACCCTGTGGCCCGCGCTGATCGAGACGACGCTTCTCGGCACAGGGACGGCGGTGTACGACCTCTGGATCGCCGGCGGCCACCAAGATCACGCCTATCTCCCCTATCTCGGCGACTACCTCGAAACGATGGTCTACGGCGCGGCGACGCTTTCGTTGCTCGCGGTCGTCGGCTTCCTCGCCGATCGGTATTCGGGCGAACGGCCGCGTGATTTCGTCTCGCTCGCCTTCTACTGGGGCTTCGTGAGCGTGCTTGGCTATCCGATCGTCACCGACATCCAGGCACCGTGGGCGACGGTACACGCGATCGTCCCCCTCGCCGTACCCGCCGCCGTCGGCGCGGCCCTGCTCTTCCGTTGGGGCCGTGACGCGATTCGAAGCGGCGACGTCGTCGGGATCTCCCTCGCGGCGGGGACGACGGCCGCGACCGCCGCCGACGCCGCGTACCTCGGGGCCACCGACCGGGAGAACGAGGAAGTCCTCCAGTGGGCCCAGCCGGATTCGGATCTCAAACCTACGCTCGAACGGGTGAGGCAGGTCGCCGCCCGCAATCAGGGGACCGACGTGCTCTTCTACGGAACCGTACATCCAAACACCGACGAGGAGCTGTTCTACATGGAAAACGAGTCCTCGGGTCTCCAGCCCTCGCCGGGCGGCGGCTGGTACGACCGCCTGCCGTTGCCGTGGTACTTGGAGCGCTACGACGCGAACGTGACGAGCACGACACCCGACACGGAACCCGAGGTCGCGCTCGATGACCCGCCGCCGGTCGTGATCACCTACGAGTGGGATCGCGAGGAGGTCGCTCCCTACCTGGAGGGATACGCCGCCTACGAGCACGAGTTCAAGCTCTGGGACGAGGAGATCGTCGTCTTCGTCGACGAATCCCGGCTCGATCGCTCGCACGAGACGAACTCCTCGTCCGTTCGACCCGCGCTCGAACCCGCGTCCGCTGACCTCGTGACCCGCGCCCCGCAGGCTCGCCGTTCGGCTTCGTAACGAGCGATCGCCCTGCCGGCCGGCCGTCGCGACGTCGGGAACCCGCTCGATCGGTTCGTCGGCCGCCGCTTCCATGATCGGTTCTTTCGAGGCGGGCATCGTTAACTTACCCAACTGCCCGCCGAACAACCGCCGCGGGCGGGAGTAAAAACCGAGGGACGCGGAGGGTCCCTCGGACCATGCGAGCGGGCCTGCGGTCCGCAAGCAGAAGCCGAGCGTGTCGGGGGCTTTCAAGCCGTTCAACACGGCTCGCTGTTCTCTCTCACACCGCTAAGTTAACACCACCTCGAGGCGGACGGACAGGGTTATACTACCGGCTCCGAAAGCCGCGCGCAATGGTTACACTCATGTCCCCCGGTCCGACGGTGGGAGTTATCGGCGCGGGCCAACTCGGCCGGATGCTCGGCGAGGCCGCAGGGCCACTCGGCGTCGAAGTGGTCGTCGCCGATCCGACGCTCGATCCGCCCGCCGCGCCCGTCACCCGCGGCCAGTTACAGGGCGACTTCGACGACCCCGGGACGATAGCGGAGATCGCCGAGCGCGCGGACGTGCTCACCTACGAGATCGAACTCGCCGATCCGGATCTGCTTTCCCATGCGGGCGAGACGGCCGGCGTTCCGGTACATCCCTCGCCTGCGACCCTTCGGACCATCCAGGACAAACTCGTCCAGAAACGCCGCCTGGCGCAGGCAGGAATCCCGATCCCGGAGTTCAGGGCGGTCGACTCGCCGACCGATCTGCGCGACGCACTCCGTGACCTCGGTGGAAGCGTCATGGTGAAAGCCCGCCGCGGCGGGTACGACGGCCGTGGGAACCTCCCTCTGAGAAATCCCGCGGAAGCCGAAGCGACCTTCGACGAACTGGGCGGTAACGCCATGGCCGAGGTGATGATCCCCTTCGAGCGCGAACTCTCGGTGATCGGTGTGAAGGGTGAAAACGAGACGCGGACCTTCCGGGTGACCGAGACGATCCACGAAGCGGAGATCCTCCGGGAAACGCTTTCGCCGGCACGAGTAGACGAGGAGACCCGCGAGCGCGCACAGGCGGTCGCCCAGGACGTGTTGGAGGTCATGGACGGTCGCGGGGTGTACGGAATCGAGCTGTTCGAGGTCTCGACGGAGGCGGCCGAAACGAGTACTGAAGACTCGATTCTCGTCAATGAGATCGCTCCGCGCCCGCATAATTCCGGGCACTGGACGATCGAAGGGGCGCGCACCTCCCAGTTCGAACAGCACCTCCGGGCCGTACTGGGCTGGCCCCTCGGCGCGACCGATCTCGGGGACCCGACCGCGATCGCGAACATCCTGGGTGACGTTTCGACGAGCCAGCCAGCCGAACTCAGTGGCGTCGAGAACGTCCTCTCCCGGTCGGGGACGAACCTACACTGGTACGGCAAGCGGGAGGTCCGCCCGTTACGGAAGATGGGCCACCTCACCGCCACTGCGACCGATCCGTCGATCGATCCCGACGACCTGCTGGCAGAGGTTCGAACCGCACGCGACGCGCTCACCTCTCGCGGTCCGACTCTTCGAGCCGATAATCGTCGTCTCTGCGCTCGTGTACTACGGTCCGTGCCCGTCCTCGGACCGTTCGAGCCTGCCGACCGTGACCATGGATCTGTGGATTACGAGAACCGACAGGGCCTTGTCGAACGCCCGCGCGCCCCGAAGCATGGCGCGCTCCGAGGAATTACAGGGATTCATCGACGACCTGACGACCGAGGCCGGCCGGGATCGCTCTCCGGAGGAGACACCGGAGGTCGGGATCATTATGGGATCGGATTCGGACCTCGATACAATGGCCGGCGCACACGACGCACTCACCGAACTCGGGTTCGCCGAGGTAACGGACGCCGAGCATCCACCCGACGCCCGGTTTACCTTCGAGACGTACGTCGTCTCCGCGCATCGGACGCCCGATCTGATGTACGTCTACGCCGATACGGCTGCCGACCGCGGTCTCGACGTCATCGTCGCGGGTGCCGGGGGGAAATCCGCCGACCTGCCGAACATGGTCGCCTCGATCGCGTTTCCGATCCCGACGATCGGCGTCCCGGTCCAGGAGAAATCGGTCGATTCAGTACTCGGAATGCCGACCGGCGCGCCGATCGTCGCCGTCGATGCCGGCAAGTCACACAACGCGGCCCTGTCAGCCGTGCAGATCCTCGCCTCGGTTCACGACGAACTGGCCGACCGCCTCGTAGCGTACCACGAGGAACTGCAGGACAACGTCGTTCGTGCCTCCCGGGAGCTTCACGAGCAGGGGACGCCCGTCTATCGGGACGCCCACGCAGAGTGAGCCGATTCGGAGGAGAACCGAGCGTTCACGAGACGTCCTTACAGGCCTTCATGACGACCTTGCTCATCGCGGGATGGACGTGGATGAGAGTGTTCGCCAGACCGTCGACCGTCGCGCCATACCGCATCGCAGGGGTGACCTCGTGGACCAGCATCGACGCCTCATGGCCGATGATGTGACACCCGAGGATTTCACGAGTTTCGGGGTCGGCGAGCACCTTCGCGAACCCCTCGTCGAGTTTCAGTGCTCTCGACATCGCGGTGTCGGTAAACTCCGCGCGGCCGACGACGTACTCCCTTCCCTCCTCGTCGAGCTGTGCTTCGGTTTTCCCGACCGCGCCGATCTGGGGTTCGGTGAAGACCGCGTGGGGTAAGGCGGTGAAATCGGCCTCACGACTACCGTCGTGAGCGACGTTTTCGATGACGATCTCGCCCTCGTAGTCGCCTGAGTGTTTGTACATCCCGTTGTCGGCGACGTCACCCATCGCCCAGACCCCCTCGACGTTCGTGCGCAGCTGTTCGTCGGTTTCGATGAAGCCCGCGTCGTTCGTTGCGACACCTGTCGCATCGAGGTCGATACCCTCGGTGTTCGGCCGACGGCCGAGCGCGACTAACAGTTCCTCGCCCGCGACCTCGACCTCGGTGCCGTCCTCGGCTTCCGCGGTGACGGTGATCTCCCCGGCGGATTCGGTGACCGCCGACGCCCGATACCCGGTGTAGACGTCGTGGCGCCCTCCGGCGATCTCGGTGAACGCCGCTGCGACGTCGCCGTCCTCGCGGGGGACGAGGGTGTCCTCGGCTTCGATCACCGTTACGTCGCTTCCAAAGGAGCCGAAGTAGTATCCGAGTTCCGCGGCGATGTATCCGCCGCCGACGATCACGAACTCGTCGGGGACTGCTTCGAGTTTGAGGGCGTCGTCACTGGTGAGATAATCGACCTCTTGAAGTCCGTCGATTGCGCCGGGTACCACGGGTTTCGAGCCGGCCGCGATGACGACT